>CAYJSE010000077.1:0-2558 GCA_964372765.1 uncultured Planctomycetia bacterium | reverse complement strand
GACAAGAGGTTTCCGTCATTGCGAGGTTCGAATGATGTCATTGCGAGGGCACGTAGTGCCCGAAGCAATCTCTACCGCCAAAGGCGGGTCCGCCTCAAGCGGAAAGCAATCTCTGCGCAATGACGGGAGCGTTTTACAGGTTTTTAATAAATTTGCGGACTTCGTCATGGCTACCGATCATGCAGAGGAGGATTTGATTGGAGGTTTCAATCCACACGAGGCGTAAACTCAAGTTTATACGCGCTTCGTAGCTTTCTGTGCCACTCTTTGAATGGATCTTTTTGATTCTTAAGCCATGCGCTGCTTCGTGGCCGTGAAAATAAGATTTTAGGGCGTGAACCGTTTTTGTGGCTAGAATTTGATCTTGCCCAGAAAGCGCTTCAAAGTCTCGGTCAAACGAAGGCCTTGTGAAAAGACGCTTGAGCATTACGGTTTTTTGGTTCGCTTTTTGAGGTGGTCTACAAGTTCATCAATGGATCCGTATTCATGATTTTTGTCAGCGTCCGATAACGCCCATTTATGAAATTTTTCAAGCTGCTCGGGGGCTATTTGCTCTTCAATAGTGACAGGCTTTAAATGTACCTGACCATTGGAATACTCGATATCCACATAGGGGCAGGAAGCGCCTAAATGGGCTTTTTTGATGATTTCCTTAGGGATTGTGATCTGATTGCCACGGGTAATTTTGGCGAGCATATAAACCTCCAATTTTTACTAATTAAAGTATAACATGAAAACTGTTATTTTGCAAATTTGTAAGCCACCCATTACTGCGAGTGATCAAGAGCTCCCGTCATTGCGAGGCTCGAATGATGTCATTGCGAGGGCACGTAGTGCCCGAAGCAATCTCTACCGCCAAAGGCGGGTCCGCCTCAGGCGGAAAGCAATCTATGCATAGGTTTGGTCTGGATTGCTTCGTCGCTGCGCTCCTCGCAATGACGAGAGTGGTGGCGTGCCTTGTTTAAATTAATCGACTAAAAATGAAGATAATTACCCATTTGGACTGTATACTTATACATAGGAAGGGGTATGTTTTTTAACGCCTTCTTTAAGAAGTACACTAAGGAGATGTTTAAGACTTTGAAATGGACCCTATGAGACAGTCACGATACAGCTGGCGGCTCCGAACGGTGGCTTGGACACTGGTGGGGGCATTTTTGTCCCAGGAGCTAGGCTTTGCCCAATTGAGTCACAGCGCAGACTCTGATTCCCAGATCAACCTTTCCAATTTTTCCGTGCCGCGGCACTTAGGGCTCACCAAGGACACGAACCAAACCGCGAGTCCCGAAATCATCATCAACATCAAGGACATCCACGACAATTCCAGCGCCCAGGAATCCATTGTCAGCATTCTCGACACGCTGGTCCGCAATTACGATATCAAAACCATCGGCATCGAGGGCTCGGTCGGAGAAGTCGACACCCAAATTTTGAGCGCTTTTCCGGACGAGCAGTCTCGGCGCAATACGGCGCGCTTTTTGATGCAGCGCGGGACGCTGTCGGCCGGGGAATTTTACGCGGCGATGAACGCCCAGGAAGTCTCGCTCTACGGCATGGATGATGAAAAGCTCTATCAGGAAAACCTCAGCGCGTTTAAAGCAGCGGTCGCCTCCAAGCCTGAAAACTTTGCCCAAATATCCAAAATCCGCCAGGCCTTGTCCAAGATTGGCGAATCGACCTATACCCCAGAGCTCTACGATCTAAATCGCAACGGTATTTTGGATCAAAGCGGCAGTACGCGCTTTACACAGCGCTGGAAGATCATCTCAGGGCTGGCGGATAAATACGATATTTCGACGCAAGACTACGCGACGCTTCAGAGCCTGCTCAAGGCGATGAACATGGAAAAAGGCATCGACTTCAATAGCGTCAATAAAGAGCGCGAGGCGATGATGAACGCGCTTGTGAAGCTGATTGACCGCGCCCAGCTGGAGGACCTGGTACTGCAGAGCGTGTCGTTTAAATTGGGCCGCATGTCCAATGGGAGCTTTTCGACGTATTTGCTGGAGGTCGCAAAAAAGAACAATCTCGATTTGTCCGCGTATGAGAATCTCTCCAAATACGCAAGCTACATGGCGCTCTTTGAAGCCATCGACGTGGAGGCTTTAAAAGACGAGATCGGGGATTTGGAGGATGCGATTCGTGAGCGGCTTTTCCGAAGCGACGCTGAGCGAGAGCTTTACCGGCTCGAGCACCAGGCAATGATTATCTCGGATCTTTTTGAGATCAAGCTCACAAGCGCCAGTCTCCAGTATTTTAAAGCGCATCGCGCGGAATTTGACCCGGAAGCCTTCTCTGCTGTCCTGTCAGGCTTCCGTCATCCTGAGGCGCTGCAGGCATCTCCCGTCATCCTGAGCGTAGCGAAGGATCTCAGTGCTGACATTCAAACAATCTTCCAGAAAATCCCCGAAGTCATCCGTTTCTATGAGCTAGCCGAGGCGCGCAACCAAGCGCTCTTGGATAATACGATCAAGCGCATGCGCGAACGCGGGGAGCGCGTCGCGTGTCTTGTCACCGGCGGCTTTCACTCGCGCGGGATCGCCGAGCTTCTAAAAGAC
>CAYJSE010000076.1:0-2653 GCA_964372765.1 uncultured Planctomycetia bacterium | reverse complement strand
CTTCTCCGCATCCTGCTTCACACGCCCATTAAATTCCTGCTGAACCAACGGAAGCTCCTTAAGAACGGCCACTTGGTCTTCGTAAGTCGGGAGGGTAGTGTCTTGGTAGATCACTCCGACCGGAATCTTATCGCCCCACTCTAGCGCCTTGGAAAAAGCCCACTGACGGTCGGTCGGTTTATAATCAGCCTGTGTTTCGACGTTGTAAACCCTCTGCTTGTACCACTGGTACGTGTTTACTTTATTGAAGGTGACACAAGGCTGGAGCACATCGATCAGGGAGTAACCTTTATGTTTCATCGCGCGGGTAATGATCTCGGTGAGGTGTTTGGGGTCACCGGAAGAAGTGCGCGCGATAAAGGTCGCGCCGCAGGTAATGCCGAGCGCGATCGGATTCACAGCGGATTCAATAGAACCCTCCGGCGAGGTGCTGGTGATAAAGCCCTTGTCGCTTGTCGGAGACGCTTGGCCTTTTGTGAGTCCGTAGATCTGGTTATTTTGAATGAGATGGGTAATGTCCGGATTTCTTCTCATCGCGTGGATGAAATGATTTCCGCCGATTCCCAAACCGTCACCATCGCCAGTCACCGCGACCACTTTAAGCGCGTGATTGGCAAGCTTAATGGCCTGCGCGATTGGGAGCGAACGGCCATGCAGAGCATTGTAACCGTTCGCCTTAATGTAGTAGGGGAGCTTGGAACCGCAGCCGATGCCTGAGACGATCATGACTTGATGCGGGCCGATCTCCTGCGCCATCAGAGATTCTTTGAGGCATTTGAGAATAGGAAAATCGCCGCAGCCCGGGCACCATGTCGAATATTCGGGGCTTTGGTAGTCGTCCAGTTTATAGGGGGTTTTCGCTACGACCGCTGGTTCAGACATGGACTTCCGCCTCCTTTTTTCCGCCAAAGGCGGATCCGCCGCGATTCTTGGCGGACAATTGCGCTAAAATTTCTTCGGGTGAAAATGGCCGGCCGCTGTATTTGAGGATTTTAGAATGTACCTCGATGCCGGTGCAGCGGCGGATCACACTCGCGAGCTGAGCGGTGAAATTGTTCTCCACCGCGACAAGGTATTTGGCTTTTTCAAGGAGCGGCCGCACTTTGTCCTCGGGGAAAGGCCAGATATCCGTGAATTTCAAAAGATTCGCTTTGGTCTTATTCTTGCGCAAAGTATCCACGGCCTCACGCACCGCGCCATAAGTAGAGCCCCAGCAGATGAACGTGACCTCGGCGTCCTTATCACCGTACATCTCGGGCGCGCGCATTTCCTGAAGGGCTGCGTCGTACTTACGCATTCTTTTTTCCATCATCTGGTTGCGTGTCTCGGCGTCTTCGACCGCGTAGCCGTATTCGGTGTGTTCGTCACTGGTGGTGACATACACGCCATTGCGATGGCCTGGAATTGCGCGTGGAGAGATTCCACTTTCAGTGTAAGCGTGGCGCCTGTAGTCGATGATTTTATCCAATTGTTTGTCGGTCAGAAGCTCGCCACGATCAACTTTGACCCCTGTGACATCAAAATGGCTTTTATCGATACTGCGCAATTGAGAAGAAAGATACAGATCGCTCAAGATGATGACCGGGCATTGATATTTTTCGGCGAGGTTAAACGCGCGCCATCCCATTTCGAAACATTCCTCGATCGTGCTTGGCGCGATCACGATGCGGGGTGTTTCGCCTTGGGAGCAGAAGATCACAAACTCGAGATCCGGCTGCTCGGTGCGCGTCGGAAGACCCGTGGAAGGGCCGCCACGCTGAACCTCGGCGATCACGAGCGGGGTCTCGGTGATGCTTGCCAGACCAACTGCTTCGACCATCAAGCTGAATCCGCCGCCCGAAGTGCAGGTCATGGCGCGTACGCCGGCGTGATTGGCGCCGATCGCGAAAAGGATTGCTGCGAGTTCATCCTCGGTCTGCTTGCAAACGACGCCGTATTTATTAGCCTTGGAAATGATGTATTCAAAAATCGAAGTAGCGGGGGTCATGGGATACGCGGAGATAAATTTACAGCCGCCCGCGAGTGCGCCGAGTCCGATCGCCTGATTCCCATGAAGAATCATTCGACGCTGCGAAGCATTGGTATTTACGATTTCAAGCTTGTATTCAAAATTTTTAGCGTAAAGGTCATGCGCCACATCGTAGCCGGCTTTGGCGACCGCGATATTCTTTGCGATGGTTTCTTCGCCCTTCTTTTTAAAATTGGTCTCGATAATGTCTTTGATGCGTTCAAAGTCATAACCGGTGATGCCCGCGGTAGCTCCAAGAGCGCAGGTGTTGGCCATGATGCGATGACCGCCGATCTCGGTGGCGAGTTTGTTGAGGGGGATGGGGCAGGCCTTGACGCCTAGCTTCGTAATTTCCGCCGAGTCATAACCCAGCGCCTCATCATAAATGATCGCGCCGCCCTTGACGAGCTCGTTTTTGTGGCGCTCGATGCATTCTTTCGTGAAAGCCAAGAGAAGATGCACTTCATCGTGAAAGGTGTAAAGCTCCTGGGTGTTGACGCGTATCTGGAAAAAATTGTGTCCGCCACGGATACGGGACATGTAATCCTGAAGCGCGAACACATGAAGGCCGCCGCGCGATAACGCTTTGACAAGGCCCGCGCCTCCGGACTCGACGCCCATGCCCGCCTCGCCGCCGATCTTGAT
>CAYJSE010000075.1:0-2741 GCA_964372765.1 uncultured Planctomycetia bacterium | reverse complement strand
GCCAACGGCCGCTATCTCAAAATCTATGTGGACGGCGAGTACCAGCTTTACGGTAATAACACGTCCTACACTCAAGGGTGGGCGGGGCTTGGGACTTATCTCTTAAGCGCCGGCAACTCGGTCTCATTTGACGACGTGAAGCTCGACTACGACGGGACAACAGCTCAGCCGACGGTCGACAGCTTCACACCGGACGCGATAACGCCGGTGAGCGGCGCCTGGGAAGTGCGTCAGGATGACGCCGGCAACGATGTGTACATGAACCTCGACCGGCACTTTAATGGCGACAATCCCAGCACCACGTTTTTGGCCGGCAGTTCTTATTTCTTAAGTAAGATTGACGGCACCGACGCCTTTACGGATGGTGTGATCGAAACGGACGTGACGCTCGGCACCGACTGGTCGGGCACGGATAAAACCGGCGCCAGCGTATTCTTCAGGATGGCCACCGCTTCCGCGACGCTGCGTAAAACAGGTTACAACGTTCGCTTGGTGCAAAAGCAGGACGGCACCGCTGCCGTGAATCTCTACCGGGTATACGATGGTCATGCCGAGTATGGCAATCTGGCCAGCGGCAACATCCTGGGCGTCTCCGGTCAGTATCACATCAAGATTGATGCGCAAGGCAATCACATTAAAGTGTATGTGAACGGCCGTCTCTACATCGATAAAATCGATACGCAATCTCAGACAGATTACACCACGGGCTCGGTGCTGCTGGGCACTTACTACAAGGTGGGCCCGGTCCCGACGTCATTTGATAACGTGAAAGTGGGCTTTGGCTACAAGGAAAACGATTTTGATCCCGCGGCCAAAGAATCACTGCCCGCCCAGTTTAAAGTCATCACCGGCGACTGGGATATTTATCAAAATGGCGCCCGTCAGTCGGCGACGCATGCCAACCCCGCCAACGTTTATTCGGCGATCAAAAAAGATCTGTCGATGATCAACGGCATCTCGCAGGTGGGTGTGACATTTACCAGCGCGACGCCCGGCGATCCCAACGAGGCGATGCTTCTTTTTAGAATGTCCGCTGACGGGAAATCGGGTTACGCCGTGAAGCTCAGCACTGAAGGCGCGCTCGAGATCGGAAAGATCAGAAACGGAAAGTACGAATCGATTCCGGGCGCTTTGACGAATGGCCTGAGCATCTCGGCCAACCAGCTCTACACGCTGAAAGTCATTTATGTTTTGGATGAGATCAAGGTATTTTTGAACGGCGATCCGGCCGGGCAGGTGAGCGTGGTGGACAGCGAGTTTGGCCAGGGCTTCACGGGTATCGCGACGTCGGCTTCGAGCTCCAGTATTTCATTCGATAATCTCATAGCGACGGATTCAACGCTCGACCACAGCGCGTTCACGCCGGAGCTCGAGGACGTGCCGTCCCAGTACACGATCATCGACGGTACCTGGAATATCGACCGCGACCAACTGCGTCAAGCCGAATCCTCCGCGGACGAAAACGATGTGAAAGCTTTGATCAAAAACAACGAGTCCATGACGGACGGCAGTGTAGAGACGCGTATTCAGTTTACAAACACGGACACGGTGAACCAGGCGATACTGCTATTCCGCATGACGCCGGACGGCAAGATTGGCTACGCGGTGAAGCTCAGCTCCGACGGCAGACTGGAGATCGGCCGCGTGAAAGGCGGCGCCTACGACAGCGAGAATCCGATCGCGAAAGTCTCGGGTCTTAAAGTGTTGCCGGGCGGGTACCACGCGCTGAAAGTGCTGTTCATGGGCGACAAGATCAGCGTTTACCTGGATTATAACCCGACGCCGGTGCTCACGACGATCAACAACGAATTTAAGAGCGGCTATGCGGGTGTCGGCACCTCGCAGTCGGATGCGCCGGTCTATTTTGACGATTTGATCACCGTCAGTGCCGATGAGTACGACTCCTTCGGCGAGGTGACAAAACCGGGTATCCCGATCAACGCGTTCAGCGGCAGTTGGGAGATCGCCGACGACGGCACCGGCAATTTTGTCTACCGGCAGACGGACGTTTGGCAGACCGGCAACGACAGCAGTCTGCTGACGAAAAAAGATGGTTATCCCAAAGTGAAAAAGGATGACAAGAGTTCTTACTCGGTGGCGAGACTGCAGGGAGCCGCGAGCTTCACGGATGGCGCGATCGAGATGGACGTTCATGTCGCTGCCGATTGGGATGTCAAAGACCAAACATCGGCTCTGATATTTTTCAGGTCGGAGATATCCTACCGCAGCGCCTATAACTACGCGGGTTATTACAACATGGCCAATGGTTACTACGTTCGCCTTTATCGGGATAAATACGGCCGGGCGCGCGTTGAACTTTCACAGCTTGTGAACGGCGACATGGAAGAGGTGAGTATCTCCCAAAGCTATCTCATGCGCGCGGCTGAAATTCAAAAAACGGCGAATGATGATTATAAAGTCAAAATCGAGACGTTTGGCCAGCTCGTCAAGGTGTATGTGAACGGAAAGCTCGCGATCGACTACAGTCCTCAGCTTGTGTCCCAGCCGTTGTCCGGAAACAAGTATCTGATGGACGGCTATTATCCGTACGTGGGCGGCCAAGTTTACAACGGAAGATGGCGTGAAAGCGCCTATCCGCTGACCGGAAGAACCAGCGGCGAGGTGTGGCTGGGCACGCAGTATTCAAGCGGCAATGACAGTGTGGGCTATACCTCATTTGACAATATCGCGATTCAGACCTCCGATGCCACGATTGACTCGCGCGCCAACACGCTGGATCC
>CAYJSE010000074.1:0-2913 GCA_964372765.1 uncultured Planctomycetia bacterium | reverse complement strand
ACTTTCACCGCGACTTTATTCACGAAGTGCCACACAAGAACAAATCCAATCACGAATGCTGAAAGGACGAGCACCGCGTTGTAGGCCGGAAGGTGGCTCGCCGCGCCCATACAGAAAAGCATCGGGAATGAAAGATAAGTATTGAGTCGGGACGTCAGCATCGCTTTCTTCGCAAGGTCCGCCATTTCCGCCGGAGCTTCACCCTTCTTTGTCCAGGTGATGAGTTTCCTTTGCGCCGGCCAGATGATAAACCAGACATTGAACCACATGATGCTGCCTAAGAGAGAGCCGGTCGAGATCCATTGTCCCCAGGTCGAATTAAAAAGTCCTTCGACGCCTGAGCCGCTTAGCTGGAGCTTTCCTATAATGTAGATCCATCCGGAGAGAAATGTGATCATCGCTCCCCAACGGAACCACCAGAGCGCCCGCGGCATGAGCTGCGGCACGACGATCTTCTTCGTGCCGGCGTCGAGCGTTTTGGTGAAAGGGCCGTTGACGAAGTTAAAAAAGTAAAGGTGGCCGATCCAAATGATTCCAAAAATAAAATGGATCCACCGCAGGGCAAATAAAATCAGCGTGAATTTATCTAAAGCAACCGCTTCGGGCATAAGTGATCTCCTTTGTTAAATTCTTGTATCATTTTATCAAGAGCGTGGGCCGAAATCAATGAATTTCCTAGGGCGGAAAATAGTGTTTGGCAACAAAAAAACACAAAATATTGTGGTTTTTATAAAAAAATCCTTGACACAACCACAAGGCCGGGTTTATACTTCAAAACAGATTTGATCATTTAATTTTTTTTCGAAACGGATCATCGCGTGTCAGGGCGAACTCCGTTTTTTTCGTCACAATTTTCTACTCATAGGAGAGGGCAACATGCAAAATGGCTCAAAAGTAAAAAGCGTCTCACCAACCACGGCCGCACTTTCAGGGCCTATGAAGGGAATGAAGTTCGAGCGACACTTCACCAAGCCCGGTGCGGACCCTTTGGACGCCATTACTTATGAGAAAAGAAGTTCGGTAATCGCCAACACGGACGGCTCAGTAGTTTTCAAAATGGAAAACGCTGAGATCCCGAAATCGTGGTCACAGTTGGCGACGGATATTGTTGTTTCCAAGTATTTTCGTAAGGCGGGCGTCCCCGGGGGCGGTTCCGAGACAAGTGTCCGCCAGGTCGTGCATCGCATCGCTCATTCGCTTCGAAAGTCAGGCGAGGAATCGGGGGGATATTTCCGCACACCCGAGGATGCGGACGCGTTTGAGTCGGAGCTCGCGCATCTTTTGGTGACGCAGAAAGGCGCTTTCAATTCGCCGGTGTGGTTTAACTGCGGCCTGGCCGAAACCTATGGCATTAGGACCGGCAGCGGCGGCAGCTACGCCTGGGATTTTAGAAAGGGCGCCCCGTCGCTCACCAAAGATTCTTACACGCATCCGCAGTGCTCCGCGTGCTTTATTCAAAAAGTCGAAGACGATCTCATGTCTATTTTTGATCTCATCAAGAACGAAGCGAGGCTTTTTAAATTCGGTTCAGGCACCGGCACCAATTTCTCGAAGATCCGCGGCCGTCAGGAAAAGTTGTCCGGCGGAGGCACCTCTTCGGGCTTGATGTCCTTTCTGGAAGTGTTGGACCGCGGCGCCGGAGCCACCAAGTCCGGAGGCACGACACGCCGCGCGGCGAAGATGGTGTGCCTGGATATGGACCACCCCGAGATCGCGGATTTTATCAATTGGAAGGTGAGAGAAGAGAAAAAAGTCGCGGCGCTCATCGCGGCGGGATACCCCTCGGATTTTAATGGCGAGGCCTACAAAACCGTTTCAGGCCAAAACTCCAACAACTCTGTCCGCATCTCGGATGATTTCATGAAAGCGTATTTGGATGGCGCGAAGTGGCAGACGCGCTTCCGCACCACCGGCGCGGTGTGTGACACCTATGAAGCGCGCGACCTCATGCATCAGATCGCCTACGCGGCCTGGGCCTGCGCGGATCCCGGCGTCCAGTTTGACACGACGATCAATGATTGGCACACCTCGGCGAATACGGACCGGATCAATGCCTCCAATCCTTGTTCCGAGTACATGTTTCTCGACGACAGCGCCTGTAATCTCGCGTCCATTAATCTTATGAAGTTCTTGAATGAGGACGGCACTTTTGATGTCAAAGGCTACCGCCTGGCTTGCCGTGTTTTCATTACGGCGCAGGAAATTTTGGTGGATTATTCATCGTATCCCACACAAGCCATTGCTCAAAATAGCCACGATTACCGGCCGCTCGGCTTGGGTTACGCGAATCTCGGCACGCTTCTCATGGTAAAGGGTATTCCGTATGATTCCGAAAAAGCGTTTACAATCTGCGACGCCATCACCGCGATCACGACGGGACACGCGTACCGCACCTCCGCGGAGATCGCCAAGCACAAAGGGCCTTTCCCGGGCTACGCGGTGAATGCCGCGCCGACACAGCGTGTGATGAGAAAGCACCGCGACGCATCGTACAAGATCAATGAAAAGCTTTGTCCGCCCGAACTTCTAAACGCGGCGCATGAGGATTGGGACGAAGTGGTGAGGTTCTGCGAAAAATACGGGGTCCGTAACGCCCAGGCAACCGTGATCGCGCCGACCGGCACGATCGGGCTTCTCATGGATTGCGACACCACCGGCATCGAGCCTGATTTCTCGATCGTCAAATTCAAAAAACTCGCCGGCGGCGGTTATTTCAAGATCGTGAATCAATCCGTGCCCCAAGCGCTCGAGAATTTGGGTTATCGCGAGGACCAAGTCCGCGACATCATTACGTACGTCACCGGCACGATGACGCTTGATGGCACGCCGCATATCAATCCCGCGACCTTAAAGGAGCGCGGATTCACGGATGAGGACATCGAGAAGATCGAGGCCAATATCCCCGGAGTGTTC
>CAYJSE010000073.1:0-2914 GCA_964372765.1 uncultured Planctomycetia bacterium | reverse complement strand
CGGGAGCGCGGCTCGACGCGCCAGCGGAATTGTTTAAAGAAAAATTTGGGGCGAGATTAACGGAGGAGATCGTAGACACGCCGGACCGCGTAGCCGATGCGGCCAAAGATGAGGATACGCTGTTTGTTTTGGCGAAGCTCCATGCTTCCCGGTCTAGCATTTTAGGCAGATTTTTTGGGTTCTATTTCAACCAGATCCAGAAAAACGCCCTGGTGAATTTCAGAGAGGAGAAAAGAGATGTTTATGTGCAGTTTTATAAAGAGTTGGGCGGACCGGTTGTGGGAGAGGTCCTTATTCCCGCCGATATCATGGAAAGAGCCAAGGCCAAGCCAGTGATTGTGATCGGCAAAGAGGAAGCGCGTCTTGTGGTTGGACTAGACGCTCCGCAGACGGCGGCCTCGGTCGAGAATGGCTTCTTTCGAATGGGTATGGAGGCGGCCCGGGACGCGCGAAATGGCCAGCCGGCGGTTTTGCGATGGAAAGCGCCTACTTCAGATGCGGAATTTAAGTTGATGCTGGAGATCAAGCAGAGCGTTCAAACGTCATTCCAAAACGTTTACGTACAATTTGTCAGTAAAGACGGCGCGTTGGCGCAAGGCTCCGATGATATTAGCGGCATTCGAGAAAGTTACCGAGTTGTGGACATTGATCTCTTTAGTGAAAATACCCTACGTGAGGCCGAGGGAGAAAAATCAAGGGTTCTATTTTTGGAAAGTGCCGTTTCCGACAAGCAGTTTATCCACGCCCTGCCTTACGCGAGCACCATGATCGCCGCCATTTTGGTCGCGAGGTTAGACTCCATCGAATCCAACGATTTGGCGAGGAAATTTTTCCATCGGTTGACAGGCAGAGAATTTGGCCAGAGAGAGTTTTCGCTTTTGACGACCCCCTCCGTTTCCAAGCAAGCCCAGTATAAGAACATCCTCATTAAACGTATCGCGAAAATTGCGATCGACCAGTTCCTCAATTTTGCCCGTATTGTGGCCCGATCCGTCAGCGCCGCGGCGTAACCCCCACCGACGGGCGCGATAAATCGCGCCCCTACAGGGCAAGATTCAAATTGTGGACGGATTCGTTTAGATCGAGCAGATTTTTCTGTAAGAGGGGGAAGTCGTTTTTAGAATTTTGTCCGACGTAATATCCCGCCAGGAATTCCCTGAAACGGAGCCATTCCCTCAAGAATCCAGGCGAGAGTACAAGTTCCGTCGTTAAGTCAATCAATTCCAACGATCGTTCGATGGATTTCTTGAAAAATTCGTCGTTGTTCTCAAAAAGCCATTTTTTAGCGCGGGATAATTCCGATGCGATGTTCAGGATTTGTCTATCGAGCGGGAGTTCGCGCCAACGTTCGGGTGTCATGGGACGAGCCTGTCCACGATGGTTTTGATCGCAATTTTAGTTTTTTCGTTTTTGACTTCCATCGAATTGTTGCCGACAGCGGGGCGGATATTGATCAGCGACGTGTATTCGATTCTCGTTTCTTTAGGTCTTGAAGGATAAATGTTGGCACCCCAGAGATCTGACTGTTTTGAACCGGCCTCCAGTAGTTCAGCTTCCGCATCGGCATGCAGTTCGCCGCCAAGCGCGAGGATTTCTTTTTGGATATCGACGACAAATTTAATCATGTCGGAGTATGGGTTACCCAAGAACGAATCCAGCTCAGTTTTCGAAATGGGTTTTTGGATGATTTTGATCATAGGCGCATTTTACCATACTCTGTAAAACTTGAGGGACGGTTCTTGATCTTAAAATCACTTTGAGAACCGTCCCTGCATTTGTTATAATTGCAAGTTCAATTTCAAGGAGGAAGTGTCATGGCGATTCGTGTCGGTATCAATGGTTTTGGGAGAATCGGGCGCAATATTTTTCGCGCAGCCGCGGGCAATAAAGACATCGAGATTGTGGCGTTCAACGACCTGCCGGTACCGCTCGAGTCTCACGCGTACCTTTTAAAATACGACTCTATTCTTGGCACGTTTAATGGCGATGTCAAAGTCGACGGCGAGAACCTGAAGGTCAATGGCAAGACGCTGAAAGTTTTAGGCTACAAAGATCCGGCGCAGATTCCTTGGGCTGATCTGGGTGTGGATATCGTGGTCGAGTCCACCGGCGTATTTACCGACAAAGACAAGGCCGAAGTGCACATGACCAAGGGTGGCGCCAAGAAAGTCATTATTTCCGCTCCGGCCAAAAATGAAGATATCACCATCGTGCTTGGCGTCAACCAGGAAAAATACGACCCCGCGAAGCACCATATCATCTCCAACGCGTCGTGCACGACCAACTGTCTGGCGCCCATCGCGAAGGCGCTGGTGGACCGCTTTGGCATCAAGCGCGGTCTCATGACCACGATTCACTCCTACACCAACGACCAAAAGGTGCTGGATTTGGCGCATAAAGATTTCCGCCGCTCACGGGCAGCGGCTTTGTCCATGATCCCGACCTCCACAGGCGCGGCGAAGGCGATCGGGCTGGTGGTCCCGGAGCTGAAGGGCAAGATGGACGGCGTCGCGATCCGCGTGCCGACCCCGAATGTGTCGCTCGTGGACCTCACCTGCGAGCTCGAAAAGGACGCGACGAAAGAAGAAATCAACGCGACGTTTAAAGAGTACGCCGACGGCAAGATGAAGGGGATCCTGCAGTACTGCACGGAACCGCTGGTCTCGAAGGACTTCGCGAATAATGCCCATTCTTCAATTGTCGATGCTGAGTTGACCAACGTGGTTGACAAGCGCCTCGTGAAAGTATTTAGCTGGTATGACAACGAATGGGGCTACTCGAACCGCGTAGTGGACCTCTCCGTGTTTATTGGGAAAAGGTTGTTGGTAGAAACACACCGGTAATTATGAGCATTGTCTGCTTTGTCATTGCGAGGAGCCCTGCGATGACTCTCAGGGTAAACTCCGCGACGAAG
>CAYJSE010000072.1:0-3082 GCA_964372765.1 uncultured Planctomycetia bacterium | reverse complement strand
GTTCCGGAACCGTCCCTGCTTGACAAGCGGATTTTAATAAAGTACAATTGATTAACAATAATGTTAATTTACTGTACTTATGAAAATTAGCCGATTAAGCACAATAAAGCCGTTTCTTTTTTCGTCGAGGGAAGTCGGCGAAGCTCTAGGTATTGGCGAGGCTTCGGCGAGGGTCGTTTCTTGCCGCTATGTCAAAGCGGGGTTTTTGGTTCGGCTGAAAAGAGATGTCTATTGCTTGCTTGAGCGCTGGAAGCGCCTGACCGATCGCGAGGCTTTCATGGCCGCAAACCGGCTCCAGGTTCCCTCCTATATTTCGCTCACAACGGCCTTGGCTTTTTACGAAATCACCACTCAAATTCAACAGGATGCCTGGGAATCCGTGGCCACAGTCCGGACGAAGACACTCGAGGCGGGCGGAAGCCAGTTTCGTTACTTGAAGTTGCAACCGAAGCTCTATTTTGGGTTTGCCAAGAAAGAGGACTTTTTTATTGCTCTGCCTGAAAAAGCGTTTTTGGATGCTCTGTATCTCGAGTCGCTCGGACGGTACCGTCTGGACAAATCGGCGTTGGACGCCACCCGTTTTGACCGAGCAGAGCTGAAACGCCTGTCCAAGGCATTCCCGCTCGATACGCGGAAGCGAATGGAGAAAATATGCAAGACCTGAAGCGTCACGAAGTTTTTGAGATAGAGGTGTTGGATACCTTAAACCGAGGCGGTTTACTAAAGTCTCTGGTTTTTGGAGGGGGTACGATGTTGAGGCTCTGTCATGAATTGCCGCGCTATTCGGTGGATTTGGGTTTCTGGTTTTTTAAGAAAGTCCGTTATGAAGATTTTTATCAGCAATTCAAATATTTTTTAAGCCAGCGCTACGAATTGTCCGATGCTAAAAACAAACATTTTACGATGCTCTATGAATTTAAAGGAAAGACCTCGGCCCGTAAATTAAAAATCGAAATCCGTAAAGAACTTATCACCCATGGGACGGAGCAGAAAATAGCCTACACTCCCCAAAGTTCAGCGCAAGTGCTGGTCCGTACGCTTAGCTTAGCCGAAATGTTCCGACGGAAAGTAGAGGCCGCTAAAACCCGCGGTGAGATGAGGGATTTCTTTGACCTGGAGTTTTTGTTAAAAAAAGGTGTATCGATCGATATTTCCGATGAGGACAAGGCCAAGCTCAAGAAGCAAATCCATCAATTTGGTCCAAAGGACTTTGGGGGTGTATTGGGAGCTCTTCTCGAGAAAGACCTGCGTGATTATTACCGTCAAAACGGGTTCTCTTATCTAGAGGACAAACTATCCACGTAAGTAGGAGGGACAGTCCCGGGACTGTCCCTGTTCGATTAACAGGGTATTATTAGTAGATATAATATGTAGTTTATAGGGACCGTCTCACCATAAATTAGTTTGTAAATAGTTGTAGGAAGCGCTTGACCCGGATGGCTCGGCGATGTATACTTTGGGCAGACAGTGACCGTTGGGATCGGTGAATGAATCTAAGCAACCAGACTAAAAATTTGGTTTTATTTTTTGGGTACTTATTTTACACTTGTGTGACGAGTTAAATAAGTATCCACGGGCTTTGTGGAAGCAAGGCCTTTTTTGCGTGGTAGTTCTTTCATGTATTTTATATGTATTATACGAAGCATTAAAAAGAGACGATTGAAAGAATGGATGACAAGCTAAAGCCAGAAATGAAAGCCAATGAGACTCCGGAAATGATGCCGTCATTGCGAGCGGCGCCCGCCAAAGGCGGGTCCGCCTCAGGCGGAAAGCAATCTGAGCTGTCCGCAGAGATTGCTTCGTCGTCCCGCCATGCGGCGGGACTCCTCGCAATGACGGAGGATACGCCGCGCTTTCGGTCGCGGTTTGGCGTTTTTTTCCGGAGCATCGCCGCGACGCTGGTGATCACGTTTTTGGGGCAGGACATTCTTCAAGCGCAGGGCGGCACGCCGCTGTGGTCAAACGTGAAAGAGACGGCCAGCGAAAATGCCACTCCCAAGGCCAAACTAAACGACATCACGATCCCGCCCGACTCTGGGTTAACCCGCAAAGTCGCCGTAAAGAGCACTGATGAAATCATCATCAATATCCAGGACGCTCACTCGAAGCTCGGCGCTCAAGGCAGTATCACCAAGATCCTCGACAATCTCGTCTCGAACTACAACCTGAACTTGATCGCCATTGAGGGTTCGAGCGGTCTCGTCGACACCTCGCTCATCTCGGCTTTCCCCGTGGAAGAGGCCAGAAAAAAAGTCGGCGAATTTCTGATGAAAGAGGGCAAGGTCTCGGCCGCGGAATTTTACTCGATGATCTCCAAGGAGCCCGTGAGTCTCTACGGCGTGGATGACCCTGAACTTTACCGCGAAAACGTGGAAGTTTTTAAGAGCCTGATCGAGAAAAAACCCCAAATCCGCGCCGAGCTAAAAGGCCTGAAAAAAGTGGTGAAAGAGCTCGAGAGCAAGGTGTACCCGGCTGATCTCCAGAAGCTCATCTCCCACAAGCTGCTGCACCAAAATGGCGACATCAAGTTTACCGAGTACTGGAAGTTTTTTAGCGAGCAAGCCCGCGTGGCCGGCGTGGACTATCGAAAGTTTCAAAATCTCTCGAAATTAGCCGGCGCCGTGGAGCTGGAAAGCGAGATCGATTTTCAAAAGGCAGGTCTAGAGCGCGACGCGCTGATCGAAGAGATGGGTAAAAAGCTCCCCAAGCCGGAGCTCGAGCGCCTCGTCCTCCAAGCCCTGCAGTTCAAGCAAAACAAAATCACACCGGGGCAGTTTCACTATTACCTGGCCGGCGCGGCCCAGCAAATCCAGATCAACCCGCTCGAGTTTAAAAACCTGATCCTCTACTCCCAGTACGTGGTGCTCTACGAGTCGATCGACCTCATCACGATCTTTGACGAAGTAGAAGCGTTTGAAAACGAAGTGAAAGAAAAGCTTTTCCAAAATGACGACCAGCGCGCGCTTTTGAAGCTCGCCAAGTGCGTGGACATCCTGACCCAGCTTCTAGACACGACGCTGACCTCGAAAGACTACGAATTTTTCGTGAAGAATCAAAACTCCTGCGAGATTGAGGGACTGCG
>CAYJSE010000071.1:0-3099 GCA_964372765.1 uncultured Planctomycetia bacterium | reverse complement strand
AGCGGGAGTCCACGGTCGTAAAGGTATTGTCACTGTATTCGGCGAGCCGTGTGAAGCCCTCAGGGGTTTCTCCCTGATCCAGGAAGCGTGAATCGGCCGTCTCAAACCAAGCGGCGTCTAAATCAGTCACGACCCGTGTCAATCCATTGCCTAAGTCCTTAAGTTTTGACCTCGAGTCAACGGTTGAGAAGGTATTGTCGGTGTATTCGGCAAGCCGTGTGAAGCCGTCAATGTCTTGGCTTTGCTCAATGTATCTTGTTGATGCGCTTGCGGACCAATCCGTATTGAGATTTGTTTTTACTCTTGCCGTATTTTCATCTATGCGTATGACTTCTTGCTGATTGATGAGTACGTCATTTTCATCGTCATCGTTTGGTATTAAAGTGCCGGCTTCGGTAATATTATCCAAATTGCCGTTAACACGGTATTCGCGCGTCCGTATGACCTTTGGATCAGACGTATATTCGAAAATACTAACTGTCGCAGGAACGCCGCCTTGATATTGAATGGAATAAAAAAGTTCGTCTTCTAAATAGGAATTGGTTTTAAATACGGATTCGGAAACGATTTCTCCGGCTGGATTTTTCCGTATTGTTTTTTGCAGTCTTCCCCTTCCCACCGGATCATATTCGTTAACGTCGAAGCTGCCATCCGGATAGTCAATACGAAGAACAATAGAAACACCAAAAATAGTGAGGCCTTGTGTGATGATTGCCTCAAGCTGACCTGTTCCTTTTTGGCGTGCTTCTTCTGATGCTAATCCAACGGTATTAAATTGTCTGGTAATCAACTCATTTTCTGAATCCGTTTCTTGGCGTTGTATGATGTCACCATTGGCGCCATAACTGAGCAAAATTCCTTCGGGAATCAAGCGTTCGGCGAGAAGCCGCGCATTGACCGAATCATTTTCGAAAACTAGTATCTTGCTTAACTGGCCGGCATTTGGTGCGTCTGAACTATATATCCATTGGCTCGCGCGGCCGAGACGGTCAATCGTGCGGGCTATTTTTTCACGACCCTCGGCGTCCAATATATTTTTCCCGGTTTCATCCAGAATGAATTCCTGGCGGACTCCGTCGCTTTGAATCACATAATCAATGGCGCCCTGCTCGTTATAATGATACGTATCGGTGCGGCCCTGAATGTTGCGGATCCAATCAATGGTGAATTTTCCGCTATCTGATTTAAAACGGACAATCGTTCCATTGCCTTGGAAAACAAAGCGGACGCCGCCTTCATCGTACTCAATGCCGACCCCTTGTGTAACATGCGTCGCTTGGACGACTTCTTCGGCTTGCGTATCAGGATCGACACGTGTGATCACGGTAAGACCGTTGCTGAATATCCTCCGCCGATAGGTCATGCCGTCCGTATCGACATAATCTTCAATTGCCGAGAAAACAAGATCCTGGCCTGCAAAATTCAGGGAGGAAACAACGCCGGTCGGATCGATCACTTTTTCGAGCTGAATGACATTTCCCGTCGGATCGATAAACGCAATGGCAATGCCGGTGACCGGATCATAATCAACTCCGCTCACGCCATCCGGATTGCGCTGGGCAATCAATCGGCCCAGCAAGTCAAATCTCTGCAGACTGCCGTCCTGACTCATGAATTCAATCAGTTTGCTGTTCTCCGTCAGGCGGTCCTCTTCCAACGTTAAAAGTTGCCTGTAGTAGAACACCTTTTCAGTTTCACTCGCGAACTTAAAGGCCTCGACTGTGACCGTTCCTTCCTCATGGTGATAGGTGTAGAGCGATTCGACTTTTTCGTAACCGATAATCGCCCCCTCCCGGTCTTCAATCAGATCGAATCGAATGGTGCGGATCAAATCGCCGAGCTCATCATAATCTTGGATCAGCAGCTGGCCGTTCTCATCCAGACTCTCGATATGAATGATTCGGCTCAAGTCCGTGATTTTTCCGTCGTCCAAGGTAATCACTTGTAATGCAAAAAACTCCTGCGCTCCGCCGCCCAATATTTTGCTTAGAGTTAGGGTGGCTGTACCTGCTAGCCGGTCATAGGAATAAAGCGTTTCAATCAGATCAAAACCGGTGATTTCCTCGGCTTCGTTCAGAATGGGCTCATAATGCGTCGTTTTGATCAAATCTCCGCTCAGGTCATAGTGTTGGGTGATTAATTTTTCATTGTCATCAAAAGTCTCGAGATACAAGGTTTTGCTGAGTTCTGTCACGCGTCCTTCGTCTAGCGTCACGACGCTTCGGTACAGGAAGATTTTACTTTCGTCGGGGAAGATTTTATTGACGTCGAGGGTTGCCGTAGTGTTTTCGAAGTCGTAGGCGTAGACCACTTCGATTTGATCAAATCCGGTAATGATTTCCTCTTCGTTTTTAACCGGCTCAAAATGGATGGACCGTATCAGATTTTCCAAAGCATCAAAATATTGGGTGACCAATTGCCCGTTTTCGTCGGGGACTTCATAAAAACGGACAATGTCCCGGTCCTCATCGATGCCCCCGATCACACCATCGGCACCCAAATCAATAATCTGCCTATAAATGAGACTCACGTCCAAAATATTTCTGGAGGTGATCGTGGCCTGATTGCCCTCATACGCAAACACCGTCTCCGTTTGTTCCGTTACGTTGACCAGTCTGATAATTCGCCCAATGTTATCCAGTTGTTGAACAATTTCGTGTCCCTGGTCATCGATGGTTGAAAAACTTAGAACGACATCATCCTCTGTATTGAACTTACGGTCGGCACCCAAGTCCACGACCTGGGTAAAGCGCCACTCTCGTTCTGGGGTCTCACTTCTAATCTCCACCTGATTTCCGGTGTAGGTGTACGTATTAATGGAACGCGTATAGGTGCCCAAGGGATTGTTCTCTTCATCGGTGTCTTCGGTATAGATGTCCGCAAACGTAATGCGTCCTTCCTCATCATAGATATAAATATAGGGCCGCTCATTGTCATCCAGCCCTTCAAAGACACCGGACTGAAGCTTTAAGATATCGTCATTGGGCCGATCGGGCTTGTCCTCTTCTAAGAGCTCGCCGTTGGGGCCGGGCAGATAAACAAGTGAGTTAATGAGTTGATTCGTCCCGGGGTTGACGCTTGTGATCCTCACCTCACCAG
>CAYJSE010000070.1:0-3153 GCA_964372765.1 uncultured Planctomycetia bacterium | reverse complement strand
CTTGCCGCCCCGCGATTCTGGAAGTTCACCACCCCACAGCTTCTTTCAATAAAATCTGCGGGGGCAAAACACGGGCGAAGTCGATTTTGAGTGGGTGGTTGACGGGTACAGACCACGTGTGGTCCGCAAGACCAAGCTGTTGAACATCTCTAGGTAAGCAACCATTTCCACAGAGGGACAAAACGGATCTGACAATCGCTGATCACTTCTTCGGCTTCATAATCGTCGGTAATCACGAGTGTATGGGTATCTTTCAACTCTCGGGCTGCTTTAACGAGACTTGTGATCTCGCGCTCGCGGGTCTTGACATCATCGACATTCCAGCACACTTGAATGAGCTCCGCGATACTTGTGTCACGCTTCAAAATAAAATCTACTTCGCGATGATGAATATCTTTCCAGTAGAAAAGCTCCAATCCTGGATCCATCGATTGCCGGCGTTTAAGCTCAAGAAATACGAGATTTTCGGCCAATCTCCCGATATTTTCTGAAAATCTAAAACCGATAGCGTTGCTCAAACCCGTATCAATCGCGTAGACTTTTTTTGGATTTTTTTCCTGCTCCTTTACCTTAAACGAAAACCGTTTGAGAAAAAAAACCAAGTACGCCTGCTCGAGATATCCCGAAAACTTGTCGATCGTATCCCCGGAAAGCTGGAGAAACTTTTCGATGGAATTAAACGTCGTGAGTGTTGCGACGTTGCTCAAATAAAATTTGATGAGCGATTTCAATGCCTGCTCTTTACGGATCTTGAAGCGTCTTAAAAGATCTTTATTTATAAGATCCTCGAAATAATGCAGCAGGATTTCTTTTTTCTGTTCTGAGAGTCCGACTTCGGGAAAAGAACCATACTCCAGATACTTCCTCAAGAGACCTTTAATTTGAGTCTTTTGACTCAAAGTATCGAGATTGTTTTTGGGGCTTAGGCCGTTAAACTCAAGAAACTCCTTGAATGAAAGCGGGAATACCGTCACATCCAGGTGACGGCCCGTCAAAAGCGTGCCAAGCTCACGACTCAAAAGTTTTGCGTTGGAACCGGAAACGACAATCTTCGCTTTCTTTAGCTCGTGCATGTACCGGATCCACTTCTCCCACTCCGGGATTTCCTGGATTTCATCCAAGAAAAGATAGATCTGGCCTTTGGGCATCAAAAATTCCAGATAAGTCTCGTAGATTTGTCCTAAAAGCTGGGTGCTCAATTCCGTAAATCTCGGGTCCTCAAAATTTACGGTGAGAATATCACTCGTGGGGACGCCTTGCTCCATGAGCTTTTTTGCAACTTGCCGCATGACGATGGATTTTCCGGCGCGACGCGGCCCAGTCACCGTGATCACTTGATTGGACGTTAAAAACTCTTTAACTCTAGCAGGGTAGCTCTGTCTAGGCACACCCGTATCGGGACTGGCCTGCCAAAAATTCCATTCCTGAAGGATCTCTATTATTTCGTTTTTGTTCATTTTAAATTATCTATTAGTCAATATTTCAATATATCGACGATTAGTATAAATATTTTAGGAGAATCTGTCAAGAAAATACCTATTTAGGATTCGTAAATCCCGGACCAGGCCCGCACTGCATAATGGGACTTAATCGGCTAGATTTCTATCGATTTCGGCGAGAAGTACGGCCTTGAAATTTTTGAGCAAGTTGTGCTGGCTAACCGGCAAGAATATTTTCAGCTCGCCGCGCATGTCGAGCTTTTGTCGCTCAACTCCCACGCGAAGTTTGGTCTTCAAAGTTTTGTCTTTCAAAAAAACCTCTTTAAACGGCATGCGACTCCTTAAAATGAAATAGAGATCGTAGAAATCGCGTGCTTTAGCACGCGTTAGGCAGGCCCGAATTTTCTCACCTACCAGTTTTTTCTCATCCAAGTGTATGAGCGTGTAGGGTGGCAGAAGATCAGATTGAATCAGCGCGGCTTGGGCCGCGGCACCGGTCTCGGCCCTTAAGGAAACTTCAATCTGAATACCGCTTTTGTATTCGTCTGTCTCAAAACCAAAAATGGCCAGATACCCCCCGGATGTTTTCTTGGACTCTTCAATATCAGTCCGAACACCACTTTTTTCCATTTTCTCTAAAGCGGTTTCCACGACAGTCTCAATCTGATGAATTGAAATTTTATGACCCGTAAAATCTAAATCCTCGGAAAAACGGGGGCTCTGCCAGATGAGACGCAGCGCCGTCCCACCTTTAAAAAGCAAAGACTCGGATTTTTTTTCTTGATAAAGATGCGAGAGAAAAAGGTGCTGAAAATACTCCCGGACAACATTGTCTAACGTGGTCTGATAACGCTGCGCAAACTCCTTCAAGATACTTGCCTCAATCACAATACCCCCTTCACATACCGTAAAAGGCCGGGGCGGCCAAAAAGCTTAATATAATGAAGCAACCGCTTTTTTTGGATGCGGCGCAAGTTTAACCGATCATTAAAATCCTTACGCTTCAAATCCACAAAATAGAGGTAGTCTGCGAGCGCTTTTTCAGGCTCCGCGATCAGCGCCACCTGACGACCCCGTTTTTCGGAACGATAACCACGATAGGCCTCCTTCTTAATCGTGAGATACTCATAGGACTTCCCGTGAACGCTAAACCGCCGTGTGATTTTTGGCGTCGCCGAAGTGACCGTATAAACGGACTCCGGAAGAATACGATAGTATCCAAGCGCGTATTCAAAAGAAATATAGGACGGCCCATAAAGCCGGTTGGCTATTTCGAGTTCTGTCGGCAGGTCCAGTCTGGACGCATAGAGCCCATTGCGGAGCTTGATAAAAAGGTCCTGCTGGTGGTCTTTGATAAACTCCTGGGCAGCCCGAAGCGTCACCGAGAAAATTCGACGAAACTCCTCCGGAGAAAAAAGCCGGATCGTTTTTCTTTGCAGAATTTCATGCACCAGGATAGGTTTTAGTTTTCGCGCCATATAGAGCTAAAAGTGAAATAGTTATGTAACGGTGTGTTGTATTATAGAATTTAATTTCTATTTTGCAAGAAGTATTAGCGGATTCCGGACCTGGTCCGCGCCCCACAATATCTTGTGGCCTTGCCTCCCCGCGATTCTTAGGCGGTTTTTAGCGACTTAGCTGCGATCATTCTACCAAACAATCTGGGTTTTTAAAAAACTCTTCCAAAGCCATTTGTTTGAACGATCGGCTATTA
>CAYJSE010000069.1:0-3160 GCA_964372765.1 uncultured Planctomycetia bacterium | reverse complement strand
AGTATGCCCGATAAGCCGGAAGTAGTCAATACCTACTTTCCTACTTTATATAAATTTTACGTTGTCGTAGCTTTATTCTTTAGAGCTTTGAGTGCGTCTAGTTTTTTAGAATCTTCGTGTGTACTTAAATTCGAAACGATAACGACTTCGTATTCCTTTATCGCATCGTTAATGAGACCGAGCTTTTCATAGGAGGCCGCCAACCCTCGACGGACTGCATTCTTGTCCGCACCAAGAGCACCTGCCTTAGTAAATTGCAGAATCGCATCATCTGGACGTTTTGTCGAATTATATACGGTTCCCAGTACCAGATAAGCCTCTGGTTTAGTGGGCTCCGCTCTTTGCGCTAGGAGTAGCTCTTGGATAACGCGATTGATTTGATTTTTGGCAAAATACACCTTGGCCAACCGAATATGTCCCTCGGCTGTATCTGCCGCAACGGGCGCACCTTGAATACCCTCCTCGACAACACGAGGAGTGATTTGGGCGAATTTTCTATCACCTAGATAAAATTTACGCGTATCAATCAGCTCCTCATCCCAATAGACCCGAACGGTCCATTCTCCCGGAAGCGTCAGCGCCTGCTTGTCGACGCCCTGAATGTCGAGCTTGGCCCAACCAAATCTAGAATTGCTTTGGCGTGTGGAAAACTTTTCTTTTTTAAAAACTTCACCCGCCGGAGTAATCCAATCGATGGATAATTTTGCTTGGGGCGCGCCAATGAATCCTTTAAACGAAGCAAACCACAACACTTCTCGACTCTCTGCCGTAAACATATCCTTGGCGTTGATGCCAAAATCTCCAAACCCACCAGATATATTCTCACCCATCATTGCTTCGTTCAAACCATCCTTTTTGGCCGCCCAAGCAATTCCTGATAGCAGCAAAACAAACAATATCGCAATCCAGGTAGATCGATTAATTAAGCGCAGATTCGAACGCACGACCAACCTCCTCTTTGTCACTTGAATCAATCCCAGCTGATAGACTCGTCGTTTTTGGCGATGTCTTTATCTCGGATGCTGGGTGTGAAATCTTTTCAGCTTTAGCATCCACAGACTCTAATCCAGTTTTTGCTAGATCCAACTTATAGCGCTCTCTTAAATTTGCACGAACATCGGCAGCATCATATACGGTCTGAGACGCATCCAAATCCAACGGTTTCCCATGAAAGCATCGGATCACAAAATAAATATCTGGATTGGAGTACGTAGAACTATAGCCTCCTGTGTAATAGGTTGCACCTTTGTAGTCGTAGGGCATCAGTGGTGTATAAGATGAGTGCGTGTAGGAGGTTGTGTTTTTATCCTGAACCACAAAATGCGTATAACCATTATTTAGCGTAACATCAGCGCAACGCAAAAGCGCAAGATCCTCCGCCTGATCCCGCATCGTGGATGCCACACCCGTATAGCCTACTTTAAAAACATCGTCCTGGATTTTAGACTCGTAATGCCCCGAACCCCAAAAATTACCCTTACGCTCCACATACTGAGTGGATGCACATCCAGAAAACATCACCGTTACGGCTATAATAGACACCGCGCATGCGTAGTGATTTTGTTTCATGGGGCTTACTTCAGCTTCTGTAAAATTTCTTTAAATTGTGGGTCTTCGAATAGTTGACCGACACCCGCATCGATGGTTTTATCAATGGCTTTATCTGCTCCAAACTGTCCTGTAAGACCTATAAAATGCTCAGCAGTTCCAACACACAGCTTTTTGTAGATAACCTCTCCACTCGCGTCCAGAACTGTAATCGTAAATTCCCCCCGACCCTTTGCAGGCTCCATCATCGCATCAAATGATTTTATAAAAAAATCATGCAGGTCGCCGGTAATAAGAACAACGGCCCCGGAAGACATGATCATCTCGCTAGTCTGAGACTGGTCAGACAAATCCAGTGCATGTATCTTTTGAACATTAAATCCCTGATCCACAAGTTTTGAAGCAATGCGATTAGTCAGGATCATATTGATTGGCGTTGAGGGCTGATTAATGGCAAGCGCCGAGACTTGGCCTACGTGATTTGGGTTTTGCCTGCGATCTTTTAGATCTACGATTGCGATGCGAGGTGAATTGGCGTTGACTGGCTGGTTGTAAACATCCATGCCGCTCTTAATGGACGACGTGTAAGCGCAACCCGATAAACTTAAAGCTATCGCTAGAATACCAAAATAAAACCGATTCATCTTTTCTCCTTATGTTATCGAGCAGATACGGTCGTCCCTTTTGGTTTACTCGTATCTGTTTTTGCGGGTTGTGACGTGGACCTATTTTCTTCCGATACGGATAGATTACTCACTTTATTCTCTTTGTCGTATCGAACCGTGTAAATTGAGTGCTTCTCTTGGCCCGTCGCCAGCTCAACCGGTGTTCCGATAACTTCCCACAGTCCGAGCGTCAAAAAATCCATGGCGCCATGAGCAACCGCGCGGCCAGCGCTGGGACTATTGCCTTTCACGATGTCCCAAGTATCGATTAAAGTGCCATCCGAATCCGTCACAGAAGTCTGAGGGGGTCCGAGTCTAGAAACCACAGAATCTCGAGACACTCCAGTCGCGAGAACAGAGGTATCTTTTTGCTCCTTGCCCGATAATGCCATCCCAACCGAACAGCCTGCGATTAAGGGAATGGCCAAAAACACAAACCATAGTTTACGATTCATACGATCTCCTTTTGTATAGGTTTAACAACGACGATACTTTGAAAATGGTTTGTTCTTAACGCCGGCTGGACAATCTTAAAAAGAAATTCTGCAGTCTCCTGCGAATCATCACCGGTGGCATAGGTAAAATGCTCCGATTTATCCTCCCCAGTAAAACGTAAGTATGAAAAATCAGCTGGTTCATTCCTAAATCTACCCTTGAACCATTGCTGATAAGTCTCGGGTACGTAGCGATCAATCTGGTCGCCCGAGTAAACGCATTCCGTATCGACAGGCCTCCAGCTCATAGCGAGTTTTCTTTTGTAGATCCCAAGATCGTCACAGGCTTGCCGTCCAGACACTTGACTAACCCAATTAAGTTTCAAATCATGCTCTTGGATATTAGGTTCGCATCTCAAAATATTGTAATAAACCGGCAAAGGTCTCATAAGCACAAAAATAATTAATATTAAGCCCGCAACTCCGACGGCCAAAAGAATTGATTTAAAATAA
>CAYJSE010000068.1:1386-3166 GCA_964372765.1 uncultured Planctomycetia bacterium | reverse complement strand
TCAAATTTTTCGCAAAGCCGGTTGTAAAGTTCCTCGGCTAGGATTTTTTCTTCGCCCGATAAAAAATCAAATTTTTCCTGCTCCCATGCCAGCTCCTCGGCGCGCTTCCGGCCAAACGCGAAGTAAAGGCAAGGCAATTTTTTTTCCCTCATGAGATGCCGGACCAGCTCCTCCGTACGGTTAGGCCGTGCCCTTAAAAATTGCTGAACGTGACGGCCTGAAAATCGCCGGTGCTGATGGCGGTTCTCCCGGCCCTCGTGTCGTCCCGAAGGCCAGTACTCCCGATCCATATAGCCGTCTTTTTTTAAAATTCTTGGGTCCCCGTAGATATTTCCCTGACACTGAAAAAGATGCACCAGCGGCACTGGGCGATGCGTCTCGATAATGACTTCTATTTCACGGCCGAGTACGGTGCGGATCCAACCGGCCAGCTCTTCCACATTGGGCGCTGTGGCGGAGAGCGCGACGAAGCGGATATGGTCCGGTGAAAACATCATCGCTTCTTCCCAGACCGTACCCCGCTCAAGGTCATCCAGATAATGCACCTCGTCAAAGATTACCCAGGTTGTTTTTTTTAGCCGCTCCGGATCTTCAAAGAGCTGGTTTCGATAGATCTCCGTGGTCATGATGAGGATCGGTGCGTGGGCGTTCAGGGTGACGTCACCGGTCAAGAGCCCTACACGATCAGGATAGACGGCTGAAAAATCGCGATACTTTTGATTGGAGAGCGCTTTGATCGGAGCGGTGTAGATGACGCGTTCATTTCGCGCGAGCGCTTTGTTGATGGCGTACTCCGCGATTGCGGTCTTACCGGCGCCGGTGGGCGCGGAAACCAGCACCGATTTCTCCTGGTCGATCGCCTCGATGGCTTTTAATTGGAAAGGATCATACTGCATTTGGACATTATACCAAAAATGAGTTAGAATCAGCCCATGTCCGCGAAGATAATTTTAAAAAAGAAAATTGTTTCACTCAACGGCCGGGGTGCGTCTAAAAATGGCGACAATACGCACCCGATCGGGATCTTTGACTCCGGTATTGGCGGCCTGACGGTGCTGAAGGAGATCCGGCGCGCAGTGCCCGACGAGGACATGATCTACTTCGGGGACACGGCCCATCTGCCTTATGGGACAAAATCCAAGGAAACGATCACCAAATTTTCTATCGATAACGTAAATTTTCTTCAAAGTTTTGGTGCCAAGATCGTCATTGTGGCTTGCAACACGGCTTCGGCGCTGAGCCTTGAGGCCTTGAAGAAAGAATTCTCATTTCCGATCATTGGCGTGATCGAGCCCGGCGCTAAGCAGGCGCTTGCCAAAACAAAAAACGGCCGCATCGGTGTCATTGGCACGAAGTCCACCATTGGCAGCGGTTCGTATGAGGCGTGGTTGAAAAAACTCGATCCTTTCGTCAAGGTGTTTAGCGAGGCTTGCCCGCTTTTTGTGCCGCTGGTAGAGGAAGGGTGGCTTGAGGGCGAGATTGTCTCGAAAATCGCGCGAGTCTATCTCGCGCAGCTCAAGTCCTTTGGCATCGATACGCTGATCTTAGGCTGCACCCACTATCCGCTACTTGCCAAAATCATCCAGAAAACCATTGGCAGTGAAGTGAAACTGGTCAATTCCGCTGAGGAGACGGCCAAAGAGGCAAAGGATCTTTTGGTGAAGCTTAAGCTTGGTTCCAAGAAGAAAAAAAGTTTCCAACAAACCCAGTTTTATGTTTCTGACGAGCCGGAGCAGTTTCGGATTTTGGGTGAGCGTTTTCTCGGGCAGTCGATTCACTC
>CAYJSE010000068.1:0-1286 GCA_964372765.1 uncultured Planctomycetia bacterium | reverse complement strand
GCTTTATGACGGCACTTGGGAGTACCGGCACGGGCACAATTGGAAAGTGTCGGTGGTGATGCGTTCCGAAAAATTAGACTCCATGGGCGTTGTGGTGGATTTTGAGGCCTTAAAGCCGAACCTTAAAAAAGTGCTGGCGGAATTTGACGAAAGCTCTTTCAATGAACACCCTGACTTTAAGGATGAGAAATTAAACCCTTCGACGGAGAACATCGCGAAGATTATTTATGAGCGTCTTTCAAAAAATTTTAAATCGGGCAACGCCAAGATTGTGAAAGTGACTGTTTGGGAAACTCCGCAAGCAAGCGCGAGTTATTGTGCTTGACAAGAGCGGCGTCGAGCAATGCTCCTCTCAGCACCGCAGCGTTTTCCCCGCCGTGGAAAACGCTGCTTGGAGATAACGCTCGCTCGTCCCGCCGGATGGCGGGACACCATGGCCGCTCGCGTTATCTAACATGCTTCGAGGAGCATTGCTCACCGCCTGAGGAAAAAATTTATAAATTTCATGAATACCATTAATAAAAAAATCATATTCAATAAGCATACCGAAACCGAAATCAGCGAAATCTTTTCCTCGCTTCAAGGTGAAGGGCCGTATCTGGGTGTGAAGCAAATTTTTGTGCGTTTCGGGCGCTGTAATATGCACTGCTCTTATTGCGATGAATTGGAAAAAATGAAAGAAGAAAATTTTACGATTTACAATTTGGACGGTCTTCTTCAGGCAGTTCAGGAATTAGAGGCGGAAAAAGGACAGCATCATTCGGTATCGCTTACGGGAGGCGAACCTCTTTTTTACGCGCCTTTTTTGAAAAATTTCATGCCTAAAATGAAGGAGGAAGGGTTTACCACTTACCTGGAGACCAACGGCACGCTTCCGCGGGAACTCGCGCGTTTGATCAAATGGTGCGATGTCATCGCGATGGACATGAAGCCTTCGTCCAGCACGAATGACAGGGATTTTTATAAGGAACATCAGGAATTTCTGAAAATAGCCATTCAGAAAGAAGTGTTCATCAAGGTGGTCATTACCCCCGAAACCCGCTCCGAGGAGATCGAGCGCTGCGTTGATATTGTCAAGGATACCAATCCCAAGATCCCTTTTATATTACAACCGTTGAGTGATCCGTTCGGCATCAATCAGCGCTCACTCGAACTTATTGAGAAAAAACTTTTCGCGATCGCCAAAGAAAAGCTCTCGGACGTGAGAGTGATCCCCCAAATGCACAAAATCTGGGGGGTACGTTAACGTAACTCTTTTGTTTTCAAAGGGGAGACTAAGCTTTGAA
>CAYJSE010000067.1:0-3172 GCA_964372765.1 uncultured Planctomycetia bacterium | reverse complement strand
CGGAAAGGGCCGAAGCAATCTCTGCTGAAAGCTTAGATCGCTTCGTCGCGGAGCCTGCCCTGAGCGCAGTCGAAGGGCTCCTCGCAATGACGAGGTCGGAACGCGAAACGTTTTTTTAAGACACGTCCCCTCATAAACCCCAAACTGGGTGCTGGTATTTCCAATATCCACCGCGAGAACGGTCTGAGGGACAGTCCCGGGACTGTCCCTTCTCATGGCCGCCGCCCAGGGACAGTCCCGGGACTGTCCCTCAAATGCTTAACATCCCCCGCCAAAATACGCTCCTGCGTGCCGTTGTCTTTTCGAACTAAAAGCGCCCCGTCGCGGTCTATCCCCAGCGCCCGGCCTTCCACCGCGCGGTGCAAAAGCGACACGCTGACGCGCTTCCCCGAAGTGCCCGAAAAATATTCCCAGTCTTTGGCGATCGATTCAAACTCTTCTTTTTTCAATTTTTGGTACTCTTTGTCCAGCTTTTCCAAAATCGTTTTTGCCAGCACGAGTCTCGAAACTTCCTTCCCCAGCGCCTCTTTGACGGAAATCGAGCGCGTTGGCAGATCCTTGTGATCGGTGTTCACATTTAAACCCAGCCCCAGCACCACAAACTTGACCCTGTCCATTTCCGCGCTCATCTCCGTTAAAATACCACACAGTTTCCTCTCGTGATAAAGAATGTCGTTCGGCCACTTGATCTTGAACTCTTGGCCCGTCGCCTCCCGCAGCGCCTTCGCGACCGCCACCGCCGCGGCCAGCGTCACCTTAGACACCTCGGCTGGCCCAAACTCGGGCCTTAAAAGCACCGAAAAGAGAATGCCTTTTCCCTTTGGGGATACCCAGGAGCGGCCCAAACGCCCGCGCCCCTTTTTTTGGGACTCGGCAAATACAACCGCGCCCTCCCGCACACCCTCTTCACCCAACTTCCAGGCAACGTCGTTCGTCGAATCCACCATGTTGTAAGAAATCACTTTCCGGCCGATGATTTTCGTATGTAGTCCGTGCTGGATTTCGTCGGCAAAGAGCTTATCCGGCACCGACAAAAGCCGGTAGCCCATGTGCGGCTGGGCTTCGATCTCGTAACCCAGGTCCCGAAGCGCCTCGATCTCTTTCCAAACCGCTTGACGTGTAACCTTGAGCTTTATTGAAAGTTCCTCGCCGGAAACAAAATGCTTTTGATTATCACGCAAAAAATTAAGAACAGATTCCTGTTTCATGATATTTCCTCTGTCATACCTTCTCATTTTCCATTTTCTTTTGTAGTTTTTTAATCTGATCGCGCAATAGGATCGCGCGTTCAAACTGCAGATTCTTCGCCGCCTCTTCCATTTCGTTTTCCAGGTCGCTTAGCACTTGAAACACGTCCGCTTCCTCATCCCTCTCAAAACCCGTTGATTCCTTCACAATCTCCCGAGCTTTCCGGATCGATTCGATCCCCTCTCGGATTTCTTTCTGAATGGACTGCGGCGTGATTCCGTTCTTGCGATTAAACTCCATCTGCAGTTTACGCCGCCGTTCGGTTGAGAGAATCGTTTTGCGCATCGACTCTGTGATCGTGTCGCCATATAAAATCACATGCCCGTTCACATGGCGCGCCGCGCGCCCAGCCACCTGCACAAGCGATGTGTGGCTTCTTAAAAATCCTTCGTTATCGGCGTCCAACACCGCCACGAGCGACACTTCCGGAAGATCGATGCCTTCTCTTAATAGATTCACGCCCACGATCACGTCAAATTTTTTAAGCCGCAGATCCCGCAGGATCTCGACGCGCTCAATGGCATCAATCTCAGAGTGAATGTACTTCACCTGGATCTCAAAACCCTCCAGGTACTTGGCCAATTCCTCGGCCATGCGCTTGGTCAGCGTGGTCACGATCACGCGTTCTTTTTTCTCGATACGCTTTTTGATTTCCGCCATGAGATCGTCGATCTGGCCCCGGCTCGGCCTCACTTCGATCGAGGGGTCCAAAAGACCGGTCGGGCGGATGATTTGCTCCACCACCTGGGAGGACTTTGAAATTTCGTACTCCGTGGGCGTTGCCGAGACGTACACCGTCTGGCCCGCCAGTAACTCAAATTCGTCAAAACGAAGCGGACGATTATCCAGAGCGCACGGTAAGCGAAATCCAAAATCGACAAGCGTTGTCTTGCGCGCCCGGTCGCCCGTGTACATGCCGCGGATCTGCGGCAACGAAACGTGCGATTCGTCGATCATGGTCAAAAAATCCTTGGGAAAATAATCCAAAAGACAATACGGCCTAGAACCTGGCGGCCGCGCGGAAATAATCCGAGAATAGTTTTCGATCCCTGAGCAGTAGCCGAGCTCTTGCATCATCTCGATATCGTAGCGCGTGCGCTGTTCTAGCCTCTGAAGCTCGACAAGCTTGTTTTGGGATTTGAGTTCAACAAGGCGCTCTTCGAGTTCCTTTTCAATCTGACCAATGGCCGACACAAGCCGCGATTCGGTGGTCACAAAGTGCTTCGCCGGATACACGGCGACGCTCTCAAGCGCGTGTAGTTTTTTGCCCGTCAGAGGATCGATGCGCGACAGCCGGACAATTTTGTCCCATTCATACTCGACCCGGACCGCGGTCTCTTCATAGGCGAGAAATATTTCCACCACATCGCCCCGCACCCGGAACGTGCCCCGCTTAAAATCCACGTCGCTTCGCTGATACTGGATATCCACAAGCGCTTTCAACGCCGAATCACGCGGAGATTCCTGTCCCAGCTTGAAAAATACCAGCATCTCGGAATATTCCTGCGGCGAACCCAAACCATAAATGGCGGACACGCTAGCCACAATAATGCAGTCGCGCCGCGACAAAAGCGAGCTCGTAGCGCGAAGCCTCAGACGGTCAATATCTTCATTAATCGAGGAATCTTTTTCGATAAAAGTGTCCGTTTGAGGAATATAAGCTTCGGGCTGGTAATAGTCGTAATAGCTGATGAAATACTCGACCGCGTTTTCAGGGAATAGGTCTTTGAATTCGCTGTAGAGCTGGGCGGCCAATGTTTTGTTGTGACTCATCACAAGCGTGGGGCGATTGAGTTGGGCAATCACATGCGCCATGGTAAACGTCTTGCCGCTTCCGGTGACCCCCAAGAGCGTCTCAAAGCGCTCCCCCGCCCTCAAACCTCTTACTAACTTTTTAATAGCCTGCGGCTGATCCCCTTTGGGA
>CAYJSE010000066.1:0-3234 GCA_964372765.1 uncultured Planctomycetia bacterium | reverse complement strand
ATCGTGCTGGCCAAACTTCAAGCGTCTAATAGACCTCTTTAGAAAACGGATCCTTTCACGACTAAATCTTCTGGACGATTCACGTTGAGGAATGTTTCCTGGCTCTTCTGCCATGAAATAATTTTTACGCCTGAAATCTGTTCAATCAAGCCCAGCATAGAACGCCGCCCTTCTATTAAATGTTGAGACAAACTTCCAAAAATCTCCGACCGATAGATTCCGGGAAAAGGTTGTATTTTAGAATCCGTGGAAAAAAGCCGGATAGGACACGGGCCATCGACGTCTGAAAGAAGCGCGATTAAAATGTCCGGTGTCAGTGCCGGCATGTCACACGTCAAGATTAAAAAATCGGTTTTTTTGAAAACCGTCATCGCGGTATAAATGCCGCCGAGAGGACCGATTTCCGGTAATTTGTCGCGCAGAATGGAACACCCTAGAAATGAATAATCCGGGCCTTCGCGCGTCACGACGATTGGTTTTAGTCCGACTTTTGTCACCAAATCCACCGATCTCTCGACGAGGCGCTTTCCTTCATACAACGCCAACGCCTTGTCGGTTCCAAAACGGAAGCTCTTGCCGCCGGCCAAAATCAATCCTGTGAGGGGATACACGCTTCCTCTTCCAAATGACCGCACCGGACCCACTCGCTCGAACCGTCCAAGAAAAATTCTTTCTTCCAAATCGGAACTTTTGTTTTGATCGATTCGATCAAAAAGCGGCACGCTTCAAAGGCCTCGGCGCGATGCGAGGAACTCGCAACGATAGCCACGGCAATATCCCCCACTTCCAACAAACCCACACGATGCAGGATCCGTGCGTCGCTCAAGCTCCATTCGCGCAGGGCATGATCTCGCAAACGCCCGATTTGCCGATTGGCCATGGAAAAATAACAGTCGTAACGAAGATTTTTGACGACACGTCCGGCGTTGTGATCACGCACTAGCCCGAAAAAAGTCGCCAGAGCGCCGCACGACGGTAAAGGTTTCAGCGCAAAAAAAGCCTCCGGAATGATCGGCTTCGTGGTAATAAAATTCACGCCGCTCCCCCCGAAACCGGCGTCATGAGAGCCAATACGTCGGAGTCATTTAAAATCGTATCTTCGGAGATAAATTCTTCGTTGACAGCGCACAGTAAAGACGGGGCCGCGTGCTCGGGTGAAAAAATCCGGTCTTTTAATTGGCGGACAATTTCTTGGACGCGTGTTCCCTCACAGACTTCCAGCTCAAAACGATCTTTTCCCATCGCCTCTCGGACCCCCGCAAAGCACAGAACCTCAATTTTCATCGCCAGACTCCCCCCGATACGGAAGCGAGTGCACAAGCACTTTCTCTCCTTTTTCCACGGACCTCCCCGACGGCACCACGAGCAATCCCGTCGCCTCCTGAAGCGAGGAAATCATGTGCGACGCCTGGCCGTAAAGAGGCGTCACGATGGACGCCCCATCCCGGCGCTCGACTTTGACTTTAAGAAACAGTGATTTTTCAGGGTCCGCTTCGATTGATTCATCGACTGGTATCTCTTGAGAAGCAAGGTACGGTCTCGCATAACCCATGAAACGGCGGACAGCCGGGTACACGTATTCGTAAAAGCAGGTAAACACGGCAGCCGGATTTCCCGGTAGACCGAAAACAAGCGTCTGGCCGCGTCGGCCTAAATAGATCGGCTTGCCGGGCTTTTGACTGACTTTCCAAAAAATCGTCTGTACGCTCAGTTCTTCTAAAATCGGCCGGACAAAATCGGTGCTCCCGGTTGACACGCCGCCTGTGAGGATCACAACATCACTGGCTGGGAGCGCGTGTCTCAGCGCCTCTTTGATATTTTTCGGCTGATCGGCGAGGCGCTTCGTGAACACGGGATGCAACCGCATCTCCAAGAGCGCCGCTTTGATCATCGAGGAATTAGAGTCATAAATTTTCCCTCGTGAGAGTGGTTTGCCCGGCTCCACCAGCTCTGTGCCGGTCGCAACGAGCGATACGCGGGGTTTCCTATAAACCCATACCTTCAGAGTGCCAAGACTTGCCAAAATACCCACGGTGGCCGGATGCACCACGGACCCTTTCGGAATCACGCACTGCCCTTTTTGAATTTCCTCAGCTTGAGCGCGGATATGCCGGCCTGGGGCCAGCGGCGCCCGGACGATCAGCATATCCTTGATCACCTCGGACTTTTCGGTCGGCAGCACGGTGTCGGCATCCACCGGCACCGGCGCGCCTGTCAAAATGCGATGAGCTTCACCGGACACCCAACGGATAGGGCGCGTATCACCCGCCCGAATGACGTCACTGATTTTAAGCCGCACCGGCCGCTCGGGCGTCGCGGTTTCGGTATCCTCGGAACGGAGCACGAAGCCATCCATTGCGGAGTTGTCAAAAATCGGCAGCGAAAGGGGTGAGCAAACATCCCGGGATACGACACAGCCCAAAGCCGCCAACGCCGAAACCCGTTCCTCAATCGGCGCTGGGATATTTTGAGCGATTTGTTGCTGCGCTTCTCGGTAAGAGATCATCCCCATAACCTTGAAAGCGTCGTCACGGAGATAAATAGCGTCAACACCGCCAACACTCTCTCGAGATTCACGCTGGAAACATGGCTCAGACCCAGTTTAGACCCCGCAAGACCGCCCAAAAATGCCGGAATCATATAAACCCACAGATTGTCCGGTAACACAAACCCCTGTTGCATCTTTCCGACTAGGCCGGATAGAGAATTAATAAAAATAAAAAAACTCGCGGCGGCCGAAGCCTGACGAATGGAGGCCCAACGGGTCAAAATCAAGAATGGGCTCAAAAAAATTCCTCCGCCGATGCCGACAAGCCCTGAGAAAAATCCAAAAATCGCACCAATCGGTAAACCCCATTTCCAAAGACGCGCCGGTGATGTCCCGGCAGACCCCTCAAGATCCTGACGGATAAAAAATATTCTTAAACCCGCAAAACAAAGCGAAATCCCGAGAAACCATAAAAACACTTCCTTGCTGATCGGAATCTTAGAGCCAAAAAACGCCATGGGGACCGATAAAACGATAAAGGGCAAAACAAGTGTCCATCGGAAATACCCTGCTTTCAAAAAATTGCAAAAACCGATACCGGCCACGGCAAGATTACACACTAGCGCCACCGGAGCGCTCTGGGTATGCGAAAACCCAGCCAGGGTCAAAACAAGTAAGTACGACGACCCTCCCGCAAAACCAACCATGGAATAAACCAACGCTATAAAGAAAAATAAAAACGGTAG
>CAYJSE010000065.1:0-3261 GCA_964372765.1 uncultured Planctomycetia bacterium | reverse complement strand
CATCATTCTGTACGCATGTAAAATAGCCGGAAAAATCGCGTCGAGCGATTCCTCGACGCCTTTCGACGATCCTGGAAGGTTCACGATGATCGTCCGACCCTTTTGCCCCGCCAACCCGCGGGAGAGCATCGCGTACGGCGTGCGGCTCTGGCCAAAACCGCGCGCGGCTTCCATGATTCCCGGAATCTCACGCTCGATCACGCCGCGTGTCGCCTCCACCGTCACATCGCGAGGACCGAGCCCCGTACCGCCCGTTGTTAAAATAAGTTGGATACCCTTTTCACAGTAACCCAAGAGACTGGATTGGATGATGGCGACATCATCGGAAACCACGAGATACTCGCTTTCGATATTTAAATTGGACAGCCTCTGTAAAATTAATTGGCCTGACTTATCCGTGCGCGTCCCGCGCGAGGTGCTGTCTGAAGTGACGATCACCGCCGCCTTAAAACCAGCCGGTATCTTTTCTTTGAAAGAACTTTTTCCCCCTTCTTTAGAGATAAGCTTCGTCGATAGGATTTCAATCTCCGTGCCCACGGGCTTTAACATGTCATACACGGTGAGCGCTGTAACTGAAGCTGCCGTCAGTGCTTCCATTTCAAGACCCGTTTTGGCAATCGCTTCCACCGTTGCTGTAACAATCACGCGATCGGACAAAATTTCAAATTCAATTCCCACGAAATCAATAGGAATCGGATGACAATACGGCAAAAGCTCCGGTGTCTTCTTGGCGGCTAAAACTCCGGCTGTCCTCGCAACAATCAGTACATCTTTCTTCGGTAAGTCATTGGCTTTTAACTTCTCAATCGTTTCGGGCTTGGCTACAACAGTGCTGATCGCAACCGCCTTCCTTAAAGTTGTTATTTTCCGACTGACAGAAATCATTTATCTTTTCCTTTTCAATTCGTCATTGCGAGGGCCGCCCGCCAAAGGCGGGTCCGCCTCCGGCGGAAAGGGCCGAAGCAATGACGCTTACCCTCCGACAGCTGTCATCACAAAATCCTGATGCGGAACGGACGCATCGTTCAAAAAATGCTCCTTCGGCCGCTGAAACACCACGGCTGCGATACGCGCTTTGATCTCTTCGCGCGAAAAACCCCCGCGCACAAGGGCTCTCAAATCCAGATCTTCCGCGCCGTGCAGGCAGGTTTTCATCGAGCCATTGGCTTTTAGACGCAGACGGTTACACATCGAGCAAAACGCGTTGGAAAGCGGACTGATAAATCCGAGCGTGGACTCAGTGCCGATCAACTGATACGTCCGCGCTGGCGCGTGCGGATCCACATCTTTTTGGACAAGACAAAAATCCCCTTCAAGTTCCCGCCGAACGATTTCAGTGCTCAAAAAACGATTTTCGCGCACCGAATGAATCTCGGCGGCTGTCGGCATCCACTCGATAAAGCGCAGATCCAGTCGTTTAGTGATCGCGAAACGCACCATGTCCCGGATTTCATGATCGTTGATGCCTTTCATCAACACCATATTGAGCTTGATAGGCAAAAGACCCGCACCCATAGCAGCTTCGAGCCCTTCCAGCACCTCCTCTAATTTATCGTAGCCGGTAATGGCTTTAAAATTATCCCTGTCTAGAGTATCAAGACTGACGTTTAAGCGGTCGAGACCTGTATTTTTCAATTCGCCGGCAAATGCTTTCAAAAGAATGCCGTTCGTCGTCATCACAACCTCGCGAATTCCCGGAAGCGCCTTGATCCGCGCGACAAGTCCTGGAATTCCTTTGCGCAAAAGCGGCTCGCCGCCTGTCAGACGCACCTTTCGTATCCCTAGTTCCGAAAAAATGGAAACGATTTCGTAAGTCTCATCCATTGTCAAAAGCTCATTTTCCTTAAAAGGATTCAAAAGCCCTTTGGGCATGCAATAGAGACATTTTAAATTACACCGGTCGATCATCGACACGCGCAGATAAGTCAATTCCCGTCCAAAGCGGTCTTTCAAAATCAGTCCCCCATCCGGGTTTGAATTGCCGGTATTTCTTTCACGATCCGCGAAAACATCCAGTCTTTCTGAACAATCCGCAGGGCTACGAGCGCAACGAGACTGGCCAACCCAAACACGGCGAATCCGATGCCATAAGAACCCGCCGCGTCTTTGAAATACCCGAGCAGTGTCGGAAGAAAAAAACCTCCCAAGCCGCCGGCCGCACCCACCACACCGGTCATCACACCAATCTCCTTACGAAATCGCAAAGGCACGAGCCCAAACACAGACCCATTGCCCATGCCCAAACACGCCACGCCCAGAAAAATCAAAAATGTCGCGAGTAGTACAGGCGGCAAGAAACCCACACCCACCATCAAAATAGCGACAAAACCAAAAAGCACGGAGAGCACCCGAATACCGCCGAAACGATCCGCAAGATATCCCCCGACAGGACGCAAGAAACTACCCGCGGCTACGCAAAACGCCGTAAAATACCCCGCGGTCACTTTGCTTAAACCGTATTGGTCATGAAAAAATATCCCTAGAAAACTCGCTAAGCCCACGAACCCACCAAACGTGATACTGTAGAAAAAACAAAACCAAAACGTGTCCGCTTCCTTAAAAACTGAGAAATACTCCGCCAGTTTCTTAGGCTTAGGCTGGTCAGGGCTTTCCTTGGCCAGCGCCGTAAACAAAACCAGAGTCACCACCACCGGAATAAGCGCCAGACCAAAAACATTATGCCAGCCAAACGACTCCGCTAGACGCGGCGCAAAAAGACTCGCCAGTACAGTACCGCTGTTGCCTGCCCCTGCAATCCCAAGCGCCATGCCCTGATGCTTGGCCGGATACCAGCGGCTTGCGAGTGGGAGCGCCACCGCGAAGCTTCCCCCCGCGCTACCCAATAAAAAACCGAGAGTCAACAAATGGTTAAAATCTTTGGCAAATAGCCACACTCCTAAAAGCGGCAGAATAACGATAATTTGTCCCAAGATCCCTGTCTTTTTTGGACCGATGTGATCGACCAAAAGTCCCAACGGAATCCGGACCAGCGACCCACCCAGGAGAGGAATCGCCACCATAAGACCTTTTTGAGTAGCCGTAAGACCAAAATCTTTTGAAATATAAACACCCAGCACACCAATCAAAACCCACACCATAAAACTGATGTCAAAATACAAAAACGCCAAAAAAAGCGTCGGTGGATGCCCGGACTTCATAAAATCTTTAATTCTCATTATGCTCTCCTATTTTTTAGTATTGGAATTTCCGACCGTTCAACCCGCACAGCCGCTTGTTTATAATTGGGTTCGCGCGAAATGG
>CAYJSE010000064.1:2097-3432 GCA_964372765.1 uncultured Planctomycetia bacterium | reverse complement strand
AGCGTCGCGCATTTCACGCGGACCGGAAAGCGTTTGACCCCTTCAAAGATCTTAAGTTTCCCCGCCTTCGATCGAACGGCTTCGGACACCTCGGTGTCCGTCACCAGATGTATAAAATTTTTTCCAAGCGCTTCGGCGTCTTTCAAGCTTTTTCCTTCGATCATCGTGGTCATGATCGAGGCGCTCGATTTGGAAATCGCGCAGCCTTGGCCCTCAAAACTGACTTTCTTAATTATACCGTCATCGCCTACGTGCATGTAAAGGTGATAATCGTCGCCGCAAAGCGGGTTCACGCCGTGCGAGTACGCGTTGGCGTCGTCGAGCTTATGAAAATTTCTCGGCCGCCGGTTGTGATCGAGAATCACTTCCTGGTACAGATCGTCCAGTTTTATTTCGCCGTTAAATTCATTTCCATTGGCACGGGACACGTTGAAAAACCTCCAAAACTTTTTCGATACCAACGACCAGTTTATCGATCTCTTCCTTGGTGTTGTAAAAAGCGAAACTCGCGCGAGCCGTCGCCGGCACGTGAAACCGCTTCATCGTCGGCTGGGCGCAGTGATGCCCCGCGCGCACCGCGATGCCGCACTGGTCGAGCACCGTGCCGATATCATGAGGGTGAATGCCCTCCAAAGTAAACGATATGAGACTCGCTTTGTCGTCGGCCGTGCCGATAATTTTAAGGCTCGGGATCTTCGAAAGCCGCTCGGTGGCATAATCCAAAAGTTCTTTCTCATAACGCTCAATCGCTTGAAACCCGATCGACCCAAGATAATCGATCGCGACGCCGAGCCCAATGATCTCCGCGATCGACGGCGTGCCGGCCTCGAACTTTGCGGGAATCTTCGCGAAAGTCGTTTTCTCGAAACTGACGGTCTCGATCATGTCGCCGCCGTATTGATAGGGATCCATCGCCTCGAGGTGCTTCCGTTTGCCGTACAAAACGCCGACTCCGGTCGGGCCGTAAATTTTATGTCCTGAAAAACAATAAAAATCGCAGTCCAAGTCCTGAACGTCCACTATCCTATGCGGCGCGGCCTGCGCGCCGTCCACGAGCACCACGGCTCCCGCGTGATGCGCGCGCTGGATGAGCTCTTTCACAGGATTGATCGTGCCAAGCGCGTTGGAAATATGCGTGATCGCCACAAAATAAGTCCGGGGCCCTAAAAGTTTCTGAAACTCGTCAATCAAAAGATCGCCTTGATCGTTTACCGGCGCAATTTTAAGTTTTAACCCTTTTTTCTCACAAAGCCTCTGCCAAGGCACGATGTTGGAGTGGTGCTCGATCTCGGAGATCACGATCTCATCGCCTGATTTTAAAAACTTTCGGCCGTA
>CAYJSE010000064.1:0-1997 GCA_964372765.1 uncultured Planctomycetia bacterium | reverse complement strand
GCGGGTTTGACTTCTTCCAAAATTTCCTCCGCGAAGCCATAGGTTAGCACAAAACGCGCCTGGGATTCAGAAAACCCGCGGCTTCTCAGATAAAAAAGCTCAGCTTCCTGCAACTGCCCGGTCGCGCTACCATGCGTGCAGGTAACATCGTCATTATCGATCTGCAGCTTGGGCCTCGAGTAGCTCTGGGCAAAATCGGACAATAAAAGGTTTTTGTTCAGCTGGTTGGAATCGGATTTTTTCGCGTCGCGATGCACATGCACTAAACTGTTGAATTCTGACTTTGACCTATCGGTCAAAATATTCTTAAAAAACTGCCTGCTGGTGCATTCGGGAGCCTCGTGATCCACGACCATATGGCAAAAAACTTGAGAATCGCCGGACAACACGGATAGCCCCTTTAAGGAAACAAAACCATTTTCTCCCTTAAATTCGACATGGTGTTCATTCCTCGTGAGGAGGCCGCCTTGGGAAAAAGACAACACATCCAAATGACTTTCTTTATTCAGAGAATAATGGTTCGATAAAAATACCTCGCCGGCTTTCGATTCGCGCTGGACCGTGCTGAAACTCAAGCGCGCGCCTTTCTCGAGAACTATTTCTGAGACCGTGTTGCTGAAATATTTTTCCGGCGTATCGCCCACGCTATTCACCACGAGATTCGCTCGCGCCTCTTCTCCAAGCACCACCAAAATCCGCGGGTAAAAAGCCAAAGCGCGGCCGTTTTCGTGGGTAGATACAAACAGGATATGAAGCGGATTTTCCACTACGGTATTTTTAGGAATGGTCACAAAAATTCCGTCCTTAAAACTAAAAGCGTTAATCAAGCTGAAAGGATTCTTCTCCTCTTTTAAGCGGGAGGCTAGATAGGGCTTGACCAGATCCGGCGTCAGTTCAATATTCGTCGAAAGCCGCTCAAAAAAAACCCCATGCGGTAAAATCCCCGGCGAAGACAGAACTTCCGAATAAATACCGTTCACGAATACGAGCCGGTGTTCCTCTTCGGCTAAAACACTATTTTCCACGCGCTTCGGGTCAAAAGATTTTAAAGATTCCTTGCCGGGAGACACAAGGCGGGCCTCGAGCAGTGGCCCAAGCGACGTATATTTCCACGCTTCTTCTTTTTGTGTCGGAAATCCGAGCGCTTTAAACCGCTCATAAGCCTCTTGCCGAAGATGGGCAAGCCAAGGCCATGCCGCCGGTTCACTTTTCAGTAAACTTTCGGAGAAAGAGTCGCGATAGTTCATGCTACACCTCGATCCCTTCGTAACCTTTCTTTTCCAACTCAAACGCCAGCGCTTTATCGCCCGAGCGTACGATCCTGCCCTCATCCAAAATATGGACAAAATCCGGCACGATATAATCTAAAAGCCGCTGGTAATGCGTGATTAAAATCACCGCGTTGTCGGAACGGCGTAGTTTATTGACTCCCTCGGCGACTTCGCGCAGCGCGTCGATATCAAGCCCGGAGTCGGTCTCATCGAGGATCGCGAGCCGTGGTTCCAATACCGCCATCTGGAAAATTTCGTTGCGTTTCTTCTCCCCGCCGGAAAATCCCTGGTTCAAATTCCTTTTAAGAAAAACTTCGGGCATGTGGACAAGTTTGAGTTTCTCGCGCAAAAGCTCATCGAATTCCAACGGGTCCACTTCCGTTTTTGCTTCGTGTTTACGCTTCGCGTTGTAGGCCATGCGCAGGAAACTCGCGTTATTCACGCCGGGGATCTCGACCGGGTATTGAAACGCCATAAAGATCCCGGCTAATGCCCGGGTTTCAGGTTCGAGGTCCAAAATATTTTTTCCCTGAAAAAGGATGCTGCCTTTCGTGACCTCATAATGAGGATCGCCGGCCAACACTTTGGACAGCGTGCTCTTACCGGAACCGTTGGGGCCCATGATCGCGTGCACCTCGCCCGCGTTCACTTTTAAATTAAACCCGTTCAATATTTCTTTGCCGTTGATGGAAACATGCAAATCTTTAATTTCTAACATTTTTTCTC
>CAYJSE010000063.1:0-3678 GCA_964372765.1 uncultured Planctomycetia bacterium | reverse complement strand
GCGGTCCCGGCTTGCGGCGTGATCGGCGAGGCGATGGTGGCTTTCGAGCTCGCGAATAGTTTTCTGGAAAAATTCGGCGGAGACAGCCTCAAAGAAACAATGCGAAATTATAAGGGATATTTAAAACAACTTGAGGAGTTCTAAAGTTTAATGGAACCTCGAAATATCTCGCTCATAGGATTTATGGGCACCGGGAAGAGCAGTGTCGGAAAAATCCTTGGCAGGTGTTTAAGTCGGCCGGTGGTGGACGTGGATCTTTATATTGAGGCAAGTGAAAAAAGAAAAATTGGCGCAATTTTTAGCGAGGCGGGGGAGGCCTATTTCCGAACTCTTGAGAAAAAGGCGATCCGTGAGATCTGCGAAAGGCGGGGCATCGTGATCACCACAGGTGGCGGCGCGGTGTTGGACCCCGAGAACCTTGAGGCCTTAAAGGCCTCCGGCTGGGTGATTGCTTTGTCAGCAACACCGGAGACTGTCTACCGGCGTGTCAAGAATTCGAGACATCGGCCGCTCTTGGAAGGAAAAGATAGGCTTGAAGAGATTGAGCGGCTTTTGGCCATTCGAAAACCCTACTACGAAAAAGCGGATTTTACTTTTGAAACAAATAACCGTAGCTCCGCACAGGTGGCGGCCCTGATCCTAGAGAAATTGGCGGACAAGTTATGAAGAACACCGAGGAGTTGCGCGAGTTCGTGGCCTTAAGCCTTGTGAAAAACATGGGGCCCGTCACTTTTAAGAAATTGTGGGAGCGTTTTGGTAAAGTTTCCTTGATCTTTAAAGCGAGACAAAAAGATCTTCAGGGGCTCGAGCATGTTTCAAAATCGATCTATACAGATTTAAAGGAGCCGGACTTACTCAAGAAGGCGGATTTGGAAATCAGCAAAGCGGTGAAAGAAAAAGCGGACATTATCAGTTTTACAGATTCGCGCTATCCGGAAAGTTTGAAAGAAATATACGACCCGCCGATTCTTTTGTATGTGAAAGGCGTGTTGCCGCCACCCTCGACGCCGAAGGTGGCGATTGTCGGCTCAAGGAAAGCCTCCCTTTACGGGCTTCGGATGGCTCGAAGCATCGGGGCGGATCTTTCGAGGGCAGGTGTTGTGATCGTGAGCGGCCTGGCGCTTGGGATTGACAGCGCGGCCCATGAAGGCGCCTTGTCCGCGGAGGGGGCGACTTTGGCGGTTTTGGGCAGTGGGTTGTCGAAGCTTTACCCCTCACAAAATAAAAAGATGGCTCAAGAAATTGTGAAAAAAGGGGCGTTGATCTCCGAGTATCCAATGGATATGTCGCCGCTGCCCCAATATTTTCCTGTGAGGAACCGCATTATCAGCGGGTTGTCCCAGGCGGTATTGGTGGTGGAGGCCGGAGAAAAAAGCGGAGCGCTCATCACGGCGGATACCGCGCTTGAACAAGGACGGGATGTGCTGGCGATCCCTGGCAATGCGGATTCTGAGAAGTCGAATGGTACCAACTCTCTTTTGAAACAGGGCGCGAAGCTCGTGACCTCCGCCGCCGATGTTTTAGAGGAACTTCAAGTGGTCAAGAAAAAACAAAGCGCCGCTCCCGGCAATGGTTTATCTAAGAAAGAACCGCTCCATTTGAACCGCGAAGAAGAAAAACTTTTTTCTCTGCTTCAAAACGAACCGCTCCCTATCGACACGCTGATCGAAGAAAGCGGGATCTCGGCGAACCTCGTGATCGCTCACATTTCTCGTTTGCAGATCAAGGGCTATGTAAAAGAGCTGCCCGGTAAAAATTTTGTGAGAAATATCTGAAAACCCCCATGGCGCCGATTACTCAACCCCTGACAATCCAATTAAACGGCGAGAAACGCGACTTCAGAAAAAATCTGACGATCGCTGAACTTTTGTCTGAGCTTTCCGTCCTGAAAGAAAAGGTAGTGATTGAGCTGAATATGGAGATCATCCCCAAAGATAAGCTCGCGGAGACGACATTAAAAAACGGTGACGAAGTGGAGATTGTTCATTTTGTCGGCGGCGGCGCGGCTAAAGCGCTGGTGATTGTCGAATCGCCCGCGAAATGCAAGACGATACTCAAATATCTGGGCGATCATTTTGAAGTTGCGGCCTCCATGGGCCATGTGGTCGATCTGCCCAGAAGCAAAATGGGGATCGATATCAAGCATGATTTCGAACCGCAGTATATCGTGGTGAAGGACCGCAAAAAAACACTCGCGGACCTAAAAAAACGCGCGAAAGATAAAAAAGAAATCTATCTGGCCTGCGACCCCGATCGCGAAGGCGAGGCGATCAGCTGGCATCTTAAAAATCAGCTGGGTCACGGCAAGAAAGTGGCGCGCGTGGTCTTCAATGAAATTACCAAGGACGCGGTGCTTGAGGCGTTTAAACATCCCACAGAAATCGATATGCATCTTGTGGGGGCCCAGCAGGCGCGCCGCGTCTTGGACCGGTTGGTCGGCTATTCGTTGAGCCCGCTTCTCTGGCAAAAAGTCGGCCGCGGATTGTCGGCGGGGCGTGTCCAATCCGTCGCCTTGCGGCTTATTGTTGACCGCGAGAGGGAGCTTCGCGCTTTCGTACCCGAGGAGTACTGGAGCCTTGAGGCCGAACTTAAAAAAAAGAAAGGCCGCTATGACTCCTTCATCGCGAAACTTGAGAAAATCGGAGAAATTAAGGCGGAAATAAAAGACGAGCGAACAGCCAAAGAAATTTACGAAAAAGTAAAAAACAACGCTTTTGTGGTCAAAGAGGTTAAGCGTCAAAAGAAAAAAAGAAATCCTTACCCGCCCTACACCACGAGCAAACTCCAGCAGGCCGCGTACAATGTGCTGCGTTTCCCGGCGTCCAAGACCATGAAGATCGCTCAGACGCTCTACGAAGGTGTCGAGATCGGTTCCGAGGGGAGCGTGGGCCTCATTACTTACATGAGAACCGATTCCGTGAGGATCTCGGAATCGGCTTTAAAAGAGACGCGCGGGCTTATCCTGAAAGACTATGGAAAAGAATATCTTCCCGAGACTCCCAATTTTTATAAGGCGAAGAAAGCGGCCCAAGAAGCCCACGAAGCGATACGCCCGACTTCGGTGATGCGGCACCCGAAGGAGTTAGAGCGGTATCTGACACCCGATCAAATAAAGCTCTATTCTTTAATTTGGCAGCAAGCGGTCGCCAGCCAAATGACACCCGCCCTGATCGCTCAGGAGACGGCGGACATTTTTGCCGGGGAGTATCTGTTTCGCTCCACCGGAAGCCGGATCGAGTTTAAAGGCTGCCTCGTCGTGCAAGAGAAAACCGAGGAACAGGATAATCCTTTGCCGCCGCTCGACGCGGGTGAAATCCTTAATCTTCTCAAACTTGAAAATTATCAGCATTTCACAAAACCTCCGGCGCGGTTCACCGATGCGTCGCTGGTGAAGGCGTTGGAAGAAAAAGGGATCGGCCGCCCCTCAACCTACGCGCCCATCATCCAGACCTTGACGGGCCGCGATTACATTCGTCGCGAAGGCGGCAGCCTCGTGCCGACGGATCTGGGCATTTTAGTGACGGATCTTTTGGTGCAGTATTTTTCGAAGATCATGGATTTTGAATTTACCGCAAAAATGGAAGAAGACTTGGATTTAGTCGAAGAGGGAAAAGCCGAATGGGTCGGCGTCGTCAGAGGTTTTTATAAACTTTTTAGCCCCCAGATGGATCATGCGAA
>CAYJSE010000062.1:0-3735 GCA_964372765.1 uncultured Planctomycetia bacterium | reverse complement strand
TTATTTGTCAACATAAATATGAATAAAAATCATATTTATTTTTTGGGGTAGATTATCAATATTTGATTATTTATCAAATTAGTATATAATTATTACAAATCGACAAAGGAGCCCCATGAAAGGCCTTGGACCCAAGATCAAAATTTTACGCGAAACGCGCAAATTGACACTGGTCGAGATTGCCAAAAAGACCGGCATCGACCAGGCGACGCTCTCCCGCATCGAGAACGGTAAGATGACCGGCACTCTGGATTCCCACATGCGCATCGCCGAAGCGCTCGGTGTCCGCCTGCCCGATCTCTACAATCAGGTGCTGGGCAAAGTCGAAGAGGCCAAAGAAAAAGCGGTCAAAGAGAAGCTTTCGACCTTTTCTCACTCCCCGGGCGCGATTTCCGAGCTTCTTGTCACAGGCATACTCCATAAGAAAATGATGCCCCTTTTGATTCGCCTGAAACCTGGCGCCTCCACCGCCACCGAGGAATATCCCCCTCTCCATGAGCGCTTCCTCTATATAGTGAAGGGCGAGCTCCAGATCAAAATCGGCCCCGAGAAGCGGGCGCTAAAAACCGGCGAGAGCCTGTACTTTGACGCCTCAGAGCCGCACGCGATGCGAAGCGTAGGCCGGGCGGAAACTTTCTGCTTATCGATCATGACACCGGTGTCGTTGTGATTGAGAAGACGGCAGACTGCAGACAACAGACTAAAACATGAGAGATTACAAAAAAATAAAAGCTTGGGAGCTGGCGGATAAACTGACCGTTAAAATCTACGAAGCTACGCGGTCTTACCCTAAAGAAGAAACCTACGGACTCATATCACAAATGCGGCGTTGCTCCGTGTCAATTCCGGCCAATATTTGCGAGGGTTCTGCCCGCGCCCACCAAAAGGAATATTTGCAGTACCTCTATATAGCCAAATCATCGGCCCGGGAGTTGGAATACTATTTACATTTATCCAATAAGCTTGCTTTAAAATCTGATGATTATAAATCACTCCAAACACTTTGCACCGAAACGATTCATGTTTTGTATGGACTTATTCAAGCTGTCTCAAAACAAACTTAACCCAAGTCTGCAGTCTGTAGTCTGTTGTCTGCAGTCCTAGCCAAGGAGGCACTCATGTCAACCAAACCCAACAAGCCGCTTATCTTAATTTGCGACGACGAAGAAGGCATCCGTGAATCCTTCAAGCTCATCTTGGAGGACCATTACACCCTGCACTTCACCCACAACGGCCTCGAGGCGCTGGACTATCTTAAGACTGCCAATCCCGCGGCTATGCTCTTGGATATCAAGATGCCCAAAATGAGCGGCATGGAAATCCTAAAGCAAATCAAATCCCTCAAGCCCAAGCTCCCCGTCGTCATCGTCACCGGCTACCAAAGCGTCGAAATGGCCCAGGAAGCCATCCGCACCGGCGCCGCCGACTACATCCCCAAACCCTTCGAGTCCAAGCAAATCCTCAAGGCCGTCGCTCAGATTGTAAAATAAATGAATTACTATGGCGTCGTTCAAGGCGTCAATTCGCTATTCGCCCTGGCTATATTTCTAGTAGTTTTATTTCGAAAACCCACCACGAGAACTCATCTGACCTATCTGGTATGGGTGCTGTTTCTTTTTCTGTGGACGTTCAGCTATTTTATTTGGTCTATGCACACAACCTTGGAACAATCCGTTTTCTGGCTCAAAACTCTTATCGCGAGCGTGAGTTTTATCCATATGGCCTTTTTTCATTTTAATTTGGCTTTTACTGAAAATAAATACGGTTACCGCAAACGCCTTATTGGTGGGTACATCATAAGCTTTTTTTTCATGCTCATTGCCCTGGGCGGGTATATTTTTGACGCTGCCCATGCCCGGGTCCGATTCGGCTTTCTTTATTGGCCGCGCGCCACACCATGGCTTGGATTATTAATCGCCGTTGAGACGTATTACGTACTATTGAGCATCTACCTTATAATCAAGTATGCTCAAAAAACTCCCCCTCCCTTAAAAAACCGTACATTGGCTTTTCTTCTTACATCTACGCTGGCCTGGATTGGCGGACTCACCAACTGGATTGGATTTTATGATATAGCCACCATGCCGCCATGGGGAAATCCAGCTGTCACACTTTACCTTTTATGCACATTCTATTTAATCTTCAAACACGACATTCTTAATCTCAACATCGTCATCAAAAAAACATTTCTGTATACTGTTTTGACGCTGTTTATCACGATCACCTACACGCTGGTCATCGTTCTCTTTGAACGTGTATTCCAGTCCTACGCAGGCTACCGCTCACTCGTAGGAACATTGCTTGCGGCAATCACTATTGCGTTTCTTTTTAACCCCGCTCGAAGTTTTATCACCAAACTCCTGGATAAAATATTTTTTGGAAAAGACATTGAGGGGTTGTCCACCGAGCGTTCGCTAATGATGGGCGAACTCCAAAAACAGGCTCAACTCAAAGCCGTCGCCACCCTCGCTTCCGGCATGGCCCATGAGATCAAAAATCCCCTCACCGCTATCAAAACCTTCACCGAGCACCTGCCCCAGAAATCCCACGACCCGGAATTTATCTCCAAGTTCAGCAAAATCGTCGGCTCCGAGGTTGATAAAATTGATGGCATCGTAAAAGAACTGCTGGAATTTTCAAAACCGACGACGCCTAAGCTTGAAAAAATTGATATCCTTCAGCCCATCGAGGAAACGCTGGAATTTTTAAATAATGACTTGCTTAAACACGGCATTCGTACCGAAAAGGACTACCCACCCTCTCCGGCTTGGATAAGCGGAGACAAAAAACAGCTCAAGCAGGTATTTTTAAATTTATTCCTGAACGCGATCCAGGCCATGCCGCGCGGAGGGACCCTGAGCGTAGACTGCAGACGACAGACTACAGACAGCAGACTAGTGGTTACCATTTCCGATACAGGCTGTGGAATCCCCAAAGAAAATCTCACTCATATCTTCGACCCATTCTTCACCACCAAAGACGACGGCACAGGCCTAGGACTTTCTATCGTGCACGGGATCATCGCCAAGCATGGCGGCGAGATTAAAGCGGAGAGTGACGGCAGGACGGGGACGACGATTAAAATATGGCTGCCGACTACAGTCGGTTGATTCGTTGAAATTATAGGTTTTTGAGAAATTTCCTGATTGTATCGTGCGTTCCAACCAGCGCAAACTCTACCAGGTCCTTGCTCATTCGAAAGCACACCCGCAAGCTCAAATCCGCGCGCACTTCCCATTGATCGCCCTGCAATCTTTTGAGTCCCAATCCATGCGCGACACTGCCCGACTCAAGTCCGACGAGAAGATCGCCAATCGCCTCACGAACCCTCACTTTTTCATCCGCGGCTAGAGACCTGAACGTTTTCTCAAACGAACGTTTGTACTCAATCGTTCTCATTTACAGATTCTTGAGATGCTCGATAGCGGCCTTGGCAGAACGAAACTTTTTACCTCGATTGGCCGGATTGTTGTAGAGCTTATCAAATTTCTTGAGCTCTTCATCAGAGTAGGGCTCCTCAACGACGACAGGCGCGAAGCTGACCTTCCCCTTCTCCACCAGACATTTCAAAAAATCCCCCTTACTTAAATGCAGGGCCCTCACAGCCTCTTTGGGCAGTGTTATCTGATACTTACTCAGTATTTTGCTTAGAATCATGGGCATGCCTCCTATCTAAATAAAGTATGCCCGATAAGCCGGAAGTAGTCAATACCTACTTTCCTACTTTATATAAAT
>CAYJSE010000061.1:1301-3783 GCA_964372765.1 uncultured Planctomycetia bacterium | reverse complement strand
TTTACGGATCGCGTCATAATCGGCGGTGCCGGAATATCCTTGGACGCGTGTGCGTCCGTGGACCGTGATGGCGCTGACTCCGCAGCTTTCCGCGATTTGGGCGATGGTGGCCGCTTCTTGCCCTGAGGCGTCTGAGACGCCCAGCCGCATCTTAACGGTCACGGGGATTTTTTTAATAGCTTTCACCACCGCGTTAAAAATCAATCGCGCCTCCTCCGGGCGGTTCAGGAGGGCGGACCCGGCGCCCTGGCCGGCGATTTTTGGGACAGGACATCCAAAATTGATATCCAAAAGGTCGTAGCCAAGGCCTTCGACGATTTTTGCCGCTTCACCCATTGCCTCCGGCCGGCAACCGACGATTTGAGCACCCAGCGGTTTATCCGCGGGGACTGTTTTCATCAGCTCCTCAGCGCCCTGGTTGCTACGGATGAGGGACTCGGCGGAGACCATCTCAAGAAAGCAAAATTCCATCCCGTAGGAACGGGAAAGAAGTCGGTACGCCAGGTCCGTACAGCCCGCCATGGGGGATTGAATAACATCGCTTCGTAATATCAGGGATTTGAGCTGAATCATAGAGGGGTATTCTAACATAGACTGGTTTTAAGCGAGAGGGTAAATTGGGCTTGACTTCGAGGGACTCTGTGGGTATACTCCTGCCGAAGTTAATGAAAACCTCCGGCCTTGCCGTTAATGCGAGGCGGAGGTTTTATTCTTTTAACCAATTGGGAAAAAAATTGAATCAGGCGGCAATACTCAAAAAAACTATCAGAAACATCGCGATTATCGCGCACGTGGATCACGGGAAAACCACGCTCGTGGACGCGATTCTGCGCCAGACGCATGCGCACCGGAATATCACTGAAATGGGCCAATGCATCATGGACTCGATGGACCTTGAGCGCGAACGAGGCATTACGATCCGCGCGAAGAACGCGAGCGTGACTTATAAAGACGTCAAGATCAACATCGTGGACACACCGGGTCACGCGGATTTTGGCGGCGAAGTCGAGCGTACGCTGCGCATGGTCGAGGGTGTTTTATTGGTGATCGATGCCAAGGATGGGCCGATGCCCCAGACGAGATTCGTCTTAAGAAAAGCTTTGGAATTGGGTTTAAAAGCGGTTGTCGTGATCAACAAGGTCGACCGGCCGGATTCGCAGATCGAAGACGTCGTGAACCGCACGTTTGATCTTTTTTGTGAGTTGAACGCGAACGAGGAGCAGCTTGATTTCCCGATTGTGTACGCCTCGGCGTTACATGGGACTTCGACGCTTGACATGAAACATCCTTCCGACACTATTTATGCGTTGCTCGATGTGATTCTTGAAAAAGTGCCGCCCCCGATCGTCAAGCCGGATGATCCGCTGCAAATTTTAGTTTTGGCCTTGCTTCAAGATTCTTATAAAGGAAAAATGGGAATCGGAAAAATTTCGAGTGGTTCTCTCAAAAAAGGCGAAACCGCCGCTTTGATCCGCCGTGACGGCCAGCAAGTGAATGCCAAAGTGACGAGCCTTTTAACGTATCAAGGCCTCGAGCGCATGGAAGTCGAAAGCGCGGAGTCCGGAGATATCGTCGCGGTCGCGGGATTTCAAGATATTGGTATTGGTGAGACCATCACCGATCCCAATAAACCGATGCCGTTGCCGCCGCTCGCGATCGATGAACCGACGGTAGAGATGACCTTTGGCGTCAATACAAGCCCCTTCGCGGGCCGTGAAGGAAAATATGTGACCTCGCGCGTGATCCGTGACAGGCTTTTTCGTGAGCTTGAAACCAATGTTTCACTGCGTGTGGCCGAAACTGAAAGCGCAGATACTTTTTTAGTTTCGGGACGGGGAGAACTGCATCTGGCGATATTGATTGAGCAGATGCGGCGCGAAGGTTATGAGCTTCAGGCTTCCCAGCCAAAAGTTATCATTCATGAAGAAAACGGCGTCAAAAAAGAACCGTTCGAGTTTTTGATCGTGGACATGCCTGCCGAGTATCAAGGTACGGTGATCGAGGAAATTGGCCGCCGGAAAGGGACACTGAAGAACATGCTTCAGACACCGACGGGGGAGCTTCATTTAGAATATCAAATTTCCACGCGCGGCGTGATCGGCCTGAAAGGTGCTTTGATGACCAAGACGCGCGGCACGGCGGCCCTGCATCACGTGTTTGACGAGTATCAGCCGATGGTTGATCAGGAGTTGAGCGGGGCTCCTCACGGTTCGCTCATCGCCAGCGAGTCTGGCGAGTCCAATGCCTATGGCCTTTGCAACGCCCAAGAGCGCGGGGATCTTTTTATCGGCGCAGGCGTTGATGTTTATCAGGGGATGATCATCGGCGAAAGTTCGCGCGGCGAGGATCTCGACTTAAGCCCCTGTAAAACCAAAAAGCTATCCAACATGCGCTCTTCGGGTTCGGATGAGGCGCTGGTTTTAACGCCTCCTAGAGAAATGAATCTTGAGCTTGCCATTGAATACATAGGCCCGGATGAGCT
>CAYJSE010000061.1:0-1201 GCA_964372765.1 uncultured Planctomycetia bacterium | reverse complement strand
AGCCGCCGGGGGGTCGTGACTTTGATCGAGGCCGGCAAGGTCACGGTCAACGGCAAGCCGGTGCTCGAAAAGGGTTTTCGCGTGGAAACCTCTTCCGACAAGATCGTGGTGGACGGCAATGAGCTTCCTGCCGATATTTCCCAAGAAAAGAGGTATTTCATATTTAACAAACCCAAGGGTGTTATGACGACGCTTCAGGATCCCCACGCCGAGCGAACCGTCGCTGATTTTTTTAGGGATGTCTCTGTGCGTGTATTTCCTGTCGGCCGGCTTGACCGGGACACCACGGGATTACTTCTCATGACTAACGACGGGGAGCTCGCGTTTCGACTGACACATCCCAAGTTTGGCGTGAAAAAAAGATACCACGCGCGGGTGGAAGGCGTGGTTACTGAAGAAAAAATTAAACAGCTTGAAAAGGGGATAGACCTCGAAGAGGGGCGCACGGCGCCGTGTACGATCGAGATCGAAGCGAAAACGGCCAAAGAAACGATCCTTTATGTGACGCTGCATGAAGGAAAAAAACGCCAGATCCGACGAGTTTTTGAAAGGATCGGTCATCGCGTACTTGAGCTTGAGCGTCTGAGTTACGGCCCTTTGTCGCTCGGCAATTTAAGATTTGGCGAGAAGCGGGAATTAAAACCGCATGAAATCAGACAGCTTGAGGAAGCCACTGGTATTAAAGAGTAGGGAAGTCCGGATTACACAGATTTAAAAGACAGATTACACAGATGAGTATGAAACCTCATCAGTGTAATCCGCTCTTTAATCTGTGAAATCACTTTGTTAACCGGGACTTCTTCTTTGATCCTCTAAGAGGTCCTGAATCTCGAAGCTGGCCGCCCCGAACTCCTTGGCCACCGAGATGAGCTCCGGGCAAAGTTCGTACTGCTGCTTTAACAGGGCTTCTTTGAGATAGAGAAGCGCCGTGAGCTTGATCGGGTGCTTCATGATTAGCCTCCTTCTTTTTAGTTCTGAGTATTCGACGATTTTTAACATGGTGTTGCCTCCGTCTTGATTTGAGCCCAAAAAGAAAACCCACTACTTTTTAGGTAGTGGGTTGTCAGAAAATCTTTTTTGGGCTACTTCTGTTTAGTTCTCCAAATCTCCTTCCAACCCACACCCGGCGTGCTTCGCCATGCGGTCATGACAAAGCGTAAAACGGCCCTGCCATACGGATTTAACCGTATAGAGAGCGGGT
>CAYJSE010000060.1:2405-4345 GCA_964372765.1 uncultured Planctomycetia bacterium | reverse complement strand
TCGCGAGCTCGAAAGCCACCATCGCCTCGCCGATCACGCCGCAAGCCGGGACCGCTGTCACATCCGAACGCTCCACCGTGGCGACTTCTTTTGCTTTAGTATCGATATGCACCGACTGAAGCGGGCTCATCAAAGTCGAGTAAGGTTTGGTTGCCGCGCGCAGCACCAAGTTTTGGCCGTTCGTGACACCGCCCTCAAAACCTCCGGCGTTGTTGGTTTTTCGGTGGAAACCTTTCTTTTCCTCATGAAAGATCTCATCATGCACGTACTTTCCCAGTGTCTCGGAAACCTTGAAACCCATCCCGACCTCGACGCCCTTTACGGCTTGAATGGACATAAGGGCCGCGCAAAGTTTGGCATTCAGGCGGCGGTCATAATGCACAAAACTGCCAAGACCCGGCGGCACACCTTTCACGACCACTTCAAAAATACCTCCAATCGTATCCTTGGAAGCCCTTGCCTCATCCACGCGCGCCATCATTTTTTTGGTCGCGGCTTTATCCGCGCAGTGCATCGGCGAATCCTGAGACTCCTTCTTAATTTCTTCAAAACTCATGTCTTTCGCGTCAAACGTGACACCGCCGATAGAAACTACGTGGCTCAAGAATTCAATGCCGAATTCTTGGATAAAAAGTTTACAGACAGCCCCTACCGCCACACGCGCTGTCGTTTCGCGGGCGCTCGCGCGCTCCAGTACATCGCGAATATCTTCTTGCCCGTATTTCATGACACCGACGAGGTCCGCATGACCGGGACGTGGACGTTTCACTACCGGTAGTTCGTTGATTTTGTAATCTTTGTTGGGGATTAGGAGCGCGATCGGACCGGCCAGCGTGCGCTCCTTGCGAACGCCGGAAAGGATTTCGACCTCGTCTTTCTCAATAGCCATCCGCCCGCCGCGTCCATAGCCCTCCTGACGCCGCGCCAGCTCAAGATTAATCAGACTCTCATTAACTTTAAGCCCCGCGACCATGCCTTCTAAAATCGCCACCAAACACTTCCCGTGAGACTCCCCGCTTGTCAGAAAACGTAGCATATTGATTCTCCCTTAATATCCGTAAATGCCTAAGGAATGGGCATACCATGAAATAAATTTCTGCCCAAAAAATAAATAGAAAAAAGCGCCCGCCGCGATATAAGGCCCGTAAGGGATCCGCTCATTTCCGCTTTTGATCCTGAAATATAGTCCAAACGCTGAACCCAAAAGGGACGATAAAAATATGGTCCACACCACTCCCTGCCATCCGAGGAGTGCCCCAATCATCGCCAAAAGCTTGATGTCGCCGCCGCCGATCGCCTCTTTTTTTAGGATCATCTCCGCAATTGATCCCGTGATATAAAAAAATCCGCCGCCAACCGACACACCGATGAACGACTGCAATAGCCCCGCCCACCAACGCTCCTTTCCATGTAGCTCGGGGAAAAACACGGAGGCCAAAAGCCCGATCACAATGCCCGGGAGCGTGATAATATCAGGAATAATTTGATGCCTGAGGTCAATAAAAGTCTCCGTTAAGAGCGCGAGAGCCATTAAAAGATAAAGGACGCCTTTTGCCGTGAGCCCAAAATAATAATAAAAAAGAACAAAAAAACACGCCGATAAGATTTCAACCAGCGGGTACTGTAGTGAAATAGGCGCCGCGCAATGTCGGCACCGGCCTTTTAAAATCAAGAAACTCAATACCGGGATATTATCCAGGGGCGCGATGGGTTTCTTGCATGACGGGCAACGCGAGGCCGGAAACACGATCGATTCCTCTTTCGGGATCCTAAAAATACACACATTCAAGAAACTTCCGACGATCGCGCCAAGCGCCGAGGCTAAGAGATAAAACATTTTTTTAACGCCTCCCGTATCGCCTCTCGGACACCCTCTTTTTCTCCGGTCCATAATTCAAAACTGAGCGCCGCCTGCGCGGCGAGCATCCCGAGGCCGTTGG
>CAYJSE010000060.1:0-2305 GCA_964372765.1 uncultured Planctomycetia bacterium | reverse complement strand
TCATCCCATACGATGTAGCGTTCACCACCAGATCCGGCTTCTTGCTATCGGCAAGATCGATCGTGGGGATGACATCAATCTCTATCTCGGGAAAATACCCCGAAACATAATCGCTCAAACCTTCAGCGCGATCGACCGTGCGGTTGTGAATGATAATTTCATCCGCATGAGCCCGCGCAAGAGCAAATACGACCGCGCGCGCCGCTCCGCCCGCCCCTAGCACCAAAATTTTCTTTGCCTCGGGATTAAACCCCAGTTCTTCTTTCAGCGCGACGAGAAACCCGGTCGAATCGGTGTTATAACCATGGAGTTGGCCGTTGCGGTTCACAACGGTGTTAATCGCTCCCACACAACGGTCGAGATCTTCCGGAATTTCATCGACGAAACCAACCGCTTCTTCCTTGAAAGGGATCGTAATATTCGCGCCTCGCATGCCCATCGCGCGCATCGCCTCAAAAGCAAGGCCAAGCGAGTTCCGTTCCACAGGAAACGCCATGTAAACCGAGTTGATCTTGAAACGCTCGAAAAGCGTGTTGTGGATAAAGGGCGACAGCGAATGATGCACCGGATTGCCTAGGATGCCGTAGAGCGCAGTCGCGGCGTTGATGGTCCGTTTTGAATCCGTCATCCTACGATCCCCCACAAAAAAACGTACGGTTCTTAAGCTTTTCTTAGGACAACTTGAGCTCCGTCGTTCCTGAAGGAAACGGCGTTTTAGCTTTATCATGAAGGACCTCACTGGAGATCATTCACGACAAAAGCACCTGCCCAAATTTTCCACTCGTCCAGCCTAAACTCCGTACGCCAATCGCTCTTTTTTTGAACTGTCAGACCGACAAACAATCTTGTTGATCGCGTTGAGATACGCCTTGATACTTGCCTCAATGACGTCCGTGCTTAAGCCCCGGCCAATGATGACTTTTTGGTTATCCCCGGCAACTTTGACGGTCACTTCCCCTTGCGCATCCTTGCCGACCGTCACCGAGTGGATCTGATAATCCAAAAGGCGCGTTTTGCGGTTGGTCAACTTGTCAATCAATTTGTAGGCCGCATCCACCGGACCGCTGCCGGTCCCGGTTCCGGTCAACACCTTTTCCTTGGACTTGAGCTTGAGCGTGACTTTCGGGTCTTTTTTGCTTTCAGTGAAAACACTGAGATATAGAAGCTCGTACGCCTTGGGAGTGGCGATGATCTCTTTGTCCACCAGCGCCACCAAGTCGTCGTCGAATACCTCTTTTTTCTTATCCGCCAGCGTTTTAAAATTTTGGAACGCCAACTCCAGTTCTTTGGGATTTAATTTGTAGCCGAGCTTCGACAGGCGGTTCTCGAGCGCATGGCGCCCGGAGTGTTTCCCGAGCACAAGCTGTGTTTCGCCAAAACCCACGTCTTCAGGACGCATGATCTCATAAGTTTTTCTGAGTTTCAAGAGCCCGTCCTGATGGATCCCTGATTCGTGCGTAAACGCGTTTTTACCGACCACTGCTTTGTTCGGCTGCACCATGATGCCGGTGAGCGAGCTCACGAGACGGCTAGTCCTCACGATCTCGGTGCGTTTGATGTTGGTGAACTTCCCTTGAAAAATATCTTTACGGGTGTCGAGCGCCATCACAATTTCTTCCATCGCGGCGTTGCCCGCTCTTTCGCCGATGCCGTTCACGGTGCATTCCACCTGCCTCGCGCCGAATTTGATCGCGGACAAGGAATTCGCGACCGCAAGCCCCAGGTCATTGTGGCAATGCACGCTGATGATGGCCTTGTCGATATTGGGCACATTCTCAAAAATACCTTTAATGAGATTGCCGAATTCAAATGGCGTCGTATAGCCGACGGTATCGGGAATATTTAAAATGGCGGCGCCTGCGTCAATCACAGCCTCGAGCACCTGGTACAAAAACGGCGGCTCGGTGCGTGACGCGTCTTCCGGAGAAAACTCGATCTCACCGATCCTTTGCCGTGCATATTTCACTGAGGAAGTCGCAATGCGGATAATTTCGTCCTTGGCTTTGTTGAGCTTGTACTTCCGGTGGATTTCCGAGGTCGCGATAAAAACGTGGAGGCGGCTGTTTTTCGCGGGTTTCAAACTTTCTAGCGCAACATCCATGTCCTTTTGCACAGTACGCGCCAAAGCGCAGATCGTAGGGCCTTTGATCTCCTTGGCGATTTTTTTTACCGCCGCCGCGTCACCCGGGGACGTGATCGGAAAACCCGCTTCGATAATATCCACACGAAGCTCCGCCAATTGCTTGGCGATCTCGAGCTTGCCTTTTTCATCCAGGCTCGCACCCGGAGACTGCTCGCCATCCCG
>CAYJSE010000059.1:0-4765 GCA_964372765.1 uncultured Planctomycetia bacterium | reverse complement strand
TGAATGATGCCGGCGCCCGGCTCCCAAAAACCCATGCCATAACGCTGGGCGGCGGAGCGCAAAAAATCATACACTTCTTTATTGCTTTGAATCGCGTTTTGGGTATCGGCGGCCGCACCCACGCGCGCCTGGATCAGATGATCGCAGTGAATCGTCGTCGGCACGGCGACGGTATCGCAGCCAGCCTGCATAAACTGCAAAATGGCCATCTGGGCCGTCGCGTCCTGCATCGCCACGCGATCGGGCTTTAGGGAAAGATAGCTCTCGCCCCGTTTAAACTCTTGAGAATCTAAGTCGACCACATGCGAGCCCAGGATTTTCTCGGCCAAGACCAGCGGCCGCCCCAGCTTTTTTCGCAGCGCGTTCGATTTTTCCTGTAAATTTAAATAAAATTTTTCGGAAATCATCAGCGACAGTATAGCACATGTTAATCGAACAGGGACAGTCCCGGGACTGTCCCTCCATAAGAAATCTCTCAAATTTTCGGTGATGAATGGGTCGAATACCGGCCATTAGGCGTAGGCGGGTATCTCGATAGACTGAACGTCTTCGCCGATGATCTCCGGCGGCTGGTATCGGTTCTTAACTTTTTGCCATCCGCAATCGGCCAGCACCCGTTGCCAGGTACCCATCTTGGTAACCTCTTCGATAAACAATGCCAACGTCGTCTTAAACGACTTATAGGCATCTTCAAAACTGTCTCCGTGAGAGGCTAGATCCAATGCGGGTGAATAGCAGATAAAAATATTCCCTTCTTTCATAAAAATTACCGGGATATTTGCTTTGATTTTGGCGTGATGATTTTTCATAGCAACGAGTATACCATATTTTAAGCGGAAATATCGGCCTGCAGGGCCAAGCGCAGGTATTCGGCAAATTGGGCCCAGTCGAGCTGGGTGACGGGTGGGATTCCTAAAATATCGCTGAAAATTTTGAGATCAAAATTTGTAGGCACCTGCTTCATGAGTGAATAATGCGGCCGCGCCAATGGATTGCGGATTAAACGATCGGATAATTGAACGGTTTGCTCGTGTAAAACCTCTTCTTTGGGCGTGCGCGCGACCATCACGGCCAAAGTAAACGCGGCCGCAAACGCGATCACAGCGCCCTGGCCCATTTTCTTTAAGGATATAAAACCGGACAGGCCCGCCCCAGCCATCTCGAGAACGACTTGGGTTGGAACACCGACCACTATTTTCCGATGCTCTGAAGGTAGTAGGGCTGGCTTGTCCGAAAATTGTGACAGCTTCGAAATCGGATTTCCCTGGGCATCCACAAATTCAATCCAAACGGTACCCATGCCCTTGTAGGACAAAATCTTTTGTTTGTCCGAGAAGATTTGATGCGCTTGTTCGGCGGATATTTCGTGGCCGTCGCTATCCAACGCCACCACGGTCAAAAGAACTGGGACTGAGGAATCAATGACGGCTTTTTCATAGCGGGCTCGGGCAAAACGATTGATCGTATCGACTTGCGCCATCGCTTCCAAAACCGGCGACGCCTCCTGAATAGTCGTGGCGACAACGGTCGGTGCCTTGGACGCACGATTCAACCGCTCGGCGTCAGGCAAGAGGTCGGTGATGTCGATGGGTTTGCCCAACGGATTCCAAACCTCTGGTTTTTCGGCATCATGCGATAATAATTGCACGGACAATCGCGCGCCCTCCGCAACAAATTGCACACCCGCGTTGCCCTCGGCAAATTTGAATGGGGTGACTGGCGTAGGGGCGGGGCTTGTCCCCGCCCACGGGCGGCCACTAGGGCCGCCCCTACCGACAACATCCCACACGCGAGCCAACAACATCAACGTGTCGCTGTCTTTAGCCGCATCCGCGTAAGCGACCTGCGTTGGAGAAAGACGAGCGCCAAAAAATTCTTGGAAACGGTTGGTTGTGCTAAGCGCTGTAGGGGCGACGCTTGTCGTCGCCCGTGATTGGACATTCGGTCCATCATTACGGGCGGCCGCAAGGGCCGCCCCTACGCCGGAAACGTTTTCGATTTGCGCCAACCGTGCGCCGGCACTTGGCGGGGCAGGCGCGTTGAGCTTGGCGTTCGCCGTACTGATAAATTCCTGAATTGCCGCCATAAAAGACTTGTGGGCTGTTTGACCCTGTTCGCTATTTAGGCCATGATGGATAATTTCATCAAGCGTTCCTTTTGAAAGCCCCTTTTTAATAGCGTCCCACAATAGCCAAACTTCTTCGGCCAAGGCCGGGTTATTGACAACACGGTCTCTAAAAGCTTTCTTGAAACCATTTTCATTATCAGCCTCTCGAAATACGTCTCCCATCGTTTGACTATCCTGAATCCACGTACCCAGAGATCTGATATCTTGTTTGGAATAGGCCAAATTTATTTTGGCCTCCGTTTTTCCGGTGGATGTCTCGACGAGAACGGCTGCTACACTCTCTTTGATCGGCAGTGCTTCAGCCGCGGCTGGCGGTGTTTTAATACTAGATGCCTGTGGTTTGGACTTTTGTCTAGCTTTTGAAGCTTCTGAAAGATACGTGTTCTCAATCTCGTCATTCATCAGGCCAAAATCGCGTCGAACCTCTAGCTCGAGTGACTCCAACCTCTCTATAACTTCACGAGACCATTCCGGTTTATGGGTCTCTTTTTCAATAGCGGTGATCGCCCCAGAGACTTCTTCCCACACAACGATATTTTGTAAACTCATCCCCTCTTGGATCATATTTTGAATCAAGGCTGTGTTGATACTTGAGGATTCCTCCTTCCCATAAAAAAATCTTTTGAAACGATCAAGCGCTTCAAACATATCGATTACTTTCTCCCGCAACGAGTCGTCGGTAATGACCCTAAACACGTCCTCAATCACAGCCTCCACATCCGCCAACCGCGCTCCGCCAGGCGCTGGACGTTTGATTTGCGTCGCCTCGGTGATCGCGTTTTGGATTTTTTCGATTGGCAGTTCTTTGGGTATGCGCGCGCGAATGTCGGCCGTCACTTGGCTGGACTGCCGGTCGGAAATGGACATCGAAAGCAGAGAAATCCTTGGGTCCAGCTTCCCCAGAGCCTCTAAAATGTTGTAAAGCTGGCCGACTTTGTTGGGAATCGTGACGGAGAAATCCTCGGTTTGAATTCTCGCAAAATCAGCCCACGACTTTTTTACTCCGGGAGGAATGTTGACTTCCGGTATTTGAGCGATCGCCTCTATAATTTTATCCAGTTTTTCTTGATCCAAATCCCTCAAGCGAAGGTGAATCGCCGCCGACGCATCGCTGGGATCCGGGTTCTCTTCAAACTCCACGTTCGCCAGATGCACGTCTTCGTCCCTCACAATGCGCGCGATCTCTTCTAAAAGTCTGGACCGATCCTGGGAAGCAAAAACTGTGATGGGAATTTCCCCATTTTGAATTTCCCCTTCCGACCACACCCGGACCCTATCCTCGCTCAAGCGCTCATTGATCTCGCTCGGGGAAATCTTACCGCTGCCCACAGCCGCATAGAGCGCGTCAAGATGAAGCAAATAAAAATCTGGGAATGTCCCAAGCAGAGCTTCTAGTTTTTGCGGCGTCACGCCCTTTAGTCTCTCGAGTAACTTTTGACCCTCCCGCACAGACTCCGCGGTCACTTTTAGCTCTTCGTGCACTTCCAGCGCCTGCCGGATATCGCCGATGGCAACCCTAAAAGTGCCGTCCCGCTCAATTTTCAAGTCCCGAAACTGAACCAACATGGAGATTTTGATTTCTTGAGCGCCGATCTTGGATAAAATTTTCGTCAAATCCTCGATCAAAATGTCGGCCGCGCCGGTCGCCGAGACGGACCGGTCCAACGCGATGGCCTCGAGTGTGCCGGTGTCCGAGCGGTAATGATAAAATCCTAAAAGCTGGCCCCGTTTGATCTTTTTTTCCGGGTTGTCTTGTCCGGCAACAAGCACTTTTAAAATATCTTCGGGCTCGCTCTGGTCCCAGATACGCTGTTTTAGATCCGCTTTTCGGCTGGCTTCATTCTTGGGATTCGTGGGCAAGCGGTCCCGCATCAGCGTCTCAAGTTTTGCTTTCCATTTCGGATTCTTTGCGGAAGCGGTCTCTAGACGAAATTCAAAGACCCCTTCAGGACCCCTGGATACCCAGACAGAGCGTCGGTCCGTCCTTTTTTCTTCCAGCGTGATCGGATAAGCGCTGGACTTGAGCGCGGTGTCTACCTCGTCTCCGAAAAATCTCTTTATCCTTGTCTCTTGGAGCTTCGCGATTTTCTGGAACTGATCATAATAATATTTGGCCGCTTTTTTGACCGGCAAATCCCCAGACCGAAACGCGTGATTGACGAAATAGCGCACAAATCGGCGGTGCTGGCGCAAAAATCGGATAATGTCCTTGGCGCGTATGATTCCGGCCGCGCGATCTTCGGCCAAATCCGTGTCCGGGATCATCTCGAGATCTGAACGGACCGTGTCCAGACGGTCGGTTAATTTCATTAAAAGAACCGTATTTTCCGACCGCAAAAGTCTTTTAAAATACTCAAGTTCTTTTTCGCCGCGAACCTTTCCATTCGGCATTCGCTTCGTCAAAACTTTGAGTCTGGCTAAAAGCTCCCGGGAGCGGTCACTGTCACCCAACACTTTAAAAAATATGGGGAGATTGCCGTCAAGCTGTGTATCTTCGAGCGTATCGTGCAGTAGCGCAAGCGCCACGAGATCCGCTGTCACTGGGACGCCCAGCTTTTTCATTTCCACCACGAGACTCACGGCCACGTTCACTGGATGCACGATATACGGAATATTCCCGGATCGTTTAAACCGATT
>CAYJSE010000058.1:0-5029 GCA_964372765.1 uncultured Planctomycetia bacterium | reverse complement strand
CGGTGCCGTCACCGACGCTGGAAGTCAGCGACCCGGCCGACACGACGACGTTTAAAAATATTGAGTGGATCACCAAGGGTAAACTGCCTTCGGATATTTATCTGCGTTACGACGTGGATGACAATGAACTTTTTGATCAAAATGTCAACAGCGGCGGCGCGGCGATGACCGATCAGCTGGGCTATCTATGGCAGGTGCCCGATGCAGCGATCGGCACCAATGTCGCGGTTCGCGTCAAGTCCAAGGATTTTGCGGATGTGTACGGCGATTCCGGCGATTTTATTATTAAAGGAAAAATTGTTCCGGTGTTCCCCATCACCGGCTCTACGCTGGTCGTCGGCAATTCCGTTGCCGGGGGTATTCAATACAAGAAACTGGGCGGCACCTATCTCGGCAATCTGAAGATTGAATACGTGCATGGCGCTTACTCGACTGTCATCTCGCCGGGCGGCGGCACGGATGAGACGCAGTCGTTTCCATGGACGGTGATTGACACGGATTCCAATAACGCCAGTGTGATCGATGTCAGCGGTTCGACCAATAGCAAATTTGTGTTCACGGGGTTGCTGCACGAGGGCGATACGGATCTTGAAGCGACAATCGAGAGCGATACCTTCCAGATTCGCGGCGAAATTTATGATTTGAAAATCGATGGCAATGATGTGGATGGGCAGGCGTTTGAGATCGGCACGGACGGCGCGCCGAATGAGCGTCTGGTGCAGTGGAAGTACCGCGGCTACGCGATGGGCAATTTTATGATACGCCTGGACGCGTGCGCGGGCGGCGGCGATGACTGCGCGGTGGGCACGGACGGCGACAATTTTGGCATTGTCGTGACGAACCCATTGGACGCGGAAACGGACGGCGAAGATATTCCTTATAACTACGACGGAGACGGAGGGGGAGGCACTTGCACGGCCGCGGCGCCGTGCTGGGAGTGGCGAGTCCCCAATAGCGCGGGCACGCTGTTTAGGATTCGCGTCGAAAGCGTGGACAATAACCACGCCCAGGGCGCTATGGCCACGTACGTGACGCATTCGCAGAATTTCGCGATTAAACCGAAGGTGAAAGTGTTGACGCCCAACATCACGCAGAATTTCAAGTTGGGTGATACCTTGAGCGTAACGTGGACGAGCTTCACGGCCGTCGGCGCTTCGGACGTATCCGTGGCGGGAGACGTGAAGATTACGATTTTTTACGACGATGATGGCCCCGGCAACGGGTGGGGCAGCAACTTTGAGATCAGCGCCAACGCCGGCGCTGGCGGCTCATTCACCGGTTGGGCCTTGAACGATACCGACGTGGACGTCGCGGAGTACGCGGTGGTGCGCGTGACGGCCTTGAGCAACGCGACGAGCTACGACGAGTCCAATGCGACGTTTAAGATTAAGCCCTTCATAAAACTATTGCTGCCCAACGATAGCAGCGCCGACGTGGTGGTGGGTGGCAGCTATACGATTGACTGGGATGTGCCGACGGGTACGGCGGTGGATTTTAAAATCAACGTGTCAACGAATGGCACCACTTGGAACGACGGCACGCCGACGCTGGGCAATTTTGGCGGGTATATCGCGACGGTACCCTCGGGCCAAGTGAGCGGCAACTCGTACTATGTGTGGAACAATATCCCCGACATCTTGACCAATACGGCCAAAATCCGCATCCAGAAAGACGGGGATACGGAATCGGAGGACAAATCCGACTTTCCATTTTATATCAAAGGCAAGATTGACGATGTGCACGTGAAGAATAGCGACGTGAACGACGACGACATATTCAACGGAATTACGGACGAACCGAAGGCCAGCGTGCCCGGCAGTCCGATTGATATACCGATCGATACGGTCCGGTGGATCACCTGGACTTATAAAGGCAGTCTTGGGAGCGTGGACGTTTATTACGCGACGAACACGGCGAGCACCAACTGGGTATTGGCCAAAGACCACAATGGGGTGGATTTGGACGATATTTCGGTGGGTTCCGCCGGTGTTGGCAAAAGCAAATGGAAGGTCCCAACCGGGGTTACGTCATCGCCTACCGTGAAAGTCAAGGTCGTCAATACGCATAGTGATAATTGGCAGGATGTGCAGCAAATCTCTCCGGACGGAGAGGCCGGTTTCAACAGTATTATCGGGAGCATCACGAACGTCACCCAAACGGCTAGTATGGAAGTGAGCGGCACGGCGACGATTCGGTGGAAACCCAATGGTGTGTCCAATTTTAGAGTGGACTATCGTTGCACAGACGGCGTAGTTTGCACGGGTAACTGGATCGCTATCAGCGGAGGTTCCGCGATTTCGGGTACGCCGGATACCGATCCCGATTATCGTATCTGGGACTGGGCGCCGATACCCGACGCTATTTCCACCAACGCGGACTTTAAGGTTTACGACTTTTATGACGATACAAAAACCAGCTGCGCCAGCGATGACGCGGGTTGCACATCGATCGGGTTTGACTCCGGCTACGCGATCAAAGGAAAGCTGAGCACGAATTTGCCTAGTTCCACCAATGTCTGGACGCTCGGGACGACATACTCGATCCGGTGGACCAAGCAGGGGACGCTAGGAAACATAAGGATTGATTATTCAACCGACGGAACCTTTGTGGATCCCGATAACGACGGCTATTCGTTTAATATCGCCAACAACTACTCACCGGGCGATGACGGGCCGAACGATTACACTCTGTGGCCGGCGGGTGTGTTTGGATCGAACCGCAAAATTTCGGATACGGCCAGAATCCGAATCATGAATTTAGGGATACCCGCAGAACTTCAGCTGACCGCGTACGCTCCGAGCCCCTCCACTTTTTTTAAAGTGAGGCCCTCTTTCATTTCCACGTCTTTGCCGATAGTAGGCACGGTTTGGTACGCGGAAGATACAAACCGCGTGATCTCCTGGGCCGCCAATAGCGGGACGTTTGGCGGCGGAAGCACGAAGCCGGAAGTGACTTTGGAATATGTGATCAGCGGTTCACCGACCAATATTGTGTCCGATTTACCATGCAGCAACGGCGCCAATAACTACACCTGGCCGTCCGTGGCGGATGAGAAAAGCGAGTCTGTGACGATCAAGATTTCTTACGAGGATTATTCCGGCGCCGAATACACGATCACGACTCCCTCCTTTAAGATAAGACCCAAAATCCGCATCGATAATCCCACAAGCTCCAGCCAGTGGGAGGTGGGGAGCACCGCCAACCTGATCCAATGGACACGCACTCAAGGGTCGATGGTTACCTCCTACGATATTTACTATAGCACCGACGGTGGTCTCAACTATCTCGGTGAAGGGGGTTGGCCGGGTAGTCCGATTGCAACCAACAAAGACGATACGGATGGCTCCAATGGCGTTGCCTGGAATCCCGTGCAGGATATTATTAGGGACGATGTTTACATTAAGGTTCAAGATAGTTCAACTCCAACGGTATTTTCAACCGTTGCGTTTAAGGTAAAAGGTAAACTCACACTCACAGCGCCTGTCTCCAGCACCACCTGGATCGCGTCCACCACCAATACTGTGACCTGGAGCTACAACGGTTCTTTTACATCGGTCAAGGTCTACTATGATGTTGATTCTGGGAGTGGTCCCGGCTTCGCGCTTGTCGGCACTCAAGCCCAGGCCGCGTGTCCATCGGGTACTTGCACCGCCGAGTATGTATGGACACCCAGCAACAACCCCGCGTTCCCAGACACTATCTCCAACACCTTTAGAGTGCAGATCAAAAACGCGGTGGATGAGCCAAACGTCATCGGCGGCGGCACCCAGGACGCCAAGATCTCGGCTAAGTTCACGATCACGTATCCTGACGATTCCGGCGATATGCAAACCGTGGGCGTCACAGGTCAAGAGATCACCTGGACGGTGGATAAAGGCGATATCAACACACCCGGTCTTATTTACAAGGTTTACTATTCCAACTCCGGCACCTGGGTTCCGATAGGCACTGTCGCCGGCACAGCCACGAGTATCGCCTGGAGCCCCATCCCGGGCGCGGACGCTGAACTCTCGGTTACCAACCACAAAGTAAAGGTCACCCAGCTTGTTCCGCCCAATGAATCGGTCGCCTTCGATGAATCAAACAACCACTTCTTTATCAAGACACTCATTACTGTCATGACGCCTTCGGTGGGCAATGAATCCTGGCAGGTTAACAGCACCAACACCATTGTCTTTAGGAAAAAAGGCGAACTAAATTCCGTCAATATCTACTACGCTCCCAATGACACCAATTACGGCGCGTCTTCCATTAACCCGTCTTCGATTGATGTCACGGCACTTGCCGACAACACCGATTATGAATATCTGTGGTTCCTGGATCCGGCGACCACGACTTTAAGTACCGGCATCAACGCGCGTCTTCAAGTCCGGGCCTCGGACCCAGCTGCTCAGAACACGTCCGTTGCCTGGAGTCTTCCAAGCGTCAAGTTTGAAATCAAAGGTTCCTTGGCCAATGTGACACCCTCAGGCACCATTGTCGACTATACAGAAAGCGGCGGAAACCCAAGCAACACGGATGTGGATATCTCCTGGACTAAGTTCGGCAATATCTTAAACGTGAAGCTCTACTATACGACAAACGGCGCCGTCGGAAGCAATTGCGCGACCGCCATCCCGATTGATGACTCAGGATCTGTCAGCCCCACGCCGCCTTACACGGACTGGGTCGTGCCCAACTTTATTCACAATGCCGTCTATATCTGCGTGGCGGATGCCACCAATGCCAGTGTCTTTAAAAAGTCCGCCGCTAGTTTCGAGATTAAAGGATCTTTAAAGATGAATCAACCCAACGCTTCCAACATCACCTGGTTTGTCGATGAGACTCAAAACATTCTCTGGGTTCCGACCGGTACTTATTCGACCTCGCCTTATGATTATGTGGAGTTTCTGTACTCGGTGGACGGAGCAGGCTATACCACCAGCACCATGCCGGCCGCCAAGTTAAATTCAGCCAATCAAATCCAAGGATTCGCGACCTGGACGATTCCCAATACGATCAGCACTAATGTCAAAGTCAAAGTCCGTGT
>CAYJSE010000057.1:0-5494 GCA_964372765.1 uncultured Planctomycetia bacterium | reverse complement strand
ATGATTGGTCTTTACGTTCACATACCGTTCTGCCATAAAAAGTGTCATTACTGTAATTTTGTGATTACGGGTTCTGGGTCGGAGTCTAAGCATGCGGGTTTTTTAGATGCGCTGACTTTGGAGATGGCCTCTTACCGGGAGAAATTTCAAAACACCGTGTTTGACACGCTGTACTTGGGAGGTGGGACGCCGTCGGCGCTGCGGCCGGAGGAAATGGAGCGGCTTTTTGGGATGATCCGTGGGAATTTTAAGATTAAGGAAGACGCGGAAATTACGATGGAGGCCAATCCCAAAGATCTGGATCCAGTTAAAACAAATTTATTTCAAAAATTAGGTGTAAATCGTGTCAGCCTAGGCGCCCAATCCTTTCACGATAAAACATTGAAAGCGATTAACCGCGATCACACAAGCGAAAACATTTTCCGAGCCGTCGAGGTTTTGCGAAAAAGTGGTATTCAAAATATCAGCTGCGATCTTATTCTGTCTTTGCCGGGCGAAACTCTTCAGGACGTGCAGTCATCCGTGAGGCAAGCTGTTGATTTGGGTTTTGAGCATTTTTCCATTTATGAATTGACCATCGAGGAGAAAACGGTGTTTGGCGAGCGGCATAAAAAAGGCGAGCTCCGATTACCGGACGAGGAAGAGCAGCTTGTCCAGCTTACCTGGACGAGGGAATTTTTAAAAAATTCAGGATACGAACACTATGAACTCTTAAGCTATGCGAAGCCGGGTTTTCAGTCGCGGCACAACCGGCTCTACTGGGAAAATGAGGAATATTTGGGTCTCGGACCCGGAGCTTGCTCTTACATTGACGGCCGCCGTTACCAGATTGCGAAGAGCTACGAAGAATATATGGAAAAGGCCAAGCGGGGCGACTGGATATCCTGCGAAGATGAAAAATTGCAAGGGAATCGAAAAGAAATTGAATCGCTTCTGCTGGCGTTGCGTCTAACCGAAGGAGCGGATATCCGAAAGTTTGCTAAAGCGATAAAAATTCTAAAAGACGACATTGAAAAATTGAAAGGCGAGCGACTCCTCGAAAACGGCAGCCACCTTTTGCGCCTCACACCTCGCGGCCAACTCTTCGCCGAAACCGTCTTTTCCGAACTTTGTTAATAGAGCAGGGACAGTCCCGGGACTGTCCCTGCTCTATTAACGCGTCACTCGTCGCCATTGAGTTCAGATTGTGATAAAATTAACTTTTATGAAGAAAATAGATGCGAAAGTGAGGATTGGGTTGGTGCAGATGGCTTGCGGGAAAGATCCGCAGGCCAATCTGAAAAAGGCGATTTCGCAAATCAGGATTGCGGCGGCAAGAAGCGCCAAGATCATTTGCACGCAAGAGCTTTTCCGCACCGAGTATTTCTGCCGGGAGGAAAACTCTAAATTTTTCGACCTCGCCGAACCCATCCCGGGTCCCACGACAGCCGCGTTGTCCAAAGTCGCCAAAGAAGAAAGGATCGTGATCATCGCTTCGCTTTTTGAGAAAAAGGCGAAAGGGGTTTACTACAATACCGCCGCCGTGATGGATGCCGACGGCAGCATCTTGGGCAAATACCGCAAGATGCATATCCCGGACGATCCTGGTTTTTACGAAAAGTTTTATTTCGTGCCGGGCGACAAGGGTTTCCGGGTGTTCGAGACGCGCTACGCGAAGATCGGAGTGCTCATCTGTTGGGACCAGTGGTTCCCGGAAGCCGCGCGGCTCACGGCCCTGGAGGGCGCCGACATTATTTTTTACCCGACGGCCATTGGTTGGAAGCCGGCGGAGCCTCGCCAGACGAAAGAATACCACGATTCGTGGGAAACTGTTCAGCGCTCGCACGCGATCGCCAATGGCGTGTATATCGCGGCGGCCAACCGCGTGGGAAAAGAGGGAGAGCTCAAGTTTTGGGGCAATTCGTTTGTGGCGGATCCCTTTGGGAAAGTGATTTACCGCGCGAGTGCCCAAGAGGAGATCATCGTCGAGGATTGTGATTTAGGTCTAGTCGAGCAGACCCGCCGCGAGTGGCCTTTTTTGCGCGACCGTAGAATTGATTCATACGGTGGTATCACCTCCCGATCCCTCTGATTTTCGAACGCCCGCCGAATGGGAGCCGCACGATTCCACGTGGCTCTCATGGCCGCACAACCGTGACACCTGGCCGGGCAAGATGTTGAAAGAAGTCGAAGACATCTATATCCAGATGATCTTCGCGCTTTTAACCGGCGAGAAGGTCAATCTCCTGATTGATGACCTCGCCTCCCAAGCCCAGCTTCTCGCCGCCTTGAAGAAGAAAAAATCTAATACCAATAATCTGCGTTTTTACAATGTGCCGACGGTGGATACCTGGATTCGGGATTATGGACCGATATTTTTGAAGAGATCTGTCATTGCGAGGAGGCCCGAAGGGCCGACGAAGCAATCTAAGCTTTCCGCAAAGATTGCTTCGGGCACTTTGTGCCCTCGCAATGACGGAGGGATTACCTTCACCAAATGGATCTTTAACGCTTGGGGTGGCAAGTACAAGGATCTCGCCCGAGACAACGACGTAGTCGACCGTGTGAGCTATCTCAAAAATTTTAAAAGGCTGGATCCGGGGGTTATTTTGGAAGGCGGTTCGATTGACGTGAATGGCCGAGGGACACTTTTGACAAGCGAGCAGTGCCTCTTGAATAAAAATCGAAATCGGAAATTATCCAAGCGTGACATCGAAGGCTATTTAAAGAAATATTTAAGTGTGCAAAAAATCATTTGGTTAAAAGAGGGGATTGAGGGTGACGACACCGACGGGCACATTGACGACATCACGCGCTTTGTGAACCCGGGGACAGTGTTGACGGCCGTGGAACCCAACAAACTCGACAAAAATCACAGAATTTTGAAAACCAACCTTGAGATTCTCAGAAATGAAACCGACCAAAATGGTCGGAAACTAAAAATCATTGAGCTTCCAATGCCGGGTAAAGTCGGCCCGGCCCGTCCGGATACGCGTCACAGCCGTCTACCGGCCAGTTATGTCAATTTTTACATCGCCAACAAAGTTGTTCTTCTTCCAATTTACAGCCACCGAAACGACGCCCAAGCCATCCGAATTGTTCGGAAAGCTTTCCCCAGCCGCAAAATCGTTCCTATCGAGTGCACCTCACTTGTCTACGGCCTCGGCTCCATCCACTGTGTTACCCAACAACAACCAAAATAAACCGTCATTGCGAAGAGTCTCGCCATAGGCGAGACGACGAAGCAATCTAAGCTTACGCATAGATTGCTTCGCCCTTCTTCGCGACTTCGTCGCTTCGAAGAGCTCGCAATGACTGGGGTAGTGGGCCTCCTCACCATGATAGGATAGTATGAAACAAAGAAACTATTGCGTCTATATTTTAACTAATAGAACTAACAACGTGCTTTACACAGGTGTTACCAGTGATCTCAAAAAACGGATCTATGAGCATCGGTCAAAACTAGTCGAAGGGTTTACCAAGAAATATAATGTTACCAAGTTTGTGTACTATGAAGTGTTTGACACAAGCTACGATGCTATCTCGCGTGAAAAGCAGATCAAAGCTGGATCGAGACAAAAGAAGCTAGATTTGGTCAACTCTATGAATAAACAATGGGTGGATTTGTATGAGGAGCTGTAGCATAGATTGCTTTCCGCCTGAGACGGACCCGCCTTTAGCGGGCGCCGCTCGCAATGACGGAAAAAAATGTAAATTAATCGAACAAAAATATTGATTGTGAGAGCTTGACAGAGGGGAGTCTATTGCGTATACTCTGGAAAAGCTATAGAAAGAAGGTGCTGTAAAAGTACCTTCTTTTTTCAGTTATAGAAGCTATAAACTTTTAAAAAGTCATAACTGAATTAAGCAATTCCTAACTCATAACGCATGATAAAGAAGGTGATGCGGCCCGCTATGAAGGCAAAGCAAGATAATATTTTTTTACGCGCGGTTTCCTCTATATTAGTACTGTCTTTTCTAGCGACCGATATTTCCTACGCGGCACCGCTAGCAGATCTGCCGAAGGGTGTCGATCCCGGGTTCCTGAAAGTCTCCCACAATATCGCGCAAATCAAAGAAACCTATCGCGCTGTAGGGGCGGGGCTTGTCCCCGCCCGCAATGGGCAACCACAAGGGTCGCCCCTACGTTTTATTGTCCACATCCAAGACGCCCACACCAATCTCTCTGCCCAGGAAAATCTCGCAAAAGTCCTGGACGAGCTCATCACGAAGTACCAGATCAACACGGTTTTTATCGAGGGCGGTACCCGCAATGATTCACTGGCCTTCTTAAGGCCGCTGGCCGACAAAGCGTTAAGACAGCGCGTCGCCAAGGAATTTTTGGTCAAAGGCGAGATCAACGGCGCCGAGTACCTGACGCTGGCTTCGGATCACACGATGGAGCTCTGGGGTGTTGAGGAAGCCGAGCTTTACGAGAAAAATCTTCAAAGCTACGCTGAGGTCGTGGAAAAGCGCGAGGCGATCTTGTCGTACCTGGCCGAGATCGAAAAGCGCGTGTCGAGCTTAAAGCGCCAGCTGTACCCGAAAGAGCTTTTGGAGTTTGACGACTTTTTAGCGAAGTACGAGAAAAAGGAAAAAGAGTTTACCGATTACCACGCGAGATTAAGCGCACTAGCCGAGCACTTCGCCGTAAATCTCCTAAACTATCCCAATTTCCTCATTCTAAAAGATCTCAAATCCAAGGAAGATAAAATTAATTTCGGCGCCGCCAATGTAGAGCAGGCGAACCTTTTAGCGATGCTTTACTCGAACCCCGATGAGCGTGGCGTGATCTTGAACGAGATCGCGGGACGCTTGGAGAAGCTGAAATCCCAGAGTCCCACGCCGCTGCCGTTTTACGAATCTCTGCTGGCTGAGGCCAAGACCCAAGGCCTGGATGTGTCAGGCTATACCGACCTCACGGCCTATGTCGATTATTTGAAAGTTTACTCGAAAGTGGATTTGAACCGCCTCTTAGAGGAAACACGCTCTATAGAGCGTGCGGTGTTTGAAATCGCCTTAAAGGAACACGACGCGTTTTATCTCTATGAGATTTCGGGCTATCTCACGATTTTAAAAAACCTCTTCTCACTCCAGATTTCACGCGAAAACTTTGACCGCTACGCCAAGCACCAGAAAGATTCACGATTTAACACTGTCGTCCTCTTGGCTTTCCTCAATCGCAAACTCTACAACCTCGGCAACTACGGTGACGTGGCGCGTTATCTCGAGGTGATCGAAGAAAATCGCGCTAAAGTCGAGGAATTCTACCGCACTACCCAAGAACGCGACGAAGTCTTTATTCAAAAAACTCTACAGAAAATGTCCGAGAAAAATATCGAAAAGTGCGTCCTCATCACCGGCGGCTATCACACACCCAATCTCACGGATCTTATGAAACGGCGCGGTATCTCCTACGCCGTCGTGACGCCCCACGTCCTGCACGAGACCAATATGAAAAAATACGAGGAATTGCTCCTTTCAGAATTAGGGGATGAAAATCCGCTGGCGAAAA
>CAYJSE010000056.1:2379-5791 GCA_964372765.1 uncultured Planctomycetia bacterium | reverse complement strand
GGCAGACGCTGGATGAGTATTTTCAAGGGATGATTCAAATGTACAAACGAGCCATTGAGGAGAATAGTCAGCGCCGAGAGGAGGTCCGTCGAACAGCGACGCCCGGAGAGGTGAGAATCAACGAACCTGCTTTTGCCGGTACGGAGGAGATGTGGAAAAACGCGATTATGGAAGCTGAAGCGAAGTATAAAGAATATGCTGTTACGCTCAAGAAAACGACATCTCAGGATTACCGGGTGTTGAGCGATAATCGGGGCAAAATGCCTCCTGGCTACTGGGAAACAAGACCGGCCATAGAGTCCGTGGAATTGGACACTTCAAAATATATCGTCACGTCAAGCGGCGTGGTGATTACGCCCGCGGGTTTTGTGATTACACCCGGACAGCATGAGACGCTTGCCAAAAACCGCAAGCCGATGGTTTCTCTACAAAATAAAGGGACCTAGGTATGAAAGTGCTTCTTCAGCTCAACCATGTCCGAAAAAGTTACGGCGCGCACGTTATCCTGGACGATGCGAATGCCGTTTTTCTGGAAAACCAGAAAGTAGGCGTGATCGGCCGTAACGGCGCCGGCAAGTCGACGCTTTGTAAGATCATCTGTGGTCAGGAGGAGGCGGACGGCGGCAGTGTTTTTAAAAGCACGTTCTTACGCCTGAGCTATCTTGAACAGCAGGATCCTTACGGCCTCGAGGAGACAGTGCTGCAGTTTCTCATGCGCTACACCGGCAAAGAGGAGTGGCAGTGCGGCAAGGTTGCGGGGCGTTTCCAGATAAAAGGGGAGCTTCTAAAGACACCGATCGGCGCTCTTTCGGGCGGCTATCGCACGCGTGTGAAGCTCGCTTCGATGCTCCTACCCGAACCCAACTTTCTTATCCTGGATGAGCCGACCAACTATCTGGACTTGAAGACGCTGCTTTTGTTGGAAAATTTTTTGAACGATTACCAGGGCGGGTTTTTGATCGTTTCGCATGACCGTGAATTTTTGATGAAAACTTGCGAACACACGCTCGAGGTCGAAAACGGCGCCTGCACTCTTTATCCGGGCACGGTGGAAGATTACCTTATTTTTAAGGAAGAGCAAAAAGGCCAGGCCGAGAGCCACAACCGCAATGTTGAGGCCAAGCAAAAACAACTGCAGGTTTTTATCGACCGTTTTCGCGCGAAGGCTTCAAAGGCTTCGCAGGCCAAATCCAAGATGAAACAGCTCGAGCGCCTGAAAACGATCGATGTGAGTCATCCGCTCACCAATGTGCGCATCAAAATTCCGCAGGTCGAGAAAAAGAACGCGGCGGCCCTGGACTGCATGGACTTGGCAATCGGTTACCCTGAAAAAGTGATCGCGAGCAACATTCATATGCAGATCCAGCAGGGCGCGCATGTCGCGGTGCTGGGAGAAAACGGGCAAGGCAAAACCACTTTTTTAAGAACGCTCGCGGGAGGCCTCGAGTGCAAATTTGGCCGCTTTCGCTGGGGCTATGGATTGAGCGTGGCCTACTACGCCCAGCATGTTTTTGATGAGCTGGTTGCCGAGACCGATGTTTATTCTTATCTTTTTGCGAAGGCCTCGAGCGGCGTTACGAGGCAGGAGATTTTAAATCTTGCGGGCAGTTTTCTTTTTAAAGGGGATGATGTAAAGAAAAAGCTCTCTGTTTTATCGGGCGGGGAAAGGGCGCGCGTGTGTCTGGCGGGGCTTTTACTTTCCAAAAGTCAGGCGCTGCTGTTGGATGAACCGACGAACCATCTGGATTTCGAAACGGTAGAGGCTTTGGGGCGCGCTTTAAAGAGTTTCGCGGGCACACTTTTTTTTGTGAGCCACGACCGCACTTTTGTCAATCTCGTTGCGACCGAAATCGTTGAGGTCAACCGCGGCTCGGTGCTGCGCTATCCCGGCACTTATGAGGAATATGTCTACTCTCTTGAAAATAAAACAGACCGGGAGCTCGCCGAATCCGAAGCCGCTGAAACGAAGGCCATCGCCAAGCCCAAGTCCTCGTACCACGCCCACAAAGAGCGGGAGTCCCAAAAGCGTAAACTCACCGCGCGCCTGCGTAAAACCGAAGCACAGCTTGAACTCTACAAAAATGAGCGCGCCGCTATCGAGCAAAACTTCACTCAAGATCCCAACTCCTGGTCGCGCGAACGCAACGACCGTTACGAGGAGCTGGCAGGGCTTATCGCCAAAGAAGAGGAGGTCTGGCTTTCGCTATTAGGTATTTTATCCAAACAGCAGTACAATGAACCCACGAGGAGACCATCATGAAACAGCAAACTTCGAATTATACCCAGAAAAGAGTTGTAAAAATCAGCAAAACCGAAAAGTTATACAATGCAGTACAAAAGATGAAGCTAAAGGCCAGCCGGGACAAAAAAAGCCTCGAAAAAGAGTAGAATAGGAATCAAAAACAAAAGGCGCGAGGGGCAACCCCCGCGCCTTTTAATTATAGTAACGGCCGACAGCTCTTATTTAGCCACCCAATTGCCCCAGTTCCAGGGCAACGCGTTGTAAAGAAATCCACCCACGGAATTCCAGAAGCCTTCCCACGCTCCGCCGTCCGCGGCATAAGCGTTGGCACACAAGGCCACTGTCAGAATAAAAAAGACACCAACGATCAACATTCCTTTACGCATCGTTTCTCCTTTAGATAAAGAGTGGAAATAATGAACCACCGGACCCATATTAGCACAGTAGGTGGATTTAAGTCTAGTTATCATCACTTGTGCTAAAATACTTTGTGATAAGATCTAGGCTGACTTAAGGAGAGAGATAAAATGAGAAAACTATTTTTGGCGCTTTTAGTGGTGTGGATGGTGGGTCTCGTGACCCCAGGGTGGACGGCGACCAAGGATGAGATCGAGCACAATGCGGACGTGACACTGCATCGTTTTTACGAGGAGGTAAAGGAAGGTAAAAAGCTTGCCCAGGACGCCAAGGGCGTACTGGTTTTTCCCAATGTTTACAAAGCCGGCATCGGTCTGGGGGGTGAGTACGGCGAGGGGGCTCTGCGTGTGAAGGGCAAAACCGTGGATTATTACAGCACCGCGGCGGCTTCTCTGGGTCTACAGCTAGGGATTCAGAAAAAATCCATCGTGGTCCTTTTCATGCAGGCGGAGGCGCTTAAGAAGTTTCGTTCCAGCTCCGGCTGGAAGGCCGGCGTGGATGCTTCGATCGCGGTGGTGAGCGTGGGCGCAGGCGGCGCCATGGATACCTCGAAGTACAAGGAGCCTATCCTTGGTTTTATCATCAACCAAAAGGGTCTGATGTATAATCTTACGCTCGAAGGCGCAAAATTTACTAAAATTAATAAGTAGAGGTGATCTTGACTTTCAGCGATTCGATGTTATACTTATGGGTGGTGCGTAAACGGTGTTTTTGAACTTAACTAAAAATGAGTTTTAAACCGCGGGATTTATG
>CAYJSE010000056.1:0-2279 GCA_964372765.1 uncultured Planctomycetia bacterium | reverse complement strand
GTAAACGGTGTTTTTGAACTTAACTAAAAATGAGTTTTAAACCGCGGGATTTATGTCGGACGCGGTTTTGTTTTTTTATAAGTCAAAGACATTAGATTAACCGGCAACAAAGAAGGAAGGAAATAAAGCAACAATGGCAAATGGAACAATCAAGTGGTTCAGCGATCAAAAAGGGTATGGTTTCATCACGCCGGATGACGGAAGGAAGGACGTGTTCGTCCATTTTTCCGCGCTTCAGGGCGATGGATTTAAGTCGCTGGCCGAAGGCCAAAAGGTGTCGTTTGACATCGTCTCCGGACCCAAAGGGGATCAGGCCGCAAACGTTATGAAGCTTTCGTAAACGCTTTGCAAAACAGAGTCCCCGTCACAGTGAAGGTTAATCCCGGCATAGTGACGGGGCTCGTTATTTTACACGTCGGCGCGCTCCTAGCGCCGTTTACATTTAGCTGGCCAGGGTTTTGGCTTTTTCTGTCCTTGTTTTCCGCCACCGTTTTGTCAGTGACGTTTTGTTTCCACCGGCTTTTGACCCACCGCAGCTTCGAATGTCCTAAATTCTTAGAGTACTTTATGGTCACGGTCGCCGCCGTGAGTTCCCAGGGCGATCCTATTCGATGGGTTTCCACGCATCGTTATCACCATATTCATTCCGATCTAGAGGGGGACTGCCACAGCCCGCGGCATGGATTCTGGTGGGCCCATTTTTTATGGTTTATATACAAGTCTCCCGATTGGGAAGGCGCGGAGTTTGAAGCTCGCTATGCGCCCGATCTTGTGCGCGACCCCTACTATAAGTTTCTCAAACGTTTCGGCTGGCTCGGCCAGTGGATTTTAGGGGGTGTATTATTTCTGTGGGGAGGACTATCGTTTCTTGTCTGGGGCACTTTTCTGCGCACCGTGGCGATGCTGCATGTGACGTGGTTTGTCAACTCCGCCTCGCACAAGTGGGGCTATCGTACCTACGAAACGAAAGATGATTCCAAGAATCTGTGGTGGGTGGCGCTTCTCGGATTTGGAGAGGGTTGGCACAACAACCATCACGCGTTTCAAAATTCCGCGGCTCACGGACTGCGGTGGTGGGAAGTGGATATGACGTATTGGTTGATTCGCTTTCTTTCCATTTTTGGACTTACCCGCAATATCAAACTTCCGACTCCGGCGCAGCTTGCCTCCAGCCGGCCATTGAATTCCGAAAAACCGTCTGATAAGATACACACCCTGAGTGGGCGGTAAGTTCACGCGGGTGTAATTCAATGGCAGAATCCGAGTTTTCCAAACTCGTTACACGGGTTCGATTCCCGTCACCCGCTCTGATTTCCGGTTAAATTGAGTTGGCTAGGGTTGAGTAGACTCATATTTTGAAACAGAAAATCGCTTTAGTTCTTCATAAATTGAGGGTACCCGCAGATGCTTTGACCTATCTGGGTCTTGGGGCGGCGCTCGCATCCGGGGTTTTGATTTCCCAGTGGCACTTTTTTTGGGGAGCGATGTTCCTTTTATTATCCGGCGGGCTAGACATGCTGGACGGGGCGGTGGCTCGACTGGAACCCAATCGCGGACGCTTTGGGGGCATTTTAGATTCTTCGCTGGACCGCTACGGCGACGGGTTTCTTTTCGGCGGCATTATTTTCTACTATGTTTCATTCGCCCAGACGCGGCTGGCGGCGGCTGCGTTCGCGGCGCTTTTAGGCGCTTTTTTTATCAGCTATGTGCGCGCTCGCGCCGAGTGCGAGATGCAGTCCTGCCGCGTGGGGTTCTGGGAGCGCGGCGAACGGCTCGTGTATGTGGCGTTGGGGCTTCTTTTGAACAACCTCGATACCGCGATCTGGGTGTTAGCGGTAGCTACGAATGCCACGGGACTTTTCCGGCTGGTGTACGCGCGTGATCCAAAGGGGTGGGACGCGCGCGTGCTAAAAGGCCGGCAGAATTCCCGCTACGGAGCCAAACTTGTCCTATACATTCTCATCGTGCTGTTGGTGCGGTTTTAAAAAAACTTGACATTGTTTGGGAAAACATTATACTTTCACAGGTTGCATAGCATGACAAGTTTAAGAGTCATCCCGTTGGAACTGCTACGGATTGGGTGAGCTCGTGCTGCAGTAGCTCAGCTGGTAGAGCACGTGCATGGTAAGCACGAGGTCACCGGTTCAATCCCGGTCTGCAGCTCCAGTGTTGTTTTTTAGGCCTATATTCCTATAGATATAAGGAAGACAAAGAGGAGGTCAGGGAGCCAATGTCCAAAGAAAAATTCGAACGTACCAAACCCCACGTGAACGTCGGAA
>CAYJSE010000055.1:0-5885 GCA_964372765.1 uncultured Planctomycetia bacterium | reverse complement strand
CGACACTGCACCGTTTAGGTATCCAGGCGTTTGAACCAGTTTTAATCGAGGGCAAAGCGATCCGCATTCATCCGCTCGTGTGCGCGGCGTTCAACGCCGACTTCGACGGAGACCAGATGGCTGTGCACGTGCCGTTGTCGCTCGAAGCGCAGATCGAGTGCCGCATCCTGCTTTTGGCTTCTAACAATATTTTCTCGCCGGCCGACGGACGTCCCATCGCGACGCCCACGCAGGACATCGTGCTGGGCTGCTACTATCTTTCGAAAGAGAAAAAAGGCGCGCGCGGCGAAGGTAAATTATTTTCAGGGCCCGAAGAAGTGATCGTCGCTTACCAGGACCGAGAGCTGGATATTCACGCCAAAATCAAGGTGCGCGTGCGCGGCGAGCGCATAGAGACCACGACGGGCCGCGTGATCTTTAACCAGCTTTTACCCGAAGGCGTGCCGTACTACAACGAAATTTTGAACAAGTCCAAGCTGAATGCCGTGATCGCGCAGAGTTACAAACTGACCGGTCATCATCGCACGATTCAGCTGCTGGATGATCTAAAAACGTTGGGTTTTGAGTCCGCGACGCTGGCCGGTATTTCGATCGCAACGGACGACATGAAGATTCCTTCAAAAAAGAGTTTCTTTCTTGAAAAAGCCCAAGAGCGGGTCGCGAAGGTTGAGGAACAGTATCGCCGCGGCGTGATCACGGATGGCGAACGCTACAACAACATCATCGATATCTGGACACAGACCACCGACGATGTAACCGACAGCGTATTTGCGGAACTCGAGAGCTTCAATCCGATTTTCATGATGGCTGATTCCGGCGCGCGCGGTTCCAAGCAGCAGATCCGGCAGCTCGCCGGTATGCGAGGGTTAATGGCCAAGCCGTCGGGCGAGATCATCGAAAGTCCGATCAAGGCCAATTTCCGCGAAGGTCTCACGATGCTCGAGTACTTCATCTCGACGCACGGCGCCCGCAAGGGTTTGGCCGATACGGCGCTTAAAACCGCCGACTCCGGGTATCTGACGCGGCGTCTCGTGGACGTGGCCCAGGACATGATTGTGAGTCAGGAGGACTGCGGGACGTTCAAGGGGATTTTTGTGGAAGCGATCGTGCAGGGTGATGAGATTGTGGCGTCCCTGCGGGAGCGCATCATCGGCCGTGTCACGCTCGATAATATCGCTGACGTGGTTACGGATAAAGTGATCGTAGAGTCCGGCCAAGAGATCAATGACGATATGGCACTTGAAATTGAAGAAGCGGGTATTGACAAGATTAAGATTCGTTCGGTGTTGACCTGTGAAGCGCGTCGCGGCGTGTGCGCCAAATGCTACGGCCGCAATCTCGCGACGGGCCGTCTCGTGGAGCTTGGGGAGGCGGTCGGCGTGATCGCCGCGCAATCCATCGGAGAACCGGGCACGCAGCTCACGATGAGAACTTTCCACATCGGAGGCACCGCGAGCCGAATCGTGGCCGAATCATCGCTCAAGGCGAAGAACACAGGGCTCATGAAGTACCACGGCCTGAAAGTGGTGCGGGTGAAAAATGGAAATTTCGTCGTTTTAAACCGGAACGGCCAAATCTCTATTCACGATGAATCGGGCCGCGAGCTCGAGCGCCACGTGGTGCCGCATGGCGGATTCTTGAAAGTAGCCGACGGTGATAAGGTTCAGAAGGGCCAAGTGTTCATCGATTGGGACCCTTACATGTCGGCTATCTTTACCGAAGTTGAAGGCATCGTGAAGTACGAAGACATTATCGATGAAGTGACGATTCACAAACAGATGGATGCCGCGACCGGCAACGTGGACCGCGTGGTCATTGACCATCGGGGCGAGCACCATCCCCAGATCTTGATCTTAGATTCCAAAAAGGAAGTACTCGCGATTTATCCGATTCCGACCGGTGCGCACATCGTTGCCAATGACGGAGACAAGGTGTACGCCGGTGATTTGATTGCCAAGACACCGCGCCAGATCACAAAGACCAAGGATATCACAGGCGGTTTGCCGCGTGTCGCGGAGCTCTTTGAGGCGCGCCGTCCGAAAGATCCCGCGATTGTGGCGGAGATCGACGGCATCGTGGAATTTGGAGAAACTAAGAAGGGACATCGCCGCGTGGTGATCCGCAGTTCCACCGGCATGAAAAAAGAGTACTTGATCCCGCATGGCAAGCACTTGAACGTGTACAAGGGTGACTATGTTGTGGCAGGTCAACAGCTCGTGGATGGTCCCGTGGTGCTCCAGGATATCCTGCGCATCAGCGGAGAGCGCCGCCTTCAGGACTACCTCGTGAACGAGATTCAGGAAGTGTATCGTTTGCAGGGTGTGTCGATCAACGATAAACATATCGAAGTGGTCGTGCGTCAGATGCTGCGGAAGGTACGCATCCTCGATTCGGGTGATACCGAGTTCCTGGTGGGCGCGCCGGTCGACCGTTATATTCTGCAGGAGATCAACGAGGAGATCTTAAAGAAACGCAAACAGGCTGCCAAAGCGGAACCCATTCTTTTAGGCATCACACGCGCGTCACTCACGACGGAGAGCTTCATTTCGGCCGCGAGTTTCCAAGAAACGACGCGTGTCTTAACCGAAGCGGCGGCCTGCGGCAAGAGGGACTGCCTCTTGGGTCTCAAAGAAAATGTGATTATGGGTCATCTGATCCCGGCGGGCACGGGCTACGCGGGCAATCGCCGCGTCGAGATCGTGCGCCAAATTGTGGAAGAAACCAAGAAAACGAAATCAGCGGCTGAAGAGCTGCTAGGTCCGGCCGAACCGGCCGTACAAGAAAAGAGCGCTTAAAAAATGCCAACGATCAGCCAAATCATTCGTTTAGGACGTAAAGCGGTTAAAAGGAAGTCCAAGTCCCCGGCGCTGCAAAACTCGCCGCAGCGGCGCGGCGTGTGTCTGCAGGTGAAAACCCAGACACCCAAAAAACCAAACTCCGCGCTGCGAAAGGTGGCGAAAGTGCGTCTCACGAACGGCGTGGAGGTGACCGCGTATATTCCGGGTGTCGGCCACAATCTGCAGGAGCACTCGATTGTGACGATTCGCGGCGGGCGCGTGAAAGATTTACCCGGCGTGCGGTATCACATCGTGCGCGGTGTGTTGGACACGGCCGGTGTGACGGATCGGCGCCGTTCGCGCTCGAAGTACGGGGCGAAGAGACCCAAGCCGCAAGGGGCCGGCGGTGCGACCGCGGCTAAAGGCGCCGATACAAAGGCCAAGAAATAGGGGTATGTGAATGAGAAGACGTCGAGCAGAAGTTCGTCCCGTAACACCGGATCCAAAGTTTGGAAATCCGCTGGTGTCGCGGTTTGTCAATATCTGCATGGAATGCGGCAAGAAATGGAATGCCGAGCGTATCGTGTACGGGTCGCTCGACATCGTCGCGCAAAAAACGCAGAAAGCGGATCCGCTGGAGGTTTTGATCAAAGCGTTTGATAATGTGCGGCCGCTTCTGGAGCTGAAGTCCCGGCGTGTGGGCGGCGCCACCTATCAGGTTCCCATTGAAGTGAAAGGTCAGCGCGGGTATTCGCTCGCGATGCGCTGGATCCGCAACGCGGCACGCGGGCGAAAGGGCAAAGGAATGCAGGAAAGTTTAGCAACCGAGATTCTGGAAGCGTACCACGGGCAAGGGTCCGCTGTGAAAAAGAAGGAAGAGATTCATAAAATGGCCGAAGCGAACCGCGCGTTCAGTCACTATAGATGGTGATATGGCAAACGTTTATCCCTTAGACAAAACAAGAAACATCGGCATCTGCGCGCATATCGACGCTGGGAAAACCACGACGAGTGAGCGTATCCTTTATTATACCGGCAAGGTGCATCGCATGGGTGAGGTGCATGAAGGCACCGCGACGATGGACTGGATGGAGCAGGAACAGGAGCGCGGCATCACGATCACGTCGGCGTGCACGACCTGCTTTTGGCGCGAACATAGGCTCAATCTCATTGACACGCCGGGTCACGTGGATTTTACGATCGAAGTGGAACGCTCTCTCAAAGTGTTGGACGGCGCGGTGGTGGTGTTTTGTGCCGTCGGAGGCGTGGAGCCGCAGTCCGAAACCGTGTGGCGCCAGGCCGACCGGTACCACGTGCCGAGAATCTGTTTTGTCAACAAGATGGACCGCACCGGCGCGGATTTCAAAGCTGTGGTTTGTCAGATCCATGAGCGTCTCGGAGCGCACGGCGCGCCGATTCAACTGCCGCTGGGGTCGGAAGAAAATCTGAAAGGCCAGATTGATCTTGTGGAGATGAACGCGAAAGTTTATCACACGGAGGATTTGGGTAGCCACTACGAAGTTGTCGAGATACCGGCTGAATATAAGAAGGAAGCCCAAGAAGCGCGCGCGACACTCGTCGAGTCGCTTTCCGAGGTGGACGAGGAGCTGATGGAGAAGTTTATCCAGGGCCAGGCCGTGACCAATGAGGAATTAAAAAAGGCCATTCGCCGCGTGACGATCGATCATAAGTTTATCCCGATCATGTGCGGCTCTTCTTTTAAGAATAAAGGCGTGCAGCTGCTTTTAGATGCCGTCGTGGACTATCTACCGTCGCCCGTGGACTTGCCGCCGGTGAACGGCATCGATCCAAAGACAGAGCAGCCCGATGTGAGGAAGCCAGAGGACAGCGAGCCCTTTTCGGGACTCGCGTTTAAGATTATGACGGATCCTTTTGTGGGCAAGCTCACGTTTGTGCGCGTTTATTCCGGGGTGATTCGCTCCGGCACTTACGTATTTAATATCAATAAAAACGAGAAAGAACGCGTGGGTAAACTCGTGCGCATGCACGCGAATAAACAAGAGATTGTCGATGAGATCCGCGCAGGCGATATCGGCGCGGTCGTGGGTCTGCGTAAAACGGAGACCGGGGACACGGTGTGCGATGAGCAAAAACCGATTATCTTAGAGCGAATGCTGTTTCCGGAGCCGGTGATCGGTCTGGCCATCGAAGCCGCGACGAAGGCCGATCAGGAGAAGCTCGGATTGGCGCTCGGCCGTCTAAAGGAAGAGGACCCGACACTGCGCGTGCACTATGACCCGGAGACGGGGGAGACGATCATCAGCGGCATGGGCGAACTGCACCTTGAGATCATCGTGGATCGTCTGAAAAGAGAGTTTAAAGTCAGCGCCAATGTGGGAAAGCCGCAGGTGGCGTTTAAGGAAACGATCACCAAGCCCATCGAGGTGGTGGGTAAACACATCCATCAATCGGGTGGCCGCGGTCAGTATGGCCATGTGGTGTTTCAGATGGAGCCGGGCGAGCCGGGCTCCGGCGTTAATTTTGAAAGTAAGATTGTGGGCGGCACGATTCCGCGCGAGTATATCCCCGCGGTGAAGCAGGGTGTGATGGAGTCTTGCCAGGCTGGTGCCTTGGCCGGGTATCCCGCGACGGACATTAAAGTTTTTTTGATCGATGGGTCGTTTCACGTGGTAGACTCTTCGGAACTCGCGTTTAAACTCGCGGCTTCTTACGCGTTTCAGGACGGCATGCGCAAGGCCAGCACGATTCTCTTGGAGCCGATTATGGACATCGAAGTCACGACACCCGAGGAGTACATGGGTGAGGTGATCGGTGATTTAAGCTCGCGCCGCTGCAAAATCGAGTCCATGAACCAGAAGGGCAATGTAAAAGCGATCCGCGGGTTTATCCCGCTGTCGGAAACGTTTGGTTATGCGACCTCGATCCGCAGTCTGACGCAAGGGCGCGGCACCTTTATTATGGAACCGTCGTATTATTCCGAGGTTCCGAAGATGGTCGCTGAGAAGGTTGTGAAGGCGGCGGCGGGTGTCAAAGAAAATGCGAGACGGTAATTTTTTAAAAAAGGAGTTTTAGAGCCAATGTCCAAAGAAAAATTCGAACGTACCAAACCCCACGTGAACGTCGGAA
>CAYJSE010000054.1:0-6023 GCA_964372765.1 uncultured Planctomycetia bacterium | reverse complement strand
TGAAACAGTAGCAAATGTGCACGGCGCCTTTATTTTTTGGGATCCCTTTGGCCACGCAATGGTTCGTCGAAATAACCAGGTTCTGATCCCCAGCGCGAAAAGACGCAATGGCCGATGGAAAAATTGGCAGAAGAAACCGGTACGCCGAAAAAATACCCGGCGTATATTGTAAAAAGGTTGTGTGTATCGGATGACGCTCAATAGTCTCGGATAGCCGCCCTTTTTCGTGAAATAACGTATAGATGGGCGCTTCGGGGTACAGCTCACACAGCACCTCGAGGCACTTTTCCCCGCCTCGCATGCCGTTTAACCAATCATGACAAAGAGCCGCAGAGCCAGTCATGGATTTTATGATAAAACTTTCCGGTAAACATCCAGAGTTTTCAAAGCTGTATCTCCCCAGGAGAAGGATCTCGCCCTTTCCCGGCTTTCCCGCGCTTTTTTTAATTGCAACTCTTTATCTGTCAATATATTGTATAAAACCTCTTCCAGCGCGTCAACGCTGGATGGATCAAACAAAAGTCCTGCTTGCCCTGCCACTTCCGCTAGACTCGAGCAGTTGGAGACCGCGACCGGTGCGCCGCAGGCCATGGCTTCGAGTATCGGCAGGCCGAATCCTTCCCGCCGCGAAGGCAGCACGAATACTTCGGCCAGGTTGTACAAGTTTACCAGTTCCTCATCGCGGACAGTTCCTAGGTAGCGGACAAAGGGTTGCGACAATATTTCTTGAGATAGCCGCTCTTCGCGAGGATCTTTTTTGCCGACGATGACAAGCTCCGTGTCGGGTAAACGCGCGCGAAGCTGCGCTACCGCCAAAACGAGTGTCGGCACGTTTTTGTGGGGTTTTAGGGTTCCGACGAACAAGATAAATGGTTTTTTTAAATTAAATTTATTCCGCGCGGCTTCGAGAATGGATGGGTCGTCTATTTTTTTAAATAAATCGGATGCCGCTTCGGGAGTTACGAAGATGCGGTTTTCTTTAAATCCTAGCCCTGAATTTAAGAGGTCGTTTTTTGTAGCTTGCGAAACGGCGAAAATAGCCGCTGATTTCCGGGCGATTTGTTTTAGTAAAGTCTTTACGTATATTTTTGCCCAAGGTGATTTCGCCGCGCCGGACTCTTCGAGATAAATGAGATCGTGAATCGTGACGATCAGCTTTTTAGGATAAAAAAACGGGATGTTGAAATGAGGCACATGCAAGGCGTCCGCCGATCGTGCGGCACGCGTCAGCTGCCACTGTTCTTGCAGGCTGTAAATCGGCGCCCGGACGGCTGCTAAGTCCAGGAGCAAATAACGCGTTTCGCGATCCAGTAAGAGCAGCTCCTTCGAGAGCTCGCGGATGTAGCGGCCGATGCCCGGGTGATCCCACATCCGGATGTCCAGCGCTAGACAACGCGGCATGGCATTAAAAGAGCGTGTAGATAAACGGCGCGACGGCGGATCCTTGGCTAAATACGATCAGCGCCCCGAGAAGCACCAGCATCATGACAATGGGTGTTAACCACCATTTTTTGCGCTGGCTCAAGAATTTCCAAAATTCCCGCACAATAGATAATTTTCCCATACCGGACCCCTAAAATTGGTTTTCGTAGCTTTCTTTGGGTTTGTTTATAGCATGAATTTGCCAAAAACTCTTCTCTTTTCCGCCCTGTTTTCTATCCATAAAATCTTTGCCGAGAATCTTTAGTAGCAGTGCGGTAGGTGTCAGAATGAGAAAAAATAGGATTGTCAGGATGACGCGGGACACCACCCATCCCAGGATCATCGCCAAACCCATCCAGATTCTGTAGATATTTAAAAGCGACTGCGGGGTAATCCACCCTAGCAGGATTAGACACGCGCTAAGAGGCGCGCCCCAGAGCGGCCAACGGTGGCCTCTCCAGTAGGCGAAGGCGCCGATCACTAGAAATACGCCGCCCATCAAAACGCCAAACTCTCGAAGTTTCCTTTGGGAGCAGTCTAATTTTTTAATGTCTTCAAGGATAGAGCGAAGCATGGTTAGTCGAGTTCAAACTCCTTTTTCCAGTTGGAATCATTTTGCAGCTGAGTTTGAGCTGTTTTATCCAGGATAAAATTTCCAAGAACTAAAAAGTCCATCTTAGTGCGCATAAAACAGCGGTAGGCGTCCTCCGGCGTGCACACGAGTGGCTCGCCGCGGACGTTGAACGAAGTATTGACGATCACCCCGCAGCCGTATTTTTCGTCAAAAGTTTTAAGCAGTCGATAATAGAGCGGATTTCCATTGTCGGAAACAGTCTGGACCCTGGCCGAGTAGTCGACGTGGGTCACGGCCGGAATCGTGGAGCGGACGGTGTTGAGTTTCTCGATGCCGAAAAGATTTTTTTCGTCTGCGGACATCTCGCGGCGGTGCTTTGGCTGCACCCCCGCCACGAGCAGCATGTAGGGGCTTTCGGCGCTCATCTCAAAATAGTCCGACACTTTTTCTCTTAGCACGGACGGCGCAAACGGCCGGAAGCTTTCGCGGTACTTGATTTTCAAGTTCATCACGGACTGCGTGCGCGGCGAACGCGCATCCCCGATAATGGAGCGCGCTCCTAAAGCGCGCGGGCCAAACTCCATGCGGCCCTGAAACCAGCCGATGATTTTGCCTTGAGAAACCCATGCGGCCACTTTTTGTATGAGCGCATTGTCAGCGAGACGTTCGTAGGGGATTTTGTTTTTTTCGAGATACTCCTGGATTTCCTCTGAACCAAACTCGGGTCCAAGCAGCGAACCCTGCTGTAAATCTTCTTGATCTGTCACGACGCGTTTATTGCCGAGGTACTGGTGCCAGCCGAATAGCGCAGCGCCCAACGCGCCGCCCGCGTCACCGGCGGCCGGTTGTATCCAAAGCCTGTCAAATATTTTTTCGCGCAGGATTTTCCCGTTGCCCACACAGTTTAGAGCCACGCCTCCGGCCAGGCATAGATTTTTGAGCCCCGTTTCTTTCCGGGCGTGACGCGCCATGCGCAGCATCACTTCTTCGGTCACGGCCTGAATCGACGCCGCGAGATCCATCTCGCGCTCGGTTAGGCGGTTTTCGGGTTTTCTTGGGGTTCCGCCAAAAAGCTTATGAAACTTTTGATTTGTCATCGTGAGTCCGGCGCAGTAGTTAAAGTAATCCAGGTTCAATTTAAAAGAGCCATCTTCTTTTAGATGGAGGAGATGGGTTAAGATCGTATCTTTGTATTTCGGCTCGCCGTAGGGCGCCAGCCCCATGACTTTGTACTCGCCGGAATTGACCTTGAACCCTGTGTAATACGTAAACGCCGAATAAAGCAATCCCAGCGAATGGGGAAATCGGATTTCTTTGAGGATTTCGATGTGGTTGCCTCGGCCCACTCCAAGGCTTGCCGTAGCCCACTCCCCCACGCCATCCATCGTCAAGATAGCGGCCTCTTCAAACGGCGATGGAAAAAACGCGGAGGCCGCATGCGCTTCATGATGTTCGGGGAACAGAATTTTGCCGTTAAACGAGAGCGCTTGCTGGATATGGTCCTTGATCCAGAGCTTTTCTTTGATCCAGACCGGCATGGCTTTGATAAACGAAAAAAGCCCCGCCGGCGCAAACGATAGATAGGTCTCCAGCAGGCGTTCAAATTTGAGAAAGGGTTTTTCATAAAAGACGACGAGGTCGACATTGTCTTTTGCGATCCCGCCTTCTCTCAAGCAGTATTCGATCGATTTTTCTGGAAAATCGGCGTCGTGTTTTTTACGCGTGAAGCGCTCTTCCTGTGCCGCGGCCACAATCTTACCGTCCTGTACGAGGCAGGCGGCGCTGTCATGGTAGTAAGCGGATATCCCGAGTATGTTCATAATAAACTATTTTATCCCAAACTCATCTAAACCTCGAACGACTTCTTCGGGCGCGATGCCGCTCATGCAGGGGTGCCCTTCGATGGGGCAAACGGTTAAGTGGCAAGGCGCGCAGGGCACCGGATGCCGAAGGATTTTGTAGTTTCCGTGCAGCGGCTTCCATCGCTCAAGCTCGTTGGTACCGCTAAACAAGAAAATCGTCGGAATCCCGAGGCAAGCCGCTAGATGCGTGGGGCCGGAGTCCGCGCCAACGAAAAATCCAAGCTCTCGGATGAATGCGCAAAGCTCGCCCAAAGACAACTTTCCCCGGACATCCTTGAGTCGCCCGGAACCAGCCGCAGGGCTTGTATCCAAAGAAAAATTAGAAAGACCCACAAGAAACAGGTCTCTGTCCGGGTATTTTTTTAAGAATAGTTCAATAAAGGCCTCCAAATTTTTTTGCGGCCAGATCTTGGACGGTGCCCCCGTGTCGACCAGTAGGGCGCCCGAACGTTTGGAGGGTAAAATAGGACTTGTCTGGGTTTCAGAGAAATGAATTTCGGGTTTCAGTTTACGATCCGTGAAAATACCGATTTCCTTCAGGAGATTCAGCGATAGATTGCTTTGATGAGTCGTGGCGTCGTAGGGTGTCTGACGGCTTAAAAGAAACCCCCCACCCGTGATGCCGTAGCCCAGACGATAACGGATTCCGGCTAAGAACATCAGGAGATTTTCCCGCAGGTCGCCTCTAGGGGCTATCCCGGCGCTGATTTTTTTACGCCTCAAGTTTTGAACAAGTTCCCAGAATGGCTGGGTAACGTCCGGTTTTGGGTTTGATCTCCTTGAAAACCATGGGGGATTGTAGACGATCACTTCGTCGATCCAAGGATTATTGTCGAGGAGTGGCTGCGACGCGGCCGAAACCAGAAACAGCACGCGAACGCCGGGGCAGTATTCTTTGATGAGCTTCGGAAGCGCCGTGGCCGTCAGCACGTCGCCCAAGTGGTCCAGCCGGATGATTAAAACCGAATCGCCAGGTTTAGGGGTGTCCATGGTTTTCCGTGCCAGGAACCCAAAAAGGAAAAATCCGACGCGGTCCAGTGCGCCGATAAGAAAACGCAAACTTTTTTTTCTGAAAACATATTTCATGGACTGGTCGTCAAGCTTTACGGGCAAAGATTTGCAAGGAACCCGCGATCTCGCGTAAGCCCGGGCATTTTTCTAGGAAGCTTCCCAGGGACTGGGCGGCCGGCACCATCGCTCCTGGTATCCAAGGATGCAAAAAATCAAACGGCTCGATTTCAATGTTTTCAAACCCCCGTTTTTTTAAAAATCTCTTGAGCGGCCATTTAAAAAAGGCGGTTTCGTCCGGCGTATCCCCCATCCATTTTTTTATGATGGGGATATTTTTTTGAATCATAATCTGAGGATTCAACATGTTGGGCTCACAAAACGCGATGGCGCCCCCCTTTTTTAAAACGCGTGCAATTTCTTTGAAGCTAGGATCCATATCCAGATGGTGCAGAACACGGATGCCAATCACGGCATCAAACGTTTCGTCAGCGAACTTCAGCGCCTCAACGTCCCCGAGTTCAAAATGTACGCGGCCGCCGCAGCGTTCTTGGGCTTTCTGCAAAAGTTCCGGTGAGATGTCGAGCGCGTCGAGCTGAGTTCCGGTCTTTGAAAAAATCTCAGAGAAAAACCCCGTACCGCACCCGACCTCCAAGACGCGGCGGCCGCTCGATAGGGATGCTTTCTGGATAATCCAATCGGCGCGCCTAAGAGAACCTTTCAGCCCGGCGCTGGTTGCTGAATTCCAGTAAAACTCAGGGTTGTGGAGAATCTTTTTGGCGTGCTCTAATTCTAACGCCTTGTTTTGGGGCATAAAGACAAAGCGCCTTTAGTCCGTGTCGGTTCCAAAATTAAACGCGTGGTCACGGATAAGCCGCGCGCCGGATCGGAGATAATTGAAAAATACTTTGGGCGAGCGTATGGCCGCAAGGGTTGGAAAAATATAGCCGGGTCTTAAATAAAAACTAAGCAGAGCTTTTTTTCTTAGGGTGATGAGCTCTTGGGTGCTGAGTGTCAGTGTCCGAACAATGGGTCGCGCGTAGTCTCCCTCGGGCAAGTCCTGCTCGTTAAACAGCCCCATTTCTTTGGCGATGCGGTAGTATTCGGTGCCCGGCAGCGGATACGCGATATCGAAATCGAGAAAGCTCGGATTTAGT
>CAYJSE010000053.1:0-6399 GCA_964372765.1 uncultured Planctomycetia bacterium | reverse complement strand
TCGCGAAAATTCCGAAAGAATATTTTTTGATACGATCTCTAAGGATCACGGGGCTTGTCGAAGCCCAAGTTGCCCAAAAAGTACCGGGTTTATTGAGACTAAGACCACCGCTCACCGTTGGCATCTACGCGAAACCCGATGAGGTGGAATTAAAAATCATGGCCAAATACCCTTCCAAAAGAAAGGCGCTCACTATGGCTAACCGCGTTGAGAAAGAGATCCGAAGAAAACTGAAAAATAAAGTCATGGGCGCCGACTCGGACACGCTTTCATCAGTCGTCGGCAATCTCTTAAAGAAAAGAAGAAAGACACTTGCCGTTGCCGAATCTTGTACCGGCGGACTCATTTCAAACCGCATCACCCAAACGCCCGGAAGTTCCGATTATTTTCTGGGCGGGATTGTTTGTTATCACAACGCCGTCAAATCGTCGCTTTTGGGTATCCCCAAAACGCTGATCAAAAAAGAAGGCGCGGTGAGTGAAAGTGTCGCGCTAAAGCTTGCCGAAAATATCCGGGACCAATTTGGGTCCGATTATGGCATTGGGATCAGCGGGATCGCGGGCCCTTCGGGCGGCTCCAAGACAAAACCCGTAGGCCTCGTCTATATCGCGATCGCGGCACCGACTAAACAAATTTGCCGGAAGGAAATATTTTTTGGCAATCGAGTCGAGATCCAAAGCCGCGCGGCAAACAAAGCGCTGGATTTTTTAAGGCTAGAGCTTCTAAAACGTTAGAAACAGGGGCAGCGTCTAGAAGCGCGCATCTTCCTCCCTGCCTGCCGGCAGGCAGGGATCGCTGTAAGAGTATGCTCCTCGGAAGAAGACACGCTTCTTCCCGCTGCCTCAGTTATCCTAAAGCCGCGAGGAGTTCTTGATTAGTGGGATATTTTTGGAGAAGCTCGACGAGTGTCTTCGCCGCTTCGACGGTTCCCTGCTCCAACAATCTTCTGCGAAGTTTCCGGACTGGCTCGAGTTCCGCGGGTGAAAGGAGTAGTTCTTCTTTACGCGTAGCACTCTTGGAGATGTCGATGGCGGGATAGATCCTGTGGCTTGAGATGTCCCGAGAAAGAACTATTTCCATGTTCCCTGTGCCTTTAAATTCCTCGAAAATAATATCGTCCATGCGGCTGCCCGTTTGGACAAGTATCGTCGCGAGTATTGACAAAGAACCACCGTTCTCTATCTTTCGCGCGGCTCCGAAGATACGCCTCGGCACCTCGAGCCCCCGGGCATCGATGCCACCGGAAAGTGTACGCCCGCTTGATCGGCTTTGGGCATTATGCACGCGGGACAAACGTGTGAGCGAATCGATGACGATCATGATATTTTGCCCGGCGCCCGCTTCCCTCACCGCTTGTTTCATTAGCGTGTCCGCCACGTGGACGTGGTGTTCATAGGTTTCATCTATGGAGGATGAGCGCAGCTCGGCGGAAACGCTTCGCTTAAAATCCGTGACTTCTTCCGGCCGCTCGTTCACCAGGAGACAATAAAGCTTGATGGAGGTTTGAGCTTTCGCCACCGCCTGACAGATGTGTTTCAAAAAGGTCGTCTTGCCGGAACCGGGCGGTGCCACGATCAGCCCGCGCTGGCCCATGCCTATCGGACAAACAAGATCCATCGCCCGCATCGTGAGCTCCGCGCTTCCCTCCTCAAGTTTGATGCGCGGTGTCGGGTCCACCACCACGCCGTTATAAAATTTGTTTTCCGTTTCGTCCGTTCTTCGAGGCGCGTTATTCAATTTATTGCTCCATGGAATGGTATTCAAGATGATTACGTGACTTGATTATTATAACTGACCAACCCCTAGATTTCTTATAAAAATACCGGACTTGGATTATAATAACTTTTAATGGAGATCAGCCGCTACTTCTCATATCCGTTGACCCGTCTTTGCTTCCAAAGAGCGATGGGATTTATTTATTTTATCGCCTTTTTATCGACGGCCCTGCAGTTTCGCGGGCTCATCGGCGAAAAAGGCCTTTTGCCGATCCGTTTATTCGTAAGACAGATCCACTTCTGGCAAAGCCCGAGTCTTTTTTATTTCAATTCCTCAGACGCCTTCGTCGGCGGCGTGGTGTGGGCCGGAGTGGCGTTGTCGGTTTTTGTGATGAGCGGCTACTCCGAGCGTTTTGGCAATCTTATCTCCATGGCCGTGTGGACAACGCTCTGGTTATTTTATTTATCCGTGGTCAACGTGGGACAAATTTTTTACAGCTTCGGCTGGGAAACAATGACGCTTGAGACCGGTTTTTTGGCGATCTTTTTGGGTTCCCAAAAAGTCCTGCCGCCCGCGAGCGTGATCTGGTTTCTCCGCTGGGAGCTTTTTCGCCTCATGTTCGGCGCCGGCCTCATCAAGATGCGCGGAGACGCTTGCTGGCGGGACCTGACCTGCATGTTCTATCATTATGAAACCCAGCCGATCCCCAATCCTCTGAGCTGGTATTTCCATCATCTGCCGCATGGATACCTCAAATTCCAGACACTTTACACGCATTTTATGGAACTGCTCGTGCCCTTATTTTATTTTGTGCCGGGACCTTGGGGCTGGGCAGCAGGAATACTCACGATCGTATTTCAGGCTTGTCTGATCTTAAGCGGAAATTTATCGTGGCTCAATTATCTGACTATCGTGATCGCGATCGCCTGTTTTGATGACGCGTTCTTTAGCAAATTCCTCCGGTTCAAGATACCCGCGATGGCCGCGCCGACCGCTTTCAGAAAAGGAATTCTCATAGCTTTCTCGGGAGTCATCATTTGCCTGAGTGTCGGCCCCGCTTTGAATCTTTTCTCGCCGCGTCAAATGATGAACGCGAGCTTCGAACCGCTGCATCTAGTCAACACCTACGGCGCCTTCGGCAGTGTTACCCAAAGTCGCGACGAGATCATACTCGAAGGCACTGACGACCACGAGATTACTTCCGATACGCAGTGGAAGGAATACACTTTCAAGGCCAAGCCGGGGGATGTTCATCGCCTGCAGCCGGTTATCGCGCCCTATCACTTGAGGCTCGACTGGCTGATGTGGTTCGCGGCGATGTCCGATTGGCAGAACTATCCGTGGCTGTTGAATCTTGTAAATAAACTGCTTCACAATGACGCGGAAGTCTTGAAGCTCATCGGCAAAAATCCGTTTGCGGACCGGCCGCCTTATTTTGTCCGCGCGGTGCTTTATCATTACCGCTTCACGACCGCCGAAGAAAAAAAGAAAACCGGTGATTGGTGGATCAGAAACCCTGTCCGGCTCTATTTACCGCCGCTTTCATTAGACAATCGTGCTTTTAGAAAAGGCCTGAGCCGAATGGGATGGGAGCAGGACGATTAGTTCAACGAACAGCTGTTAGAATTTTTGCCGCCAAAACGATGGCGGTTTTTGGCGATCCACCGATACGCGGGTACGCCCAACAGAGAGACGCCGGGGATATAAAGGAGCAACGCCGGCAAAAAAGTGAGCGGCAGATGAAGCGCGATATCCCTCACGGCGAAAAATCCTCCGTAGGTTTTCCCGCCGGGCCGGACGGAAACCATGCGATTTTGGGTTTCTTCGTCGCTCAACCGCGGAAATCTATTCTTTACCCCCGGCGCGAGTCTCGCCAGCCACTCGATACGCCCCAGCCAGTCCAGACTCTTCCCCAGTCGGATCGACCTTTGGCAAAAGCCGCAGTCCCCGTCAAAGATCACCACGCGTGAATATTTTTTAGCTTCGCTCATATCTAAATTTTATATGCGGACACTGTGTATAAAAATTCTACTCCGCTTCCGCTCCCGTGTCACGCGGAGATTGCCACGCCATGCCTTCAGCCACGCTCGCAATGACGGGAACGGGCGAGGAATGCTTCACGAGGCATGTCAAGCGACGCTCCTAATTGGCGAGGATTTGGTGTTTGCGGCGGCACGAAGACCAATCCGAGCCAACGTTTGATCCCCGACAAAAACTTTTCCGCCTGAGGCGGACCCGCCGTACGCGGGCGGGATGACATTCAGCCGACGAGTCTCACCACAATCTGCAAAAGTACATTCACGACCGCGCCGGCGGCTAAATCATCCCACATGATACTCGTAGGCGTTTTGGTGTTCTGGATCCAGCCGATCGGGCCGGGCTTCCAAACATCGAGCACGCGGAACAGAATAAACCCGGCGCCTAAAATCCATAACTCTTTTGGTAGTAAAAGGATAGACACCATCATTCCCGCGACCTCATCCAGCACAAAGGCCCCCGGGTCCTTGGTGCCAAACGCGTCCTCGGCGGGCTTACAGATGAGCAACCCAACAAGCGACAACCCTACGACTTGCCAAACCAGTATTTCATGAAAAAACCACGCGAGCGGCAAGGCCGCGAGGCTTGCCCAAGTCCCCGGCATGAGAGGTAGATAGCCCACACCAAAAAATGTGGCGAGAATTTTCACCCCACCCCCTAATCGGCTTGCCTTTGGCGAGCCGATCGCATTGCGATCGTTGCGATCAGGGGGTGGGGTCATTTAAAAAATTCTTTGTTCTTAACCACATAACGCACTCCGCTCCAAAGCGTCACCCCCACAACAAAAAGCATACTCCAATAAATGAACCGGAGTGCTGCCGGCGTCCAATCGGGCGGCCAATAAGAGGTTTCTTTGATCGTTAAAAAAACCAACACACCTACGATCGCAGAAAATTGAAGCACCGTTTTGTGCTTGCCGCTCGAGCGTGCGGCCTGAACGTCATTTTTTTCCGGCATGAGAAACCGAAGCCCCGTGATCAAGAAGTCCCTCGTAATAATGATAACGACCATCCACGCCGGCACTATCGCCATCTGCACAAACGCCAGGAACGCCGAAAGCGTCAATACCTTGTCCGCGATCGGATCCATGAGCTTGCCGAAACTCGTGGTTAGGTTTCTTTCCCTCGCGATGCTGCCATCCCAGTAATCTGTGAGCGATGCTAGCAAAAACACAAAAAGCGCCGTCGCTTTTGAGACGGCGCCCGGCAAAGATAAAAGAAACATGAACACCACTGTCAAACCAATACGCGAACAGGTTAAGAGATTAGGCAGATTCACCCCACCACCTGACCGGCTCGCCTTTGGTGAGCCGATTGCTTCGCGATCGTTACGATCAGGTGGTGGGGTCACATTCCCCCACCAGATCGTATTCAAGCGTGTCGGTGACACGCACTTGGGCAAAGTCTCCCGGTTTAAGCCTCGACTTCGAATGAACGACCACCTGCCCGTCGACTTCGGGCGCGTCGGCGGCGCTCCGGCCATAATACACGCCGGGTTCTTTTTTATCCGCGTCATCGATTAAGACTTTGACGGTTTTTCCGAGGAACTCGGCGTTTATCTCGCGCGAAATTTCTTGTTGCTGGGCCATCACGGCATTAAAACGTTCTTGTTTTAACTCTTGCGGAATTTGATCGGGAAGCCCATAGGCCCTGGCACCCTCTTCTTCGGAAAAGAGAAATGCCCCCAAACGCTCGAATCGGGTTTCTTTTAAAAAATCCATGAGGTCTTGAAATTCCTCCTCCGTCTCGCCCGGAAAACCCACGATCACGGTAGTGCGAATGCTGATAGTGGGGATCCGCTTGCGAAAGGTCTCGAGCCCCCAAAGCATCTTGGCGCGATCCACGCCTCGATTCATGCGTTTTAGCATATCGTCGTGGCTGTGTTCGATCGGAAAATCCAGGTATTTACAAATACTTGGCTCCGAGGCCATCACATCGATGAGCTCCTCGCTGACATGCCCGGGGTGAGCGTACAAAAGCCGGATCCAAGGCACCAGATTGAGCGCCGCTACTTTTCGCAAAAGCTCAGGCAATTCGAAAACACGGCTTCGGTCGAAGCCAAACGCCGCGGTGTCCTGGCCGATCAGATCGATCTCTGACGGATGCCGCTCGGCGGCAACTTTTTTAATTTCATTCACGATGGAATCGATGGTCCGCGAACGGTGCGGGCCCTTCATTTTGGGGATCACGCAATACGAACAGGCGTTGATGCAGCCTTCGGAAATTTTTACGTAAGCGAAATGCTTGGGTGTCAGCGAAAACCGTGGGGTATTTTCATCTAGCAAAAAGTGAGGTTTGGCCTTCACCTCGAAAACTTTTTGGTTTTTGTCCTTCAGGGGTTTGAGGACGCGGGCGAGATCCCCGTAGTTATCGGTGCCGATAATGCCGTCCACCTCCTGCCCTAGTTCTTTCCGGAGCTCCTCTCCATGACGCTGCGCCAAACAGCCGAGCACGACCACCGCCTGGAGACGGCCTTTTTTCTTCATCTCGCAAAGCCTGAGGATGGTCTCAATGGACTCGACTTTTGCCTCTTCGATAAAGCCGCAGGTATTCACGACGGCGATATCGGCTTTTTGGATGTCCGAGACGATTGTGTAACCTTCTTTTTTTAAACCACCGAGGGCGACTTCGGAATCAACGAGGGTTC
>CAYJSE010000052.1:0-6420 GCA_964372765.1 uncultured Planctomycetia bacterium | reverse complement strand
AGCGGTTGCCGCTGGCTGCCGTGCCCACGACTTCGGGGACCGGCAGCGAGGTCACTCCGTACGTGTCGCTGCAGACCGAGGAAAAAAAGAAGATCACGCTCACTGATGCACGTTTTTTTCCCGATCTGGCGCTCGTCGACCCTTTGCTCACGCTTTCGTTGCCGCCGACCGTGACCGCCTCGACAGGTTTCGACGTGCTGTCGCAGGCGATTGAGGCCTTTTGGTCCGTGTACCACACGTCGTTTTCCGACACGCATGCGCTGCGCGCGGCGGAGTTGACGGCACGTCATTTGGCGTGCGCGGTGAGACACCCCGGAGACCGAGTTGCGCGTTTTGGCATGGCGCTGGCCAGTTGCGAATCGGGTCTGGCGATCGCGCACACCGCGACGACGGCCGTACACGCGGTTTCCTATCCGATCACGACGTTTTTCGGCGTTGCGCACGGGCACGCGTGCGCGCTCACGCTTGCTGAGTTTATCCGTTTCAACGAGGAATCCATGCGCGAGAACCGCTACGCCGATCTGTGGCGTGCGATCGGCGTGCGTTCAGCTTCGGAGGCCGCCGATTGGGTCGAGCGGTTGATGAACGAGGTTGGTCTGGAATCGCGTCTGGAGCGTCTCGGTATCGATGCGCGCGGCATTGAGTGCATTGTCGTAAATGGTTTTCGGCCGGACCGCGTCAAAAACAATCCGCGCTTGCTCACTCCCGAATTGCTTCGCGCGATCCTTCAGCGGATATCCTAAAACGAATGGTGACGATTCGCGAACTTCGACAACAGCTCCAGGCTCCGCGTGCGGCGCACGACGCGCTATACGGGCGTTATGTGATGCGCCGGTTTTCGGTTTATTTAACCGTGTTTTTTTCGCGCACGCCGCTGGGACCGAGCCACGTCACCGCGCTTTCGTTGGTGGCAGGCCTGTGGGGCGCGTGGGAGCTGGGGCAGGGAAACTGGGTTGTCGGTGTGATAGGGGTGAATGCATGGTACCTGCTTGATCACGTGGACGGTGAACTTTCAAGACTAAAGAGCGCCTCGTCGGTCACGGGTCTGTATTTTGACACGATGGTGAACGCCATTGTTCCGCCGCTGGCGCTGATCGGAATAGGTCAGGGGCTTCATTATTATACCGGACAAACGGAAATGCTTCTGGCTGGCGCGCTGGGCGCGTACGCGTCGCTGATGCTACTCTTGTTGCCGTTTGCCGAGGCTGCCGTGCTGCTGCAGTGGTCGCGCGACTCTGGACGGCCTCTTCACGTGCCGGAGTACCATAAGACTGGTCCGGTGTCGGGCCCGGTGCTGAAACGCGCATTTTCGGCGCTCCATTTTATCGTGACTTTTCCAGTTTTTCTGCCATTGATAACGCTGACCGTGATTACGTTGGCGCTCGCATCCCCCGGTTGGCTTGAGCCGGCGCTCTGGGCTGAGCTGCTTTTTTACGCGTCGGGCGGTAATCTAGTTTGGGTTACGAGACTCGCGAACACGGTCCTCGCGCGTAAGGTCGACGCGCATTACGAGAGCTTGAAAGAATGAAAGTTCATATCCTGATTCTGAATTACAATGGCGCGGAACTTCTAAAAAGATATCTCCCGTCTTTTCTGGCGGCGGTGGACCATTCGAGTCATTCGTGCCGTCTCAGCGTCATCGACAACGCGAGCTCCGACAGCAGCCGTGAAATCGTGAGCCGCTTAGAAGGAAAGGTGGCATGGATCCCGCTGCGCGAAAATCGAGTGCTCTGCTCCTACAATGAGGTGGCGCGTGATCTCGACGACGAAGTCCTTATTTTTATGAACAATGACATCGAGGTCGATAAAGCGTTCATTGATCCGTTGGTGGCGCCTTTTCTTGAGCACTCGGATGTTTTCATGACTGCGCCGAAGTGTCTTTCTCTAAAGGACGGATCTTATGAGGGAGGCAAGACAAAAGGGGAGATACGTTTTGGGGTATTTTGGGCAAAAAGTACGCCCAAAGACTATGACAAACCGGGTTTAACCTTAATGTCCGGTTTCGGCGCGTTCGACAGAAAGAAATTTTTAGATCTCGGAGGATACGATGAGCTCTACCTGCCGGGAAGGCTTGAGGATGCGGACATCTGTTTCCGCGCCTATCAGAGAGGATGGAGGTGTTACTATGTCCCTTCGAGCATGGTTTACCATGAAGGGGGAGTGAGTTTTATGAAGTCTTTCGGGCCCAAAGGTACGTTGGTGATCAACTGGAGAAACACTTTTTTATTTATGTGGAAGAATCTCGAGGATTGGACAAATTTTGTCACTTTTATTTTATGGCTACCTTTCCGGATCATTTACGCGCTGCTGACGGGAAAGGCGGAGTTTGTGCAAGGGTTATGGAGGGCCATGCCTTTGTTCGCGCGAGCAAGACAGAGGAGGTGCTTAACCTCCAAGGGCGTTGGCAAGCCTAAATATTCGGATAGGGATATTTTTAGTTTGTCCGTTTCAACCTTATGAAAATATCAGCGGCTCTTATCACGAGAAATGAGGAAAAAAATATAGCCGATTGCATCGGCTCTCTTTCGTTTTGCGATGAAATTATCATCGTGGATTCGTTCAGCAGAGACGATACCTGCGCAATCGCCAGAAATCTCAGGGCGAAAGTCAGCCAGCGGGAATTTAAGGATTTTGCGTCGCAGAAGAATTTTGCAATCTCTTTGGCGTCACATCCTTGGGTATTTCTGGTGGACGCGGATGAAAGAGTTCCCGAGGAACTCGCCAAAGAAATCAGAAAGGAGTTGGCCGCACCGACAGCGGAATGTTACTGGTTGCGAAGAGAGAATAATATTTTTGGCCGATGGATGAAACAGGGGCAAAGCCGCCAGGACTATCAACTTCGCCTGATTCAAAAAAAGGACGCTCATTTTGAGGGGGTGGTCCACGAACGACTTTGCCCGATAGGCCGATCGAAAAAATTAAAGAATCCACTGCTTCATTATTCGACAAGAACAGTCGCTCAATACATGCAAAAACTAAATCATTACACGACGCTTGAATCTCGGGCAGTTTCAGGAGAAGCAAAGATTGGAAGAACCTCGCTGAGCGTACGGCCGCTGGCCGTTTTCTTCCGTATGATTTTTATTCAAGAGTCATGGAGAGATGGCTTGGAAGGATTTATGTTCACCGTTTTAAGCGCTTATTACGAGTTTATAAAACTTGCCAAGACATGGGAATTAAGGAGTAAGGTTTAATATGATCGCCGTTATCTTGGGCACAAGACCGGAAATTATTAAGCTGAGCGCTCTTATTCGGATCTTTCGGAGAAAGCGCCGTGATTATTTTTTGATCCATACCGGCCAGCATTATTCGTACAACATGGACAAGCAGTTTTTTAACGACTTGAAGCTGCCGGAACCCAAATGGAGATTCGCCCGCCCTTCGGCGTATGGACCCAATAAACACGTGGAACTGGTGAAATGGATGAAAGACAGCGTCAAAGGCGTGTTGGAAAAAGAAAAGCCCGGGGCTGTGCTCGTGCAGGGAGACACGGATACCGTTTTGGCTGGGGCATTAGCCGCCTCGGCGGTAGGCGATATCACGATTGGCCATGTGGAAGCGGGACTTCGCAGCTACGATAACCATATGCCGGAAGAAAGAAATAGAATCGAGGCCGATAAGTTATCTCACATTCTTTTTGCGCCGACCGAGTCCGCCCGAGAAAACCTGATCAAAGAAAAATTTGGCGATAAACGGATCGAAGTGACCGGCAACACGATTGTGGACGCCTTATTCGAGAATCTCGAAATAGCGCGCGAAAGAGCGGATAAAAATTTTCAAAAAGGGTATGCGCTCGTGACGCTGCATCGTCCGGAAAGCGTGGACACTAAAGACCGTTTTGTCAATGTGATCCGAGCGCTTGAAAAACTTGCTCAAAAGAAATCGCTTACGATCGTTTTTCCGGTACATCCCAGAACAATGAAGAGGATCAGCGAACACGGGATAGACTTGAACCGTAAACCATTCACCCTTGTGAACCCAATGGGCTTTTTAGATTTTATTTGGTACGAAAAAAACGCCGAGATTATTCTTACTGATTCGGGAGGCGTACAAGAGGAAGCGTGTATTTTGAAAGTGCCCTGCGTGACGATCCGTACGACGACTGAGAGACCGGAAACCGTTGAGGTGGGCAGCAATGCGGTGGGCGGCTATGATCCGGACCAACTCGTATCGTTGGCGTTACGTATGATGGAAAAGCCGAAGAATTGGGCAAACCCTTTCGGGGATGGCCACGCGTCCGAAAAGATCGATCGAATCCTCAAAGAGGAACTTTTGCCGTGAAAGTCGCTTTCTTCACGTATCCGGCCGCTTTTCAAAACGTGGGCGGCGGAGAGATCCAGCTCATCAAAACGAGGGAGTATCTTGAGAAAGCCGGGCAGCCGGTAGATCTGTTTGATCCCTGGCGGCACCGTGTCGAGGATTATGACCTATTGCACGTGTTCAGCTCGGTGAAGGACTGCCTTGGCTTGGTACAAGTAGCGCGCTCACGCGGTGTAAAAGTTGTCACGAGTCCGGTGCTATGGTCGGACTGGCGACGTGCGTTTTTCACGGACGACGGGATTCGTATGAAAGTGGGTTTGCTGACGCGGCATGCGCTTAAATGGCTGTGGCCTTCGTTTCCTTCAGGCCGACTGAGACTCTTGCTGGAGTCGGACCTCTTGCTCCCTAATTCCGAGACTGAAAAAAAACAAATTGTGAGGCTTTTCGCGGTTCCGGCATCCAAAATCCGGGTTATTCACAACGGGGTGGACCCGGATTTTATGGAGGCGGACCCTAAGCTTTATCGCGACCGTTTTGGTGGCGATCCTTTCTTGTTAAGCGTCGGCCGCGTTGAACCGCGAAAAAATCAGCTCAATCTCATCCGGGCCGTCAAAGGCACCGGACTTCGTTTGCATTTGATCGGGAGTTCGGTGTCGGGGTATGAGAGCTACGAGGCGGCTTGCCGCCGTGTCGGGAATGGTTTTGTGCGGTTCACGCCTACCGTTCCGCACGACGATCCTTTGCTTAAATCCGCTTATGCTGCTTGCGAGCTGTTTGTTCTGCAAGGGTGGTTCGAAACGCCGGGTTTAGCGGCTCTCGAGGCGGGTCTGGCCGGCGCCAAAGTGCTGGCCACGTCCGGGGGAAGCACACGCGAATATTTTGAAGACAGCGTCGATTATCTCAACCCGGCCGATCCATCGGACATTCGCCGCGCAATCCACCGAGCACTGACCCGCCCGAAGAATGAACGGTTGAGAAACCGGGTACGCGAACGTTTTACATGGAACCACGTCGCGTCGGCTTGTCTGGAAAGCTACCGTTCGCTGTCGGAGGCTTCATGAACGACTCCCCATGCGTGATTTGCGCGCAGACGGATTACGAAACGCTTGCCCGGTACCCGGGCTTTGACGGCGTACGCTTGGCCGAATGCCGACGTTGCGGTCTCATGCAGGCCCAGCCGATACCTTCCGACAAGTTTTTGGCGGAATTTTATAATTCGGAGTTTGGGAATGATCCTCTTTGCGGGTTTACGATGAACGAAAAAAGCGAAAAGGGTTTTCGTTTGAGGGCCACCCTGCAGTTTGACTCGTTGAAAAAAATTTTCCATGTCGGCTCTGCTAATGACAAAAAAGTGCTGGATGTCGGTTGCCATGCGGCCAGTTTTCTGTCGCTGTTCAAGAAGCGTGGTTGGAAAGTCCAAGGAATTGACCCAAATCCCCGAAGCGGGTTTGCCGAAACCTGGTACGGGATTCGTGTCGAGCAGAAGATGTTCACGGAAGGTTTGTACGAAGCCGACTCATTCGACGGGATCTTGCATTCCCACGTACTCGAACATGTGGCCGATCCTAAAGCGGTATTGGTTGAATTTCACCGTCTCTTGAAATCCGGAGGGTGGGTGTTTATCGAGGTACCCAACGAATCACGAGTCACCGTCACAGCCGGCGTCGGAGTCAAACCGCATCTTTATTTTTTTACGGCCGCCACGTTGAAAAAACTGGCCGAAGCGGCGGGTTTTGAAGTGGTTGCGACGCGTGTGCTGGGCATCGGCCGCCGCTTCCGAGGACCCTGGTGCGGCCGCGAGGGTCGGCGGTGGCTACGCCTTCGCTGGCAGGCCCGCTACGATGCGCTCGGCCGGTTGAATTTGCTCACTTTTCTGCCATTGTTCGGTCGTATTTTTAAAGAAGACCGTTATTTTAAAGAACCCAACCCCGAGGGTGTGATGCTGCGCGCGTATTTGAAAAAACCGGTTGCTGCGGATGTTTCCTAAGCTCAGCCGATATTTTTTTCTAGCTTACTTGGCCTTACGTGCCGGTGCGATCGGGACTTTCCTAGATTTCGTCGTTTATCGTACGCCCGCCGCTTTGTGGTGGAAAAAACGGCATGGTCACTCGTTCCATAAAAGCACGATCGTCTGGTTCAAAGACGGCGACGGCATTCATA
>CAYJSE010000051.1:0-6819 GCA_964372765.1 uncultured Planctomycetia bacterium | reverse complement strand
TGAAAAAATTTGTCTGTATCCACGGTCATTTTTACCAGCCGCCGAGAGAAAATCCATGGACCGGCGAGGTGGATGCCGAGGCGTCGGCCGCGCCGTTTCACGACTGGAATGAACGTATCGCGAAGGAATGCTATGAGGCCAATACCGACGCCAAAATTCTGGCGCCTCACGGGCACGTCTTAAAGAGCGTCAACAATTTTTCGAAAGTCAGTTTTGATATCGGTCCAACGCTTTTATCCTGGATGCGCCGCAAAAGCCCGCTGACCTATGAAGCGATCGTGCGCGCCGACAAGGAAAGCAGGCGCGCGTGCACCGGCCACGGCAACGCGATGGCCCAAAGCTACAATCACCTCATCATGCCGCTGGCCTCGAAGCGCGACCAGATCACCCAAGTGGTGTGGGGTATCCGGGACTTTGAATTTCATTTTGAACGTAAACCGGAGGGCATGTGGCTTTCCGAAACTGCGGTCAGCAAATCGACGCTCAAAATCCTAGCGGATTACGGGATCCTGTTTACGGTGTTGGCGCCGCATCAGGCGGTCCGGGTGCGCCGTATCGGCTTTGGCGAGCGCTGGCGGTATCTGCGCGGTGACGCGATCAATCCGCGTCAGCCGTACCGTGTCCTGCTGGATCGCGGAAAACAGTTTCACATTTTTTTCTATGACGCGCCGATCTCGAGGGCGATAGCGTTTCAAGGTCTCTTGTCGAGCGGCGATAAGCTCTGTGACAGCTTGATGCACGCTTTTTCGATCCGTGAGCGCGAACAGCTGGTATCCACCGCGACCGATGGGGAAAGTTTCGGTCACCACCATAAATTTGGCGAGATGGCGGTCGCCTACGGTTTGAACAAGATCGAGGAGTGCCGTCTGGCCAAGATCACCAACTTTGGCGAATTTCTGGATCGGTTTGGTTCTTACTCGGAAGTGGATATTCATGACAATAGCTCCTGGAGCTGTCCGCACGGCGTCGAGCGCTGGCGCGGAGACTGCGGATGCCGTCTCAATTTCCAGGCCGGATGGAACCAAAAGTGGCGTACGAGCTTGCGGGAGGCGCTGGATTATTTAAAAGAAATCGTGGACCGGGTTTATGAGACGGAAGCCGGCGCCTATTTTCGGGACCCTTGGGCGGCGCGCAATGATTACATTTACGTGATGCTGGACCCGTCGGACGCCCAGAGGCGTAAATTTTTAGCGAAGAATGTGCGGAAAACTTTAAGCTCCGATGTGGAGCAAAAACTCATGTGTCTTTTGGAGGCGGAGAAGCTTTCTCTTTTTATGTACACAAGCTGCGCGTGGTTTTTTGACGACATCTCTGGAATTGAACCGGTACAGATCTTAAAGTTTGCGCTGCGCGCGATGGAGATCGTGCAAGGGTACTCCGGAAAAGAAGTGGAACCCGGATTTTTGAAAATCCTGGGGCAGGCGAAGAGCAATATTCCTGAAATGGGCAGCGGGGCCGATGTCTGGGAAAATTTAGTCAAGAAAGTGAGGCCGAAAGTTGGGGTTTAATTGCGGCATTGTCGGTTTGCCCAATGTCGGCAAGTCGACGATTTTTAATGCGTTGACGCGCGGTGCGGCGCAAGCGGCGAACTATCCTTTTTGCACGATCGACCCCAATGTCGGCGTCGTGGCCGTGCCGGATCCGCGGCTCAAAATTTTAACCGAGATTGTCCCGACAAAAAAAGTGGCGCCGACTTCCGTCGAGATCGTGGATATTGCGGGAATTGTCAAAGGCGCAAGTCAGGGGGAGGGTCTCGGCAATCAGTTTTTGAGCCACATTGCCGAAGTGGACGCCATTTTGGAAGTGGTGCGCTGTTTTGACGACAGTGAGATCGTGCACGTGAGCGGTTCTGTGGACCCCTTGCGCGACATCGAAGTGATCAAAACGGAACTTATTTTAAAAGACATGGAAATCTTGTCCAAGCACAAGACGCGCTTTGAAAAATCAGCTAAAAGTGGAGACAAAAAAGCCGTTCAGGTCATGGCTATTTTAGAACGCTATGAAAAAGTTTTTAATGCCGGAGATATAGCGAAAAAGGTAGCGATGACACCGGATGAGCGGACGTTGCTGAAAGATGTGAGATTTTTGACAGATAAACCGGTGCTCTATGTCGCGAACGTCGCTGAGCACGAACTCGATAAACCGGACAACGCCTACGTCGCGTCCGTGCGGAAAAAGGCCGCCGAGGAAGGCGCGGCCATGATCACGATCTGCGGCAAAATCGAGGAAGAGATCTCGAAGTTGGAGGCGGACGAGAGAGAGGAATTTTTGAAAGCCATGAATCTCGCGGAGTCCGGCATCGACAAGCTGGTCCGAGAGGGCTACAAGCTCCTCAAGCTGATCACTTTTTTTACCGTCGGTGAGACGGAAAACCGCGCGTGGACGGTGCACGGAGGTGCCTTGGCGCCGCAGGCGGCCGGCGTGATTCACTCGGATTTTGAGCGTGGGTTTATCCGTGCCGAGGTGATCGGATACAAAGACTTTTTAGAGTGCCGCGGAGAAGCCGGCGCACGCGAAAAGGGCAAATTCCGCTTGGAAGGCAAAGAGTACCTTGTCCAGGACGGCGACATCATGCACTTCCGATTTAGCGTGTAATGGGCGGTGGGTGGCTCGTGTTGTTTTTCTTCAGGCACGCTTGGCCGCCCCACCGAGGCGGCCTGCGCTGGTGATTCGGCTCGCTAGGGTTTGATAGACTTACCGTGGTGCTCGCCTCATCAACGCCTTGCGAAAAACAACACGAGCCACCGCTGACAGAACCTGCCGCCTGCTCTTGCGCGTTTGGGTATGGTTCGATACAATAGTCCAGTTTTTATAAGGAAGGAGTCTGTATGGTCAGTATTTCGGAAGGCAAGCTGCGTAGTTTAGAGAATGTTTCCAATGACAAGGGGGTCATCACGGCCGCCGCGATGGATCAGCGCGGGTCGCTGCGCAAATCGATCGCCAAAGCCAAGGGTGTTTCCGAAAACGAAGTTACCCCCTCCATGATGTCCGAATTTAAAACCATTGTGGCCAAGGTGCTGACGCCCCACGCCAGCGCCATTCTTTTGGATCCCGAGTACGGACTCCCAGCCTCCAAGGCTCGTTCGGTCAATGCCGGGCTTCTTTTGGCCTACGAAAAGACGGGCTACGACGACTCCAGCGCCGGCCGCATTCCCACTTTTCTCGACGGCTACAGCGCCCGACGTCTCAAGCAGGAAGGCGCCGATTGCGTGAAAGTGCTTTTATACTACACGCCGTTTGACGATTCAAAAGTCAACGAGCGCAAACACCAGATCATGGAGCGCATCGGCAAGGAGTGTGAGGACGAGGATATCGCGTTTTTCTTGGAGTTTGTCGGGTACGATCCCAAAGGCGGCGACGAGAAGGGTTTCGAGTACGCGAAGCTGAAGCCCGAGATCGTGATTAAAAGCATGGAAGAATTTTCTAAAGAAAAGTATCGGGTCGATGTTTTGAAAGTTGAGATTCCGGTGAACGTCAAGTACTTGAAAGGTTCCAAAGCCTTCAATGGCCAAGACATTGCTTACGACTGGGACCAGGCAAAAGCCATATTTAAGCGTCAGGATGCTTGCACAAAAAAGCCGTTTATCTACTTGTCGGCTGGTGTGACCGATGAAATATTTCGCGAGAATATAGAGCTAGCGACGAGCGCCGGCGTGAACTTTGCGGGTGTCTTGTGCGGCCGCGCGACGTGGCAGGACGGGATCCCCGAGTATGTCAAGGGCGGCGCCCGGGCGCTCGAAGCGTGGCTTTTGGACCGCGGTGTAAAAAATATCAAGGCCTTGAATGCGGTGCTTGAAAAGGGTGCCAAGCCCTGGTACGCTCGCTACGGCGGCCGCGATAAAATCCAATAATGTACATCCGAGGCCGGTCGCGAAAGTTGGGACACGATAAAGACATTCACGGCCACTCGGACATCGATGCCAGTAAACTCGACCACTTAAAAGCGGCCTACCAGAAACTCAAAGAAGCTAACCAGTACCTGCACGAGTCCCACATGGAGATGATCCTGCGGCTCGCGATCGCGGCCGAGTATCGCGATCCCGACACGGGCGCGCATATCATCCGCATCAGCGACTACGCGGCCGAGCTCGGCCGCTTTACGGGACTCGCCGAAAAAGAGCTGGAGGTTTTACGCGCGGCAAGCCCCATGCACGATATCGGGAAGATCGCGATCCCAGACCGCATCCTTTTAAAAAAAGGCAAGCTCACTCCCAAAGAATACGAGGAAATGAAACAGCACGCGGCGATCGGCGCCCGCATCTTTGAAAACTCACGCTCGCCGATTTTAAAAGCGGCGTCGGAGATCGCGCTGACGCATCATGAAAAATACGACGGCTCCGGCTACCCGCGGGGATTGAAAGGTGACGCGATCCCGATATTTGGGCGTGTCGTGGCGGTGGTGGACGTGTTTGACGCGATCGTGTCGCGCCGGCCCTATAAAAAGGAAAAGCCCTTCAAGGAGGCGATGGAGCACGTCAAGGCGCTTGCGTGGAACCATCTCGATCCGCAGCTTGTTTTTCTTTTTGTCAAAAATCAGAATCGTGTGTACGAGATCTATCGCGCCAGCAAGACGATCGAGGCGTTTGTGGCCGAGTCCGAAAAAGCCGATGGTGTATGAAGAGAGATTACTACGAAATTCTGGGCGTGAAAGGCAGTGCCGCGCCCGACGAGCTTAAAAAAGCCTACCGCATTTTGGCCAAAAAGTTTCACCCGGACGCCAATCCCAACAACAAAGCGGCCGAAGAAAAGTTTAAGGAAATCTCTGAAGCGTATTATGTTTTAAGTGATACCAAAAAGCGCGCGGATTACGATGCCTATAAGCGCGGAGGGTTTTCCGGCGCCCACTCAGGCAGCCAGGGATTCTCGGGCGCGCAAGGGTTCAACTTTGAGGAGATTTTGCGTGGATTTCGTGGTGCTCAGTCGGGTGGTGGCGCGCGAGGATTTTCATTTTCGACGCGCGGCGGTGGATCGATGCGGGGATTTGAGGACGTTTTATCCGGTTTATTCGGCGGTGGTCGAGAGGTTTACGGGAACGAAGAAGAAGCATCGGGCTATCCGGAAGTCTCATCGGACGCAACCGCGACGCTCAAGATATCAAGAGCGCGTGCCCAGAAGGGCGGAGAGGTGAGTTTTGCGATGCAGGATGGTAGAAAGATCACAGTGCGGATACCGGCTGGGATTGCGTCGGGCAAAAAGCTGCGCTTGACGCGGCAGGGCAACGCATGCCCGACGTGCCATCACCCGGGTGATCTAATTTTAACGATAAAGGTGGAAGGGTCATGAAAAAAATTATTTTGATGTTTTTAATCTTCTCCGTTATCGGTTGTGCCCAGAAACCCGAGGAACGGGCGACGACAAGCGTCGCCCCTACATCGGACACCAAAATTCTCGATCTTTCGCAAACCGGAACGCTTACAGGTAAAGTTGTGTTTCAAGGAGAGGTGCCAGCGGCTGAAAGCGTAGTGGTGGCGGGAAATCCGGAGTGCGCGGCGTTTCATACGGATGCTACCATTCCTTCCGAGGAGCTCATTGTCCAGAACGGGGCTGTGAAAAATGTATTTGTGTACGTGAAGGAGGGGCTTGAGGGCTATGATTTTCCGGCGCCGGAGGCGTCGGTTAAGGTCAGCAATAAACAGTGTGTGTACACGCCGCATGTTTTGGGTGTGCAAGTGGGCCAGACTGTGGATATTTTGAATGAAGACCCGACGCTTCACAACGTGCATTCTTACTCGAAGGCGAATGTTTCGTGGAATATCGGACTGCCGTTTGCCGGCATGAAGCAGGTCAAAAAATTTGAAGCGCCTGAGGTAATGGTGTCCCTAAAGTGCGATGTGCATCCCTGGATGCGGGGCTATATCGGGGTCGTGGCGCACCCGTATTTCGCCGTGACGGGTGACGATGGGAGTTTTGAGATAAAGGACTTACCGCCGGGCAACTACACGATCGATGTGTGGCATGAAAAACTTGGGGTCCAAACCTTGGAATTAACGGTCGCGCCGAGCGAAGTGAAAATAGTCGAGATACGGTTCTAAAGACGTCATTGCGAGCGGGCCTCGCAATGACGGAATAATTAAATCGTCGATCCGACTTTCGCCGAGACCTTGATCAAGTGCCACACGGCGACGGCACTGATCACGACGACCACGAGAAGCGTTACTTGATTGAACGCGCCGTAGCTTTGCGGCGCCAGCATCGCGAAGAGTAGCGGAGCCGATAAGAATGTGTTGGTTCTCGAAGCCAAAAAGGCCTTCTTTCTCACATCGGCGATTTTGTCAGCCGCCACTTTTCCCTGAAGCATGGATTTCTGCGCGGGCCAGATGATGAACCACACGTTGAACCACATGACCGAGCCTAGGAGCATGCCGATCAATATCCAGATCGCTCGGGCGGAAATGCCTTCGGAAGTCGAGAAAAGAGGCGACGGACCAAAGCCCTGACCCGGCACATACATATACACGAGCGTGAAAAGGGCCCATCCCGAGATGAAAGTCACCATGGCTCCCCAGCGAAACCACCAGAGCGCCCGGGGCATGAGCTTGGGGTTGATAAGTTTTTTGGTCGCATCGTCCAGCGCTCCTTGCAGGGGCACGTTCACAAAATTGAAGAAATAGAGTATCCCGATCCAGATAATACCGAAAAATACGTGTACCCAGCGAAGCAGGAATTGAACATTGGAATACCAGTCGGATAGGGCCATAGAGTCTCCTTCTTTAGTAGATTCAACTGCATGACTATGCACTTAGCACAGGTAAGCGTCATTGCGAGGAGCGAAGCGACGAAGTCCTTCGACAAGCTCAGGATGGTGAGCGAAGTCGAACC
>CAYJSE010000050.1:4032-7206 GCA_964372765.1 uncultured Planctomycetia bacterium | reverse complement strand
ATTTCGGCGCGAAGCTCCGGCGTGACCCGCTCATCGGCGTCGAGGCTCAAAATCCACTCGTTGGCGGCCAGAGCGTAGGCGTAGTTGCGGTGCTTGCCCTCGATATCCATCGCGCGCTGAAATATTTTTTGCGTGAATTCCCGGGCGATCGCGACCGTGTTGTCCGTAGAAAAATCATCGACGACGATGATTTCCGGCGCCCAAGCGACGCTTTGCAGGCACTCGCGGATGCGGTCGCCCTCATTTTTGGCGATTATCACGACTGAAACAGGCGGTTTTTTAGGCATCAAAAAGTATGATATAGGATTGAGAGGTAAAACTTAAGCTAATTTTTCGCTCTTGGAGATTGTGAAGTAATGTGTTAGTTTGTGCGGATAGGGAGAAACACAGTGAACAAAAAAGCATCGATTCTGCGGGAACTTTTTACTTGCTCCGGGATCCTTCGCATCGCGGGCGCCCATAACGGTCTGGGCGCAAAACTAATCCAGAAAAACGGTTTTGAAGGTGTGTGGGCCAGCGGCCTTGAGATTTCGACGGCTAATGGCGTGCCGGACGCGAATATTTTGACGATGACGGAAAATTTGAACGCATCCATTGTCATCAACGAGGCGACATCCTTGCCGGTAGTTTGCGATTGCGATACGGGTTACGGAAACGCCTCCAACGTGATTCGTATGGTAAAAAAGTATGACGCCGCTGGGTTGGCTGCGGTGGTGATTGAGGATAAATTATTTCCGAAGATCAATAGCTTTGTGTCCGGACGACAGGAGCTCGTTTCCATCGAAGAATTTGTTGGAAAAATCGAAGCCGCGAAATCCGCCCAAATTTCTGAAGATTTTATGGTTTTTGCGCGCGTGGAAGCCCTGATCGCTGGTTGGGGTCTCGAAGAGGCTCTGAAACGGGCAGAAGCCTATGCGGAAGCCGGCGCTGACGCCATCGTGATTCATTCCAAAGCAACGACACCGGATGAGATTTTCGCGTTTTCCAAACGCTGGAAAAGCGCCTGTCCTTTGGTAGTGATACCCACGACATTTTATGGGGTGACGGCCGACGCATTGGCCAAACACGGTTTTCAGATGGTCATTTATGCCAATCAGGGCTTACGGGCGTCTATCCGAGCCATGAACGACATTTTTCAAAAAATCATCTCCACGGGTTCTTCGGCCGCCGTCGAGGCGGACATCACGCCGATGAAAGATGTTTTTGAATTGCAGGGAATGCTGGATCATAAAAAGGAAGAGGAAAAGTTTTCAAGCCGGCAAGGAATCCAGGTGGTGATCCCCGCGGCGGGTAGGCCGAAAATCGCCGACTCGAACCCCGAACTCAACGAACAACCCGTTTGCATGTTGGATATTCACGGGAAAACTTTGTTGGACCATCAAGCGGAGCTCTTAAGGTCCTGCGGCGCAAGGGAAATCCGTGTAGTCACCGGATTTGCGGCGGACAAAGTATTCTCGCAAGGCACTCAAAAGATTCATAACGCCGATTACACCAACACCGGTGCCGCCTATTCCGTGATGCTGGCTGTTCGGGACCTGCGGGAGTCTTGTCTCGTCGTTTATTCCGACATTCTCTTTGACCGGCGTCTTGTCCAGCAGCTTTTGACAAGTCCTCATGATGTCACGATCGTGATGGATCGCGCCTATCCGTCGCTTCCCCCTCGCGACAAAAAGCTGGATCTTGTGGTGGCTCGGGACACGACCGTCGATCGGCGCGCGCGGGACCTGCGTCTCAACACATTCAAACCGATTCAAAAAATCGGTCGGCTCCTGGATCCGAAAGAAGCCGGCCACGAGTTTGTGGGGATTGTTCTCTTTCGAGAAAAAGGTTTGGGGTGGTTGGTCGAGGCTTGGGAAAAAGCCAAGATCGAATTTAAGGGCCGCCCTTTTTATGAATCGCCCAGCGCGCCGGAAGCGGATTTGAACGATCTTCTCCAATACCTCGTGGATTTGAAACACCCGATTTATGGTTTCGAGATTAGCCACGGGTGGTCCGAAATCCATTCGTTGGAAGACTACCGCCGCGTCCTATCTTTCTATAAGGCCGAAGAAGCGGTCAGCACTCTCTCCACCGACAGTTCTTCCAGGCAGCGCCGGTTATAGGCGCAGGGAGGAAAATGAAAGTGTTGATAACAGGGTCGGCATGGCACGGCTTCTGTCAACACAGCATGGGGAATCTCTTTCCGGTAGGGGCCGTAGACGCGCTCGTCCACGGGACCGTAAAGACCCACCGTCGGCGTTCCCAGTGCGTTGGCTAAATGTAAAAGGCCGCCGTCGTTTCCGATGAAAAGCTTTGCCGCTTTAAGAAGCGGGCAGACTTTTGGGATTGCCTCCCCCGCTAAAATTTTGGCCGGCGCTTCAAGAAACGATGCTGTTTTCCCGAGCAGCTCCTTTTCGCCGTCGTCCCCTAAGAGATAAATTTCATAACCTTTGTTTTTTACTAAAGTGTTGCCGACGCGCGCAAAACGTTCCGGATCCCACTGTTTAAACACGGCATTCGCTCCCCAGCTCCTACCTCCTCCCGGCGCCAGCACTAGGATGTTTCGATTTTTAAAATCAGCGTTTTCCGGCACTCGAAACGGGATCGCTGGTTTCGCGCCGGGAATCGGTATCCCCAAAAATGGAAGAAGCCCAAACTGCGTGTCGACCACTGGTTTTTCGTCGTAGCCCGCCAGTTTCTTTTTGTGAGTCAAAAAAAGACCGCGGTTTTTGAAATCAAAACCGATGCGGTCGCGGATGCCCACCCACCAGCCAAAAAAGCTGTATTCGCGGCCTAACGAAAAGTCGATGAGTGTGTCAAAGTCCGCTTCACGCAGGATGGCGAGCAGCGCGCGAAACTGTCTAAAAAAAAGCACGGGGCTTTGACGCCAAAAACCTCGAAATTGATCACGATTAAAAATAAGGGTGTGGTCGATGGATGGATTTAAGCGCACGAGTGATTCCGTGCGCTCATTGGCCAGGAAACCGATAAAACTTTTGGGCCAGGCGTCACGGATAGCTTGAGCGACAACCATGGAAAAAATGGTGTCGCCGATGCCGAATGGGTTGACGATCAAGATCCGCCGGGCACTCACGGTCCAAGCACTTTCAAAAGAGCTTCCATTGTTTCAGCGACGGTGATCTCGCCCATCGGTTTGTGGATTACCGCGCTTTTTTTGTCGCGCGGTCCCCAGCG
>CAYJSE010000050.1:0-3932 GCA_964372765.1 uncultured Planctomycetia bacterium | reverse complement strand
GCGTCGGGAGACTCCTGGGCCAGGCGCTGCTCGACGGCGCGTTTTGATTTTTCATCGACGGGCAGCGCCAGTTTTCCATCCCAGTTTTTGTCTGAAATAAGGCCTGCCAATTCCAAATTTCGATCTATTTCATGTCGGTCAGCACCGCTTTTCGAATCTCGAATAGTTTTTGTGAGTAAAAATCCCCATTTCCGGTTGATGCCCAAGCGACGCGGAATTCTGCCAAGCCACGTCAAAACGTGCAGGAATTTATGCGGATTTGAGACAACGGCCAAATCAAACTTGATTTTTCGGACTTTTTGGATCAACTTCCACTGGCAGACAACGCTTTTTTGTATTTCTTTCCAAGACACAGCCATGATTTCATCGATGTCCGGATGACTGCGCAGAAGCTCCGCGACGCTTGTGTCCACCATCAGCGTGATCCACGCCTTGGGAAACGTCTGGCGCAGCCGCCGTACGGCAGGCAGGTTCATCAGCACGTCCCCCATGCGGTCGGTGCGGATATAAAGTATTCTACAGATCTCGCGCATCACGTTTTAAAATAAGGCGGGCCGCCCAAGCCATTCCAATCACAAACCAGAGTAAATTTCTTAGCTGGTTGGACTGCAAATTGGTTTCAACAAAGCTATGCAATAAAAACGCAAGAATTCCGCTGGAAAGCGCAAGACCTAACACGCCTAAAAGAGTTTGCTGAGCGCGGAAAAACACCCCCGATGTCGTCCTAAAAAAACAGAAAAGAACCGCCAAGAATGCCGCTAGACCCGCGAGGCCCGTCTCGGCGGCGATCTGTAAATAACCGTTGTGAGCATACTGATAGTCCGGCGTTGTGTGGGGGACTTTGAACGAGGGCTCATTGCGGGCATACGTATTGATTCCCAGACCAAGAACGGGACTTTTTTTAATCATATGGACGGCCTCGCTCCACAGCTGCTTTCTTTCCAGCGTGGTGCCCTCACTAAAATTAAAAAGTGATACGATGCGCGTTTTGAATGGGCTCGGAGAAAAAAAAGTTAGCCATAAACTGAGCGCCACAAGAATAAAGATGACTATTTTTTTCTTAAGCGCAAGTCCATAAAACGTCAAAACAGACGCCACCGCAAGCCAGGCGCCGCGCGCGTAAGTCCAGAGAAAAACGGAGGTGACAATGGCCGACCCTAAAATTAAAAAGAATCGCATAAAATTTGTAGACTCTTTAAATCGCTGTGCCATGGGGATCAAAAATAAAAAAATAGCAACTGAAAGATAGGCCGAAAAATCGTTGGCGTGGTGAAAGGGCCCTGTCAGGCGCGCAGTTATTTGGTAAAGGTACGGCGTCATGGGTCTTCCCCGAATCGGGTCTAGGCCAATTACGCCCTGCAACAGCGCATCGACGGCCACAACGCAAGCCGTCGCCCATAAACCGTAAAAAATTTTCTTAAACTTTTCTTCCGAATCTACGAAATAAGCGACGGCTACACAAAGCATCAAGCTTTGCCCGATTTTTAAGACTCCCCGCAACGAAGGTTCCGGGAACTGTGTCTGGGTCAGCGACAACAAATTTACCAAAAATAAAACAACGATGGACAATAATAGGCTACCCCTCAGAGGTCGCCCGTCTCGGTTTTTTAATAGTGAAATTAAAAAAAGCACAATTAAAATGCTGGAACTGATCTCAAAAAGAGAGCTTGAAATTGCTAGCCCCAGCACCAGAGGAAACAAAAGAAAAAAAGCGAGGTTTTTAATAAGCATTTTTTTTAGTCAAAAGCGTCATCAAGAGAATTTTGAGGTCCAAGAGAAGCGACCAGTTTTCGATGTAGTAAAGGTCGTACTGGGTGCGCGCCTCGATCGAAGTGTTGCCGCGTAGGCCGTGTACCTGCGCCCAGCCGGTGATGCCGGAGCGTATCGAGTGCCGCGCCATGTAGCGCGGGATGTTTTCCTTGAACTGGCCGACGAAAAACGGCCTCTCCGGCCGCGGTCCGACTAGACTCATATCCCCTTTCAACACGTTCCAGAGTTGAGGCAGCTCGTCGAGATTGTTTTCTCGCAAGGCGACCCCGAGCCGGGTGCGGCGGTCATCGTTTTGTTTGGCCCAGACGGGCCCCGTTTTTTCCTCGGCGCCCGTGCGCATTGTGCGAAACTTGAGAAGTTTAAATGAGCGGCCGTTTTCGCCAATTCTCTCCTGTTTGTAAAAAATGGGTTTCCCGGAATCGCGCCGGATGAGGACCGCGATTACGAGAAATAGCGGCGACAAAAATATTAACGCGGAGGCGCTCAGCAGGATATCCACACCCCGTTTTAAAAAACGGTTTTCCCAGTCAGACAATGGGGCATCGGCAAACGATAGAAGCGCCGTGCTGCCAAGATAGTTGACGTTCATTTTAGACGCAATGAGTCCAAAAATATCGGCGATCCAGCGAAACACAACCATTTCTTTTTCACATTCATAGATGATGTTCAGCACTTTGTCCTGCGGCATCCCCGGCAAAGCCAGCACCACTTCATGAATTTCTCGGCGCTCTTGGATGAAGCGGACTAATTCCGATATTTTGCCGAGTACGGGTACGTTGTCGATGAGTTCGCCTGTCGTTACACGATTGTCCAGGAAGCCGGTGATTTGTGTGCTGAAGCGTGGATTTTTTTTGTAGAATGCGATGAGTTTCCTTGAATGTTCGTTCACTCCGAGGATCAGAATGTTGCGCTGGCTCTCTCTTTTTTTATCAATCACCATCACACCCAGACCCAAAAGATAGCGGCTGCAAGAGACGGCCAATGCCAGCACAAATCCAGAGAGTATCCAAAATGTGCGAGAGTACGAGAAATCGCGTAAGAAAAACGTGATTGCCAAAAATACGATCGTAGCGGCGGTGACCGCCTTGAAGACCTTGCCCATCTCCACGAGAAACGGAAGCGCGCGCGCGGCCTGATACAGACCGTACATGCGCATGAAAAATATAAGCAGCAGCGTCACGAGATGAAACGATTTCAGATAAAATGGGTACAGGGACGGATGGACGACATTTTCAAAAAAAGGCGTCGAGAATCGAACCCAGAAACATACTCGCAGCACCGCGCTGATCGTGGCTAAATCCACGAGCAGCTGCATCCAAGGTAGAAACGTATCGCGTTTACGTCGTTGCGGCGCAAGCATGGCGGGTCACTGAATCGATGAAATTTTTCATTTCGTTTTTAAAGCGTTCACGGCTGAAGCCCAGAGCGTTTTGACGCGCGGTCTCCGGCGACCAGTTCATGGTCTCAAATCGGCCGATGGCTTGCTCAAGAGACGGCGCGGTTGGTTCGTTAAAAAATAGCCCCGTTTTATTAGCGCAGATTGTTTCTAAAGCTCCGCCTTGGGCGTAAGCGATCACGGGTGTTCCACAGGCCTGGCTTTCCACGGGCACGATGCCAAAATCTTCCTCCCCTGGAAAAATAAGCGCCCTCGCTTTTCGGTAATGTTCGCGCAAAATCTTGTTTGGCTGCCAGCCGATGAATTGGATGTTGGGCTTGGCCGCGCGCCGCAGAGATTCTTTTTCGGGCCCGTCGCCGATCACGACGAGTTTACGCCCCGAGCGGTTAAACGCTTGAACGGCAATATCGACGCGTTTGTAAGGAACGAGCGCGGACACGATCAAGTAAAAATCCTCTTTTTTGCCGCTTCCATCGACCGTGAAAAACTCCGTATCCACCGGCGGATAGATAACCGCTGCCTCGCGCCCGTAACAGCGCTTGATTCTTTTTTGGATATGTTTGGAGATGGCCACAAAATGATCTACGCCGCTACTTGTTTCCAAATCCCATTTTTTTAAGCGTTCAAGCAGCGCTTTCGCGCCCATTTTAAACCATTTATTTTTTTGTCCGAAATATTCCTCGAAAAATCCCCAGGCGTAGCGCATCGGTGTGAAACAGTAGCAAATGTGCACGGCGCCTTTATTTTTTGGGATCCCTTTGGCCAC
>CAYJSE010000049.1:0-7905 GCA_964372765.1 uncultured Planctomycetia bacterium | reverse complement strand
AGACGCTGACAAGCCCAACCACTTCCAACGGGAATCCCGGCACTTTCTCTTGGCCGGTGAATGTGGACCACGTAACGCCCACCGCCAAAATCCGGATTTATGACTCTAACGACATTGACAGCACCGACGTGTCGTCGGCTTCCTTCAAGATTCGAGCCACGTTCGCTATCTCGGAGCCGCAAACCAGCGGCCAAAACTTGCAGGTCAATCAGCCGTTTGACATTGTCTGGTCGAAACTGGGCAACGTGCCGAATGTGGAACTTCACTATTCGCCCTCGCCATTGATTAACGGCAACCTGGGAAGCGACGTGCGCTCCATCGGCACCGTCCCCAATCAGGATACGTTAACGGGCGACCCCACGCAAGGCCGCTACACGTGGACCGTGCCGGATATCGAGGACAATAAGGACACAAACATTTACCTGCGCGTGCGTGATCCGAATGACCCAGGCGCTTTCGCGATTTCACAACCGTTCAATATTGTCCCTAAGATCGTCGTGACTTATCCAAGCGGTCTCGAGAGCCCCGCTGTGCAGTGGAAAGTGGCGACGCCTTACACGATCACATGGAGCTCGAGTTCCGATATCACGAAAACCCCGTCCGTGAGGATCTACTATTCCACGAATAGCGGCGGCAATTACACGTTGATTACCACGACTCCAAACGACGGTTCGTTTACATGGGACAGCGGTAACGGCGGCACACCCGACACGATCAGCGCATTCTCCAAGATCAAGGTGGAGGATGCGGACACAAACCCATCCGGCGTGGCATTTGATACGACCGGTGATGCCAATGATATAGGAATTTTTAAGATCATTTCGGACATGCAGGTTACCCAACCCAACGGCGGCGCGGTCTACACGGTGGGCGACACAAACACCCCAATTCTTTGGACCAAACATGGCACCGTGAACGCGCTGGCTTTTCATTACGCCACCGATGGAGCCACGTTCGCTAGCCCCGTCCTCATCGCGGACAACGTTTCGACTGGTGGGCTCGATTCCGGATCTCAGGCTTGGACGGTACCCGACGCTATCGGCTACGACGTGCGCGTGCGTGTAAAGAGCAAGACCGACAACGGATACGACATTTCGGACGCGAGCTTCCGTGTTAAGGGCCGGATCGTGGTTAATTCGCCGATCTCGACGGATAAAGCCCCAGTTGGTCAGAGTTTCCTGATCCAGTGGACCAATACCGGCACGATCCCGAACGTCGATATCCGTTATGATAAAAATGGCGGCAACGGCGCCGACGGCCAACCGAACACGGGTGATGAATTCCCGAGCTCTAAGATGATCGCGGATGACCTGCCTGCGAGCGGGTCCGTCAACTGCACGGGCAATAACTGCTCTTATAACTGGACCAATATCCCGGATGACATCACTGACAATGCCGTCATCAAAATCGTCGATTCCCGCACGGCGGCGAACACGAACCCGAACAATGACAACAGCGACGTCTACGATTTATCCGAGCCTTTTGCGCTCGTCGGCAACTTTGCCCTCATTCAACCCAACGGCGGAGAGGACGTTAGATCCGGAGCGAACTATAACATCCGTTGGAATTGGGGCGGCACGATGCCTACGGTAGCTCTATTTTACAGCACAGTGCCTAACCCGGATCCGGATAACGCCAGCGACTGGACTCTGATCAGCAACACGGTGCCCAATGGTTCCGGTTCGGGCTCCGGCGGCGTGGTTCAAACCTATGTCTGGGCGGTGCCTACCAATATCACCTTGACGGATACGGCGAAAATCAAGATCGAGCGCGCGGGCGGATCGGCCACAAGGGATGTGTCCAACAATTATTTTTATCTCCGCGGCCAATTGGCGCTTACTTCGCCTTTGGGCAACGCCAACATCAATCTTGCCGAGCGGTGGGTCACGAACGAAAAGGAAAATATTACATGGACGACGACCGGTCTCATCGACAAGGTGAAACTGGAGTATTCGAACGACAATTTTAATCAGGATGTTCGTGTGATCGCCGCGAGTGTCGCCAACGTCCACAACGGCACGACGAGTTTCGAATGGACGATTCCGGACGAGGTGCTGAAAGACGCAAGCGGCAAGTACACCAACTACAACGCGATCAAGGTCCGTGTGAGGGCGATCAAAAATGGCAGTAATCCCGAGGTCGTGGACACGGCCGTTTACAGCGCCTCACCCAACAATTTCAAGCTCGACTATTACAAAACCGAGTGGATTGTGCGTGATCTGTCAACGTATCTGATGCTGACACCGCTGTCGGTGAATGCCATACAATCGACGCCTCCCAATACCGTGATTTGGAGCAACGCCGCTCACGCCATCGAGATCCCCGAAGATCCCGAGAACCCGGGTCCCGAGAGGACCGCAGTCCGATTCATGCCGGCGGGCGTGTGGGCCGTGACCTGGGGCAAGACAGGGTATGGGGACGTTCTTCTCAGCGTGGAGCTTGGGAAGAGTAATCTCTCGAAGCCCGAGCCTCAGCCCGTCGAGCCGGCCAACCCATATCTCATTCTGATGGAAACTACCGCTGTCCATATCTATTTGTCCGAGTCTCGCTTCACCTACGACCCGGGCGTCTTGGACAATCCGACGACGGCACCGAACGAGTACGTCACACCGAAGCTCGACGTGACGGCCTGGCTCTCGCGTGACGGAAGCATTCTGACGGGTGTTATCAACGCGAAGATGGAAGTATTCGATGGGAGCACTCTACTCAGTGGCGCCCCCGTGATTTTGACACAGGTTCCCGACCTCATCAATCCGAGTAAGGATACCGGTATCTGGACAACCCAGATCAAAGACACGGCCCAGGCTCCGAATCTTTTGACGACCTCCATGTTGGCCCCTGGAAAAACGTATGTTGTCAAATGCTACACGCAGATCGCCAGCCAGGTACCCGCCGGTCTCTGGTATGTCACGCCGAATTCTTTTGAAATCACGACACCCTCGAAACTGCAGAGCGTGCTTGATACGGTTGCCAAAAATCTCGACAAGCCGCTGTCTCAGATCAATACCGAATTGCAGGCGACTTTGACCGCACAAACCGCAACGATCACCGGTATTTTGACGACCAAGCTGACCGCACAGGAGGTACTGATCACCACCAAGCTCGACGAGCAAAAAGTGATGCTGCAGAACACGCTGACCGCGATGGAAACCTCAATCACCACGTTGCAAACCTCTGCCCAGGACAGCTTGACGGCCGCCAATACGCTCAAAGACACCGCTCTCAAGTTTTCCTGGAAGGCCGTTGTGGCGCCCAATCCGGCATTGTCCGGCGATGAGGTCCTATTGCAAACGCAAGGACCCGTTGGGTTGTTCCCGTATTTAAGCGTTTATAACCACAAGAACAAACAGGTCATTGCCAACGGCCTCATGGAGGAAGATCCGACAAGGCCCGGGAACTACTCCTTCCGATTTATGGTCTCGGCGGGTAGTTTTGATCCCGGCCGGGCTTATACCTATATCGTTACCGAAAACGTAACGGGCGGTCTCGTCGCCGGATCAGGGTTCGTTGAGAGCGTTTCGCTGACCACTGTGGCCGGCCTGGCTTCCGCCGCCCCTGCCGCCGAGCGCGCCGCCAAAGAAGCAGTGGCTGCCATCAAGGAGCTTGAAGCCACGATGGCCCGGGGCGGTGACGTGCGTAAGGCACTTCTTAACCTGCAGAGTTCGGTGAATGACTTGCCGATGCAAGTCGCCAAATTATCGGGTGGAGAAACGAAACGCATAAGCAGCACGGTCAACGAAATTTCCGAGCGTTTACAAAAACTGGCCGGCAGTGAGGGCCTTGATTTTAGTCAGATCTTTACGAAAGCGATCGACGAAAATGCTACCATACAGGATATTCGCAACCGATCACAGGAAATCGCCAATGCGCTTGAGTTGATGGGGGCCGTCGTGCAAAAGAGGCTAGGGGGCCCGGATGAGCCAGTTGTGGCCGTGTTTCTTGAGCCCGGTTCCTAAGCTATAAGGAGTTAGAATAACAGCATGAAGACAACCATGAAACTTTTGGCAGTGATCGGTGTAGCCGTTTTGTGTTTCGGCGCGGGGTTGGAAGCCGGCTGGTGCGCCACCGTCAAAATGCGCGTCGTCGTCGTAAATCCCTCCCTTACCAAAACCCAAACCAAAACCGTTAAAAATTATCTTCCAAAGGAGGTGGATCTAAAAGACATTGACGATGCCGGTGGAATGGAGGTTGATTTCGACCCCGAGCAGGGCATGCTTTATGCTTATAAAAAGGATGTTGAGTTGGCGCCGGGAGAGACGAAGATATTCGAGGTGTTGATGGGAGATGTCTGGATGATCCCCGAAGAAAAGCTCGAGGCTTTGAGAAAACGCACCGAAGGGATCCTTGACAAACTGAAAGACACGTCCTTTTATGACCAGGCGGCGGTTTTTGGGAAAACCATTTACGAACGCCTCGATGAAATCCTAAAGACTCAAAACGATGAAAACGTCACGCGGACGCAGCATATCGCTTACTACCGTGACAATCTTGAAACGCTGGAGTTGATCCAGGCCGATATTGAAAAACTTGAGAAATTGCTTGTGACGGCCGGCGGAACACCGAGTCTCGATGTGATTGAGGAGGCAGACGTCAACGTGAATGCGCCCAGCTCAAAGACGACCTGGATCATTATTTTTATCGTTTTAATATTCATCTTGGTTTTGGGAGGGGCATTTTATTTGACTTGGCAGGGACAGGCAACGCTCACGCAGAATATTTTTAGCAAAGAAAAAGACGCGTCTTTCAGCGAGTTTAAAGACTCTCCCACTTCCGGCGGCCCGCCGTCTAAGGAAGAACCAAAGAAAACCCCTTAAAATGAATGAAGGCCCCCTATTAGAAGTTCTCGTTTTAAGCCCTCAAAGGCTTATTTACGAGGGCCGGGCCGGGCAGGTGGTTTTGCCCGGAGAGACCGGCGTCTTTGAGGTTTTGCCTCATCATAAGAGGCTCTTGTCCCGGCTTCTCGCCGGTTTTTTGACCGTTGATCAAAAAACGATCTGGATCAAACGAGGGGTTGTCAAAGTCGGCTTGAATCAAGTCACCATTATCGTTGAAGAATAAAGTTCCGAGGGTTCAGTGAATAGAGAAGCCGCCATTATTTTAATTTTTGCTTTGTGCATCCTGGGTCCCTGTGCGATTATTACCGCGGGAGGTTTTGCCAGCATCACGGCCTTGGGAAGGAATCCCTCGGCGGCGCCGAAGATTTTTACCGCGATGATCGTGATGTTTCTATTCGGATCCGCTATTTCGATCGTGTCTCTTTTGATTTTATTTCAAATCTATGCCCCCAAGACGGGTTTTTAACCTTACTTTTTTATAAGGTTTTTGGTACTATAAGTGGAAATTATTCGCCACAATGCCGGCGAATCTGTCCACAGAGCATTGTGGACGAATCCGCCAAGCTCTGTGGCGGAAAATAATAGAGGTCCACCATGCTTTTTTTATCTCTTGTGTTTCTACAACTTGTCCTGTTTGTCATTCTGCTGTTTTTTTTGCGCAGCGTTCTCACCCGGAATATCACAACCGCCACGGCTCACCTGACGGAACTTAATCAGGAATATTCCCAGAAAGAAGAAGCAGCTAAGAAACACGTCGAAGAGGCCAAGGAATTTTACGATCAAACGGTCCTGAAGGCCAAAACGGACGTGGAAAAACAAACGGTGCAGATCTTAAAAGAAGCCAATGAAACCCAGGAAGGCCTTTTGCGGGAGGCACGAAAACAAAGCGAGGAAATTCTTGCCCAAGCCAATAAAGCGAGGGACACGCTTTTAAAAGAGGTGGAGCAAAAGATCGGGGAAAAAGCGATGGAGCAGGCCTGCGAATGGGTGCAGCACATGCTGCCTCAGGAACTCAGTAAGAGCATGCATGCCCAATGGCTCGAGGAACTATCGGCGCATGGTCTCGAGGATTTGGGCCGCTTAAATTTTCCCGGAGAACTTCACGAGGCGCAAGTCGTTTCCGCTTATGCCTTGAGCGCGGATCAAAGAGAACTGCTCCAGAAAAAATTAAAAGATAAATTAAAGCGGAACATCCGTCTGAATGAACGGGTGGACCCGAAGCTGATCGCCGGATTCACGATTTACCTTGGAAGCGCGGTGATCGACGGCAGCCTCAAATTCAAAATCAAAGAAATGGCCAAACATGCCCAGCGCAGAGCCGAAAACTAATCCTTTCTCGGCGCAGTGCGAAGTCCGTGAAGTCGGGCGGGTGCAGACCGTTAAGAAATTCATTGTTGTCGCCGACAACCTCCCTTCGGCGATCAACGGGCAAATCGTCGAGTTCGAAAAAGGCATGCGGGGCCTGGTGATGGGTTTTACCGAGGAAAAAATCCAGGTGTTGGCGCTCGGTCCTGCGCAGGGAATTCGGAGCGGGGATGAGATTTACAATAAAGGCCAATCGTTTTTACTACCTGCCGGTGAGGCTTTTCTAGGCCGTACAGTCAACGCGTTGTGCGAGCCGGTGGATGGCCTTGGGCCGATTCACGCGACCGAACGACTACCTGTTTTTCGCGACGCGCCAGGCGTCATGGACCGCGTCCAGCTCAAAGAAACCATGGAAACCGGAACTGTGGCGCTTGACGCGGGCATCCCCGTGGCCAAAGGCCAGAGGCAGCTTTTGATCGGCGACCGCTCTACCGGAAAGACCACCGTCGCGATCGATGCGATCTTAAACCAAAAAGGCAAAGAGGTCATTTGCATCTATTGCTGCATCGGCAAGCCTTATTCGAGCATCCTCAAGATTTTAGATCTGTTGTACAAAAAAAATTCCATGGACTACTCGATTATCGTGAGCGGCGTGGCCTCGACATCGCCGGGCGAGCAGTACATTGCGCCTTACTCGGCTTGCATGCTCGGAGAATATTTTATGCAGCAGGGCCGCCATGTGTTGGTGGTTTTCGACGATTTGACCAAGCACGCGTGGGTGTACCGCCAGATCTCCCTTCTCCTGGAGCGGCCGCCGGGGCGTGAAGCGTATCCCGGCGATATTTTTTATATCCATTCTCAGCTCGTTGAGCGCGCCGGCCATTTAAAACCCGAGCTTAAAGGGGGATCGATGACGTTCCTGCCCATTGTCGAAGTGCTCCAGGGGGACGTGACCGGGTACGTCCCCACTAACCTTATTTCCATGACGGACGGACAGATTTACTTCAGCACCGCGCTTTTCAACAAAGGCATGAAACCCGCCGTGGATTTCGGACTCTCGGTCTCGCGTATCGGAAATAAAGGTCAGTGGCCCGCGATGAGGGAAGCCTCCAAAAGTCTTCGTCTGGATTACCTTCAATACCAGGAACTGCTGCAGATGACGCAGCTTCGATCAGGAAGCGTCTCTAAAGAATCCGAGGCGCGCCTGAAAAGGGGGCAGTCCTTGATGCAGATTCTGATGCAGAACAAAAATCAGCCGGTGCCGACCCTTGTACAAATTCTGTACCTGATGGCGCTCAACAAAGCCATGCTGGACTCCCTGTCGAGCCTGCAGGTCACCCGCTTTGAAAAAGAAATCCTCGATTTCGTGGTCAAAACGGACGCGCTGGCCGTCCAAGAAGTCGAGCGGACGCGTTCGTTGACACCGGCGCTCAAAGAAAGAATCGAGCAGTGCCTTAAACAATATTTTGAGGTGGTGGGGTGATCCCAGCGTCTCAAATCAGAAAAAATATCGGCTTTAACAAGAATTTCCGCTCATTACTGGAAGTGCTGAAGCTGGTGGCTGTCTCGCAGTATCATATTTTGGAGCGTGAACTGAAAGTGTTTGATGCGTTTGGACAAACGCTGTCCGAATTTTTCGATTCGATTGACTTGAGCCGGGTGCAGCACCCGTTTCTGGACCCGGGGGACCGTCCGATGGCGGTGGTCACCGTCACGTCGGACGCCGGCCTTTTGGGCGGCATGAACCTGCAGGTGGTTTCATGCG
>CAYJSE010000048.1:0-8112 GCA_964372765.1 uncultured Planctomycetia bacterium | reverse complement strand
TTTTAACCTCACAAGCTACACCCTAAACGGTCAAACGATCTATATCAGTATGGGAAGTGGAGGCAAAGCCTATGAGTACGTCATTAAAAACAATGTCCCAAGAAAGCTTACTAAAAGCAAAGAACATCTCTCAAAGCTTATACGTCAAGCCCATAACAGATCATGGATTGGCAACCTCCTAAACAGCCAAACCATCTACATCAGTGTGGGAAATGATGGCAAAGCGTTCGCGTACGGTGAGGTCTCTTCCGGCGTGACGCCCGCCGAAGCTCCAACGACTGGCGCCCGGCTGGCGGCACTGCAAGACTCTGTCTTGGATTATTATTCACTCAAGCAGGCGATGATCGAGGCGCTGGACAAAGAGAATCTGGAAGCTTTTAAAACGGCTTATGAAACGATGAGCGAGAGTGTCAGCGTCTTAAGCGCGCTGGTTGCGAAGGCCAAGGACTCTGAGCTTGGGCGAGTCATCCAGGCTGTGGCGAAAGGCGGATCAGACATTTCCATGGTACGCATGGAGCTGGAATCGATCGGCCAAAGGGAGTTTCCGGCACAAAGAAAAAAATTAATTGAGGGCGTGGTTCGGGAAATTACCGAAGAATTATTTGAAAAGCCCGAAGAGCGCCAGGCGATGGCCAAAGAAATGTTAAAAGACATCGTGACTTCCCATTGGGAGAATATCATTCCGAGGGATATTTTTAAGGAACGTTTTGAGGTGTGGGGTCCCGCGATCCGGGAGTTTTTATTGAATTTAGGCGGTGCATACGGAGCTTTTCAGCCTAGAAATAAGCGGGTGACTTTAGCGGCGGCGCGGGATGATCGGGTGCTCGCTTCGACGCTCAAGCACGAATTGACACACTATCTGGCGGATAAAGGCGTTTTAAAGGTCCCCGCGCAGTGGGAGCAGATCACGTTTGCGGTGCACGCGATAGAGTACGCCAAACACGGTATGGATTTGGATACGCTGGATCCAGCGGGGCCCGAGCTTTACGCAAAAGGCAAGGTGATGGGCCTCCAGGGCGAGACGGGGTTTATGGTGCACCCCGGCGTGTCGGACCGCCAGGCGGGGTATTTTTCGATCGAGCTTCTCGTCGCGGAGGCGCGCGCGATTTACGAGGCCAAGGGACTTCCGACGGATTTTTTGCATGAACCCTACCAAGCCCAAAAAGTCGCGGGTATTTTGATCGGCGGTATTTTGACGGGTATGTCCGAAAAGGAGGGAACTAGGCCTCTGGCGCTGCTGCGCGATTTTTTTGACGTGCTCTACGAACGCTACGCGGATAAAACCCAGGACCAGCCGGAGATGGGCAAGCGTGTCGAGCAATTGACTCAAGATATCAAGCAGTACGCCACCGCGCTGGCCGGGCAGTTTATCGAAATGGATCCGGCGCTCGAAGGTCTCTGGAGATATCATTCGGACGGTGATGTCACCGGAAAACTTCGCTATGTGGTCACCGATCTTTATCCCAGAAATTATGATGGGGAAAATGCCGATGACCGGGCCGGCCAATGGTCCGCGGCCCGAGAGCGGGGTTTGGGGCAGGCATTTTTGGCGATCTCGAGTATGAAGTATGGTTTGCGCGATCTTCTGCAGAGTCTGCCGGACCCGATCAAAAATCATTCTCAAATTTTGCCGCTATGGGACACGCTGCTTTTACCAAAAGTAGCGCGCATCGGCGTGAATTTTAACTCACAGAGCGTCGCGTCGGGTTCTATCGACAAGCGCTTTCAAGGCTCCGAGCGCTGGATCGCCCGGCTTTTCAAGGACCGCTACTCCATCGGCAACCCGCTCGTGGAAACGGCGCTGTTAAGATCCCTGCCCCTGCATTTACAGTTTCTCGACTCTCTCTTGTATCGCCGCTACCATTACGATCCGGCTCGAGGGAATATTCAAGACGCTCGGCTTAAAAACCAAAGCGTGGAAACCGCAATCGCGCAAACCATGAACGCCTGGACCAAGATTCTTTTTGATCCGGAGTCTTTGACGGAACTGGAACTTTTGGAGGCCGTGCAAACAATCTGGCCTCAGTACGAAGCGCTGTATGAACAGGCTGTGCGGGATGAGCAAAGATGGCGCGCTTTCCAAAGAAAGATGCGCGAGGAGAAGCAAGAGGCGATCCGGCAAATGTTTGATCAGCTGTCCGCCGATGAGTTGAAAGAACTGGATCAGTATTGGCAGGGATTGCCGCAGGAAGTTAAGGATGCGATCCAACAAGCCGTGGAAAACAGCATGGACCAGGCACAGCAAAATTATGGCCTCGGCGCGCCGATGCCGGGCTTGTCCGGACAAAGCGGTTCCGGTCAACCTCAACCGGGCCAAGGTCAGCCCGCACCGGCACCGCCATCCGCTATAAAACCTGAAGAGATTCAAGGGGAGCTCGAAAAATTGGAGGGCGCTCTAGAGGGTTTGACGCAGCAGGTTGACGCTTTGTCCGAGGAACTGGATTCGATCAAGGACGAGGCGGAAGCGGCGGGCGCCGCTCAGTCACTGCGCGATGAGGCCGGGAAAATACAAGAGGATTCCGAGAAACTTCTAAATCAGGGTCGAGGAATCGCTAAAGACGCTCGCGATTCAAAAGACAAGGTGAAGGCCATGCAGGGCGCGCTGGCTTCCCCCGAGCAAGCCGATACGTCCGTTCAAGAAGCCGGCGAGATGGACCAAAAGACCCAAGAGCTTCTAAAGAAGCTCGAGGATTTACAGAAACTCGCCAATGAACTAAAACGCAAAGCGGACCGGCTAACGGAGATGGCCGGAGAAAGTGAACCGGATGCCAGCCAAATGCAGGGTCAGTCGAGGAGTATGAAGGAAAGCGCAGGCAATTTGAAAAATCAGGCTGAAAAAAGTCAGGGCGCTGCGGGCGAGGTTCAAGAAAAGCTAAAAGCACTTCAGTCATCAGTCGCAGAGCTTCAACAATCTTTGAGCGCTGCCAAAAATTCCACCAAACCTAGTTCCGATTCCAAAGCTTCTCCAACTCAAAAGCCGGAGCCAGCCGGTGAAAACGAAAAATCTCAAACATCGGATTCTTCTCCGGAACCGGTTTCCATGCCAGAGAAGCTGCTAATTCCGGGAGCTAAACCGCTCAGTGAATGGCTGAAACCTCTCCAAGAAAGTTCTCGTCAAGAACGTACTAGAGTGAAGATTCCGCCCTTTGATTTGGCGAAAGCGCAGAAAGACGAGGAGGAAGCGATCCTGGAAAGAACGGGTTTAAATCCCAAGGAGTGGAAAGAGTACCAGTCGTGGCTCAAAATCGAGATCCAACAACAGGGCCGCAAGACAACCGTCGGCGAGCTGATCCAGAAGACAACCGAAGAGCTGCAGCGGCTGCTTTTGCCTGTCGAAGATCCTGAGCGTCAGGGGCATCTTGAGCGAGCGCCTATTTTAGAAGATGTTGTGGAAGCGGTCGTGGGAGGTCCGGGGTATAGCCAGTGGAGAGCGTCCAAGCCATCGTCGCTTAAACTGACTTTGCTTGTCGATAAAAGCGGCAGTATGGACTATGGCGGTGAAGGGGGATTTAAACCGATCGACATTGCGCGGATTACCGTGTTTGTGCTGGCCAACGCGCTTTTAAATCACAATGAAGAGCGTCATCGGCTCGGCTATCAGCCGGTGGAGTTTGAGATCGGTCTTTTTAGCGATGACCCGGGACGCACGCAGATTTCCCACGAAAGCGTGCGGCGCAAAGATTTTAAAAGAGAGTGTTTTCTGTATAACCTTTGGAACAATATCCAAGCCGGCGCCGGCACCCACTACGCTCAAAATCTTCACAAATACGCCGAGCGTTTGGCCGCGTCGCAAGACGCGATGGATGAAAAAAGCACACGGATTTTGATCACGCTCTCGGACGAGGACGTGGATGCGGCGCAAAAACGCAAAGTGTTGTCGACGATCGATGAAGCTGAAAACCATGGGGTACATTATCTTATCGTGCCGTTAGGAGGTCCGCGGCTTTACAAATCCACGCGCCGGTTGCATGGGGACCATCCCGGACGCGTGATTGATCCGTCTTTGTTTGCGGCATTGCCGTCCCATGTCATGGAAAAAATCCTCGCATTTCTGCAGCCATCCGGCGCCCGGCTTTCCGCACAAGCACCCGACCTGCGGCCCATCGAGGGCTATGATCATTTTTCACTTGAGGCGGTTAAAGATCGGGAATATCTCGTGTTTCGACGCGACAATGAAAGGACGCTTTATTTTGAGCGCGGCAAAGGGGGCGCCTATGTGCCCGATACGGTTGTGCCGGATACACGCTCCAATGAAAACAAAATCATCCGAATTCTGCAAACGATGCACCGGACCAGTCAGTCGCCGGATACTCCGGAGGCTCGCGGTTCCTCGTGGGACGGAAAGTATCCCGAGCTCATCGGCGAAACAGGGTTAGGTAAAGACGAATTGATCCTGGCCGCCGCCCAGCTCATGAACGAGCCCGTCTATTTTCTGACAGGCAACGCGGATATCAATGTCGAGGATGTGTCCACGGCCTATCGTTCCGTAGGCACCGAAAAGGAGGGAACCTCCAGTTTTGATCCTTCGCCGCTAAACCGTGTCATGCACGAAGGCGGGTGGTATGTGATCCGCGAAGCGCATAAATTAAAACCCGGCGTTTTAAATTCCTTAAAATCCCATGTTACCGGCAAAGACCACAAATGGCCCGTCACTCGCGACGGCGTGACACGCCTTGAAACGCAACCCAACAATCCACGCGCGCGTCTTTTAACCACGGTAAACCGTATTCGTTCAGGCATCCAAGGAGTGAGTACGGAAACCAATGCGCCGATGCAGGACCGTAAAGAACTGATCGAATTTTACTGGGATACGCCGGAAGAGGAAGTGACCTGGCAGATCAAGTATGCAACGGCTTTGGCTCGAAAGCTCGGCAAGCATCCGAGCGACTGGGAGGCGTTTGAGGAAAGCCTCCGGTCCGATATCACTCGGCTTGTCAGCATCGCGGACAACTTGCGGCTATCCTTTGCCGGGTACAACGCCCGGCAAGCCGCTTGCATTTTCAAGGACTGGAATCTTTTGGACTCCCGATACCTGGCGATCCAGATGCGAAAGGATGATGCGATCAAACGCCTTTTTGAAAACGGTCCTGCTCTGCCGATCGGTGAGACCGTCAAGCGGCCTCCTTCGCCGCGTGTGATCAAAAATATCATCCGCCACTTTATTCTGTATGAAAAGGATCGGGAGTATCGGCCTTTAGCCACCATCCGGAATTATTACAATTTTTGGGCGCAGATCGATGACAAGGGGACTTACCGGGGAGCGATCACGCAGTTTGAATCCTGGAAACAGGATAAGCCCGGCGCGGCAGAGCTCGTTTTGGACGCGTCTTCATTTCGAGTCACGAACGGATTTCTTTTGATCCGGCCGAAAGACAAGCTTGGCAACGAAAACCCCGACTGGGATGTGATCCGCGTGCCTTTGCATCCGGAGGCGAGTATACGCGCGAACGGTGTCCCGTCTGAAATTTTAGAGTGGATCAAGAGCGCGGAAAATACGCGCAAGCTTTACGCGTACCTCCAAGCCCATTCGCTGGGAATGGATGTAATTTTTGTCGGCAAGCCCGGAACCGGCAAAAGCACTTTGACGGAAGCGATTCAAAAGCTTCTCAACCGTCCCGGGAAGCTGAAGCATGAGATCAACGAAGAAACCCGTAAGGACGATCTGGCGCACAGGCGGGATATCGTTAATTTTAGGACGCGCTTTACCCCGCAGGATTTGCCGCTGGCGATGGATGACGGAGGCTATGGACAGATTTTGAATCTGGATGAGAGCACCCAAGGGCGTCCGGCGATGCTGTCGCTTTTAAATGAAGTCTCGGAGCGGCGTCTTTTGCCGGACCCCGGCAACGAATCCCAAGTGATCAGCGCCAAGCCCGGTTTTGGCATTATTCACACGATCAATCCGCCCGGGTCCGCCGATCGCGTCAAAACATTTCCGGATGATTTTATCGAACGGCATGTTGTGATGTTTTTCCAATCGCTGCCGCCGGAAGAGGCCCAGCACTACCTTCTGGAAGCTTCCCACGGGGTGGATTTTTCGACAGGGTCCACAATCCAGGTCAATCCGCGCCTTATCGGCGAAGCGCGTCTCGATGCCCAGAAAAAGCCTCAAAAGCTCCCGAATGGAGAAACCGCGTTTGACGGTATTTTGGGCCTGGCTCAAGAGCTGGAGAAGATGCAATTGAACGATCCGGATAGCTTGCCTCGAAATCGCGAGATCAGTATCCGCAACTTGATCGTGTACGTCAAGAATATCCTGGACCGTTATGAATCGTACGAAGGCCAAGGGATGGAACCGCAGGATATTTTAGTCCAGATATTTTTTGAGACGTTTACGCTCGAGGGCGATCCGCAAAAGCTGATCAAATGGCGCTCGAACATCGTGACGGCTTTTGAAAAAGCGGGATTGTGGGCCAAGCCGACGGACGCTGTGCCGGACAAGGTGCTCGAGTTTGTGAAAGAGGGCGTGATTGTCCAGAGTTTGGATTTGATCGAGGCGCCGAACACCGGCAATGAGACGATAAACCGCTTGTTGGCGAGTCTACAAACCAACACACTGCATACGAGCGCCGAAAGAGTCGTTCAGAGCTTGCACAGAGAAGTCGGGCAGTTGTTGGGCAAGGCCGCATGGAATAAGAGAGCCATCCAAGACAAGGTTCAGGACATCGATATTTTGAAAGCGACCTATCAAATGCTGCAGATCATTCTTCGGGATAGAGGCGACGCGAAAAAGGGCCCGGCGCATAGTGTTCAAAATAAGCAGGCCATCGAGGCCGTGATGGGGCTCATTCGCGCGCATCTGGTTGTCGACGAACACTGGCCCAGGGAGATTTTAGAGGAAAGATGGTCCGTTGCGAAAGAGTGGAAAGATACTTATCGGCAGATGTCGCTGGGTTATCCGCCAATCGACGAAGCGCTTTTGAGGTTTGCGTTGTTTAAACGTAATAAGGATTTCAAAAAAGAAGAAATAATGCGAATGAAAAGCTTGATCGATGAGATGCAGGGCGAAAACCGTCAAGAGCGCTTAAGCCAACTGAAGGAGCTGTTCGCGCAGATTGTAGCTTCAGGTGCCCGCCTAACGGTTTTGCTTCCCAAGGTAGACGGTAATGATGATTCTCCGTCAGCTAAAACGGATGGCGTGATTACTTTTGTGGCCCGGGTCTACCGAGCGACGGGCCAGACCGGAAAATTAGCGGTAGGCTCTTTATGGCTTGAGTATGAAAAAAATCAGGACGGAAGTCTTGTGATCCGAGGGCTGGACAAAGAGGACATTCTTTTGACACAAACCCAATGGAAAAAAATCGCGGCCTCCAACGATGAGGAGTCCCTGGAACTTACGATGTCCATGTCCGACTTTAAATTGATTCTGGAAAAAGCCTACTCGAAGATTGACCAAGCAAACGCTGCTGATGCTCTGGACGATATCAAGGGTGTCGGAGTCATCGATCTCGAAGGTTTAAATCCCGCAATGAAGGGTTTCGATGAAGTGACCATCCCGCTTATGGTCCATGAAATGAACCTGGCTAAACATAGGCGATGGGGCAAGAACGCCAAGTTTCTTCTGAAAGGATCGGAAGCGGTCAAAGAAAGAGTGGTATCCCAAGTAAGAGCTCTTTATCCCGATCAAGATTTTATTGTCACCGATGAAAAAGATCTGGGGGGCTATAGAGATGCCCAGCGAATTTTAATCACCACGCCCAATGGACAAAAAATTGAAGGCCAAAGACACTTTTTTATCCAAGTGCCTCAAGAGGGAGATATTCCAAACTTCCGAGGAGCTTTCAAAGCTTCATTGGGTTTAGTGAGAGTCCCTCGTCTTGAAACTACAGATCCCAGCTTCACTCAAATCATGAGCTTCCTAGAGCGTCTTTTGGGCCACGAAATGAACCCTCAAGAATTTATACAAGCCACTGAGGGTCGCCTCCAAAGCCAAGAAAGATACAGCTTCTACGCACTACCCAAAATCACTCAACTGCCTCTCAACATTCTTCTACAAGGCGCCCGGCTGGCTATCCGGATGCTCAATCAGTCCGCATAATTTCTAAAAGTGATCTTCCCCCGAAAAAGTGGACACGATGAAGAGTGGGTGACAGCTATATTGCGATTTTAAAA
>CAYJSE010000047.1:0-8204 GCA_964372765.1 uncultured Planctomycetia bacterium | reverse complement strand
ATCCGAGAGGGTGGACACACGGTGGGCGCCGGCGTGGTGTCGGAGATATTGGAGTGAGGGAATTTTTTGAGTTTGAGTGTACGACGTGCCGGAGACGGAACTACACGTCCAACAAAAATAGAAAGCTCCACCCCGAACGTCTCGAACGTAAAAAGTTTTGCCCTTTTTGCCGTAAGCATACCGCGCATAAAGAGCTGAAGTAAAATAGCGATTTTAAAAACGGATTTCGAAAGAAGCCGTCAGGGCTTTTTTTACTCTTTTTATTGGGGCCGTTAAGAAGTCTTGGCCAGCAGCTCCAAATTAGGAGCGTCGGTTAACGGTAAACCACCGGTCTCCAAAACCGGGACTGCAGGTTCGATTCCTGCCGCTCCTGTGAAATTGAGTCGATAAGGATGAGAGCGTGGTAAAGAGGATACAGGGCTTTTTTCAGGAAACGGCCGTTGAGTGGAAAAAAGTGACGTGGCCAACAGCCGAGGAGCTGCGGGGATCCACGATCGTGGTGCTCGTGACGATGCTGGCACTCGCTTTTTTTATCGGCGCGCTGGATCTTGTGATGTCACAGCTCATAAACGTCATGTTGAGGTAAGGTGCCCGAAGGTACGAAACAGTGGTTTGTGATTCACACACAAACCGGTCATGAAGAAAAAGTGAAGACGACGCTTGAGAGTCGCGCGAAACAGCACGACTCAGGCGGCAAAATCGCGCAAGTGTTGATCCCGACCGAGAAGGTGTCCGAGATCAAAGCGGGCAAGAAAAAGATTTCAACGCGCAAATTTTTCCCCGGCTACGTGCTAGTGGAAATGGAGCTCACCGACGACACTTGGTATCTCGTGCGCAATACGCCGGGTGTGAGCGGGTTTATCGGCTCGGGGCGCAAGCCGCTGCCTCTCAAGGCGGCTGAGGTCTCGAGCATCATCAAGCAGGCCGAGGAGAAAAAGGAAAAGCCGACGCCGAAAGTGATTTTTGAAAAAGGCGAAAGCGTGCGCGTGAAGGAAGGACCGTTTATCAATTTCAACGGCACCGTTGAGGAAATCAATCCCAATAAGGGGAAATTGAAAGTCATGGTCGGCATTTTCGGCCGCACCACGCCGGTAGAGCTCGAGTACTGGCAAGTAGAGAAAATTTAACATGGCAAAAAAGATTAAAACCACGATTAAGCTGTACTGCCCCGCGGGTCAGGCGAACCCGGCGCCTCCGGTGGGCCCGGCACTGGGTCAGCATGGCGTGAATATCATGGAGTTTTGCAAGATCTTTAATGAGCGCACGAAGGGCCGCGAAGGTCTGACACTGCCGGCTGTGATCACGATCTACGAGGATCGCAGCTTCGACTTTATCGTGAAGAGTCCACCCAGTCCGGTGCTCTTAAAGAGAGCCTGTGGCGTGGCCAAGGCTTCCGGCGAACCCAATAAAACCAAGGTCGGCAAGGTCACGTTGGCGCAGGTACGCGAGATCGCCGAGCAGAAGATGAGCGACTTAAACGCGAAAGACATGGACGGCGCCGTGAAGATTGTGTCCGGCACCGCGCGTAGCATGGGCATAGAGATCGAGGGCTAGCGATGTCGGTTTACGTGACGAAAAGACAAAAAGCGATTCAGGCGGTAGGGCCGACGAAGAAAAAGTTGTGCGAGTTGAAAGACGCGATTGCGGAGCTTAAGAAAGGTCCTAAGACAAAATTTGATCAGTCGATCGAGATTCAGCTCAAGCTCGGCGTGGACACTGCGGCACCCGATCAAGCCGTGCGCGGCACCACGTTTCTGCCGCATGGCCAGGGAAAAAAGCTGCGCGTCATCGTTTTCACCAAGGACGAGACCGGCAAGGCCGCCCGAGAAGCCGGCGCTGACGAGGTGGGCGGCGAAGAGCTTGTGGACAAGATCATGAAAGGTTGGATGGATTTTGACGTGGCGATCGCGACACCGTTGATGATGAAAGAGGTCGGTAAGCTCGGCAAGCTTTTAGGTCCCCGCGGCCTCATGCCTTCACCGAAGGCGGGCACGGTCACCGATAACCCCGTCAAGGCCGTCAAAGAAGTGCAGTCGGGCCGCATCGAATTTAAGATGGATAAAAACGGAAATGTCAACACCGTGATCGGCAAGCTCTCGTTCGGCGAGGAGCAGCTTGTCGCCAACGGCACCGCGCTTATGGATTCGCTCATGAAGGCGAAGCCCAAGACCCTAAAAGGCGTGTACATTAAGAGTGCCCATCTATCGAGCACGATGGGTTCCGGGATCAAGCTCGATTTAAGCTCGTTTTTGAAAGAGAAGGAAGCGATCGATTGAAAGTTACCGGATTTAGCCGCGCTTCCAAAGATTTAATGATTCAGAGTCTTGAGAGGGATCTCAAGGCGTATCCGACGTTTTTTATCACAGAATACACGGGCGTGTCGGCGTCCATGATGGACAAGCTGCGCGCGCGGCTCCGAAAGGAAAAAACGCGCTACGTGGCAGTCAAGAACTCGCTGAGTAAACGCGTTTTTTCAAAGAGCCTGCTCAAGCCCCTGGCGGAACACTTTAACGGCGCCTGTGGGTTGGCGCTCTCCGGCGCCGATCCGGTGGGACCTTCGAGGGTGCTGGTTGAGTTTGCCAAGGAAAACGAATCGTTCAAAATACAGGCGGCGCTTATCAATGGCCAGCCGGTGAGCGTGGCCGATGTGAAAACGCTCGCGAGTCTGCCGCCGAAGAACGTGCTGTTGGCGAAAGTGCTAGGACAGATGAACGCGCCGATTTCAGGATTTGTGGGAGTGTTGTCAGGGACTTTGAGGAAGCTGGTGACGGCGCTCGACGCCATCGCCAAGAAAAAAGGAGAGGGACAATAAAATGACAGAGGCAACGATGGAACGAAATGCAGCTCCGAGCGCGAAAGCGCAGGAAATCATAAGCTCAATCGAAACACTGAGTGTTCTTGAGCTCGCCAATCTCGTGAAGGCGCTCGAGGAGAAGTTCGGCGTGAGCGCGGCGGCTCCGGTCATGGCAGCGGGTGGCGGTGCGGCGGCGGGTGCGGCCGCGGTTGTGGAAGAGAAAACGTCGGTCACCGTGATCCTGAAAGACGGCGGCGCCAACAAGATTCAAGTGATCAAAGAGATTCGCGCGATCACGACACTGGGCTTGAAGGAAGCCAAGGATCTCGTGGATGGCGCTCCAAAGCCGATCAAGGAGAACGTGCCGGTAAAAGACGCGGAGGCGATTAAAAAGACGCTGGAAGCGGTGGGAGCCAAGGTCGAGTTTAAATAATGACTAAACGTCACCTATTCGGAAAGATCGAGGAAGCCACAGAAATCCCCTATCTTCTGGAAATCCAGACGAAAGCGTTTGCTGATTTCCTGCAGACAGGCGTTCCGAAGAGCCGGCGTAAACGTCTCGGCTTGGAAGAGGTGTTTCAAGAGGTGTTCCCGATCGAGTCCTACGATGGGCAGTATCGCCTGGAGTATGCGTCGTATACGCTGGGCAAGCCCAAGTACACGCTCGAGGAGTGCCAGCGGCGCAGTATGACCTACGCCGCCGCTTTGAAGGTGAAGATTCGCCTGAAGGGCAAAAAGGACATCAAGGAACAGGAAGTGTACATGGGCGATATGCCGCTCATGACCGAGAACGGCACCTTTATCATCAACGGGGACGAACGCGTCGTGGTGAGCCAGCTGCATCGCTCACCGGGCGTTAGTTTTGAAAAAAATATTCATCCAAACGGCAAAATCCTCCATTCGGCCCGGATCATCCCTCACCGGGGCGCGTGGCTGGAGTTTGAGTTTGATATCAACGATACCTTGCACGCCTCGATTGACCGGCGCCGCAAGATCCTGGCGACGGCGCTGCTGCGTGTTTTCGGCTACGAGACGGACCAGGATATCATCAAGGCTTTCTGCGGCATCGAGAAGATTGACTCCATCAACCGCTACAATCCGAAAAATCTGATCGGGCACTCGCTGGCGCAGGATGTGGTCGATCCGGACACCAAAGAGGTTTTGGCCGAAAAAGGCGCTCCGCTCACCAAAGAGATTTTGCACAAGCTCTCGAATCACGGCGTGCGCACGGTTCATATTCTGCGCAACGAGATGCCGGAGATCGTGGCGACTTTAAAGAAAGATCACACCAAGACTCCGGATGACGCGCTGATCGATATTTATCGCAAACTACGTCCCGGCGATCCGTCAACGCTGGAGAGCGCCAAGAGCATGGTTCAACGTCTCTTTTTCGACCCCAAGCGCTACGACCTGGGCGGTGTGGGACGTTTTGTGCTCAATCGCAAACTAGATTTAAAAGTCAGTCTCGAAGAGCGCATGATTGACGGCGCCACGCTGATCGCTGTGATCAAAAAGCTGATTGCGGTGAAAAACGGCGGCGCCGATGTGGATGATATCGATCACTTGGGCAATCGCCGGGTGCGTACCGTGAGCGAGCTTTTGCAGGCGCAGTTCCGCATCGGTTTTGCGCGCCTAGAACGCTCCGCGAAAGAGCGCATGGGCATCTATGAACTAGAGAACATGATGCCGCACAATTTGATCAACTCGAAACTCATTTCCAGCGTGATCCGCGATTTCTTCGGACGCAGTCAGCTGTCGCAGTTTATGGATCAAACCAATCCTTTGGCCGAGATGACGCACAAGCGTCGTATGAGCGCTCTCGGGCCCGGTGGTTTGTCCCGAGAACGGGCGGGGTTTGAAGTGCGCGACGTACACCACTCGCACTACGGCCGTATCTGTCCCATCGAAACGCCGGAAGGTCCGAACATTGGTCTCATCGCTAGTTTAAGCACACACGCGCGCGTGAACGAATTTGGCTTTATCGAGACGCCGTATCGCCGCGTCGATAGCGGCCGTGTGACCAATAAGATCGACTATCTGTCGGCGGACATTGAAGACCAGTATATCATCGCACAGGCCAACGCGCTGTTGGACGACAAGGGTTATTTCCAGGATTCCAGGGTTTCGTGCCGTCATAAAGGGGATTTCCCTTTCATGGCGCCCAAGGAGATCCACTACATGGATATTTCGCCGAAACAGCTGGTGAGTGTGGCGGCGAGTCTCATCCCTTTTTTAGAACATGATGACGCCAACCGCGCGCTGATGGGTTCCAATATGCAGCGCCAAGCGGTGCCGCTTCTCGTGACCGAAGCGCCGCTCGTGGGCACGGGTATGGAGTATCGCGCCGCGAAGGACTCCGGGGCCGTTGTGGTGTCCAAGGAAGCCGGCAAGGTGACAAGCGTTCAGGCCGACGAAATCGTCGTGAGCGGCACACGTTACCCTTTGAGGAAGTTTAAGCGTTCCAACGCGAGCACCTGCGTCAACCAGCGTCCAATCGTGGAGCTGGGGGATTCCGTGAAAGCGGGCCAGGTGATCGCTGACGGCGCGGCCACCAAAAATGGCGAGCTGGCGCTTGGGCGCAATGTGCTCGTGGCGTTTATGCCGTGGCGTGGTTACAACTTTGAAGACGCGATCCTGATCAGTGAGAAGCTCGTGCGCGAGGACGTGTACACGTCGGTGCATATCGAGGAGTTTGAGATCGAGGCGCGCGACACGCGGCTCGGTAACGAAGAGATCACGCGTGATATCCCCAATGTCGGCGAAGAGGCGCTGAAGGATCTCGGGGAGGACGGGATTATCCGTATCGGCGCCGAGGTGAATCCCGGTGATATTTTGGTCGGCAAGGTGACGCCCAAGTCCGAGACTGAGCTTTCCCCGGAGGAAAAGCTCGTGCGCGCGATTTTTGGCGAGAAGGCCGGCGATGTGCGCGACGCGTCGCTCACGGTACCGCCTGGCATCGAAGGCATCATCATCGATACAAAAATATTTTCACGCAAAGGGCAGGAAGCCAAAAATAAAGAAGCCAAGACCAAGCAGCTGAAAGAAATCGAAGAGATCAAAAAGTTGTACGACTCCCAGATCGAGCAGTTGAAGAAGGACAAGGTTCAGAAGTTGCTCAATCTTTTAAGCGGCAAAAAGCTCGCGGCGTCGCTTTTGGATTTAGAGACGGGCGCCACACTGATGGGCCAGGGTCGCACGATCACAAAAGCGGATCTGAAGAAACTGGCGCAGTCCGACATCGAGAGCATCAAACTTGAGAATGAAGAGGTCGAGGATGAGGTGAAACGCACCTGCCGACTTATGGACGATCAGATTGAGGAGCTGTGCTACGAGAAAGATCGAGAGATTGACCGTGTGAAGCGTGGCGACGAGCTGCCGCCGGGTGTTTTGAAGCGCGTGAAGGTTTTGGTGGCATCGAAGCGCAAGGTTTCGGTGGGTGATAAGATGGCGGGCCGCCATGGCAATAAAGGGGTGGTCGCGAAGATTCTTCCCGAAGAGGATATGCCGTACATGACGGATGGATCGCCGGTGGAGATCGTCTTGAATCCGCTCGGAGTGCCTTCGCGTATGAACGTGGGACAGATTCTTGAGACGCATCTCGGGTGGGCCGCGAAGATACTCAGGTTTAGCGTGGCAACGCCGGTATTTGACGGCGCCACGGAAAACGAAATTAAAAAAGAAATGAAAAAAGCGGGTATCCCCGAGAGCGGTAAAGTGGCGTTGCGGGATGGCCGTACGGGCGAGCCGTTTGACCAGAAAATCACGGTGGGTTACATCTATATGATGAAGCTGGCGCATATGGTCGACGATAAGATCCACGCACGCGCGATCGGGCCCTATTCGCTGGTGACGCAGCAGCCGCTCGGCGGCAAAGCGCAGTTCGGCGGACAACGTTTCGGAGAAATGGAAGTGTGGGCGCTGGAGGCCTACGGAGCCGCCTATACGCTTCAGGAACTTTTGACCGTGAAAAGCGATGACGTTCAGGGAAGAACGCGTATCTATGAATCGATCGTAAAGGGTGAAAACGCGTTGCAGCCGGATACGCCGGAATCGTTCAACGTGCTCATCAAAGAACTTCAAGCTCTGGCGCTCGACGTGCGCACTGAAAGGCGCCCTCAAGAAAATCAGGAAGACACAGAAGAGGTTACTCGTGGAGAATAACGGACAGGCCCAACGCGGCTTCGGACACGAACGCGTTTCGTCGCAATTTGACGGCATCTCGATCCGCATCGCCTCACCCGAAGTGATCCGGTCGTGGTCGCGCGGAGAAGTCAAGAAACCAGAGACGATCAACTATCGCACGTTTAAGCCCGAAAAAGACGGTCTTTTCTGCGAAAAGATTTTTGGACCCACGCGTGACTGGGAGTGCAACTGCGGCAAGTATAAACGGATCAAGCACAAGGGCATCGTTTGCGACCGCTGCGGTGTGGAGGTGACGCTATCCAAAGTCCGTCGCGACCGCATGGGTCACATCGACCTAGCCGCTCCGGTGACACACATTTGGTTTTTCAAATCGCTGCCGTCGCGCCTGGCGACGCTGCTGGACCTGAACGTCCGCGAGCTGGAGCGCATCATCTACTACGAAGAGTATGTCGTGATTGAGCCGGGCGATACGCCGATGAAAAGGGGTGATGTGCTCGCCGAGGAAAAGTATCAAGCGATGATTGAGCACTACGGAGAAAAGTTTACGGCCAAAATGGGCGCCGAGGCGATCCGCGATCTGATGAGAGATGTGAATATCGACAAGCTCTATGAAAAGCTCCGCGCGGAACTGAAAGAAGTGAAGGGCGAAGCGGCGCTCAAAAAAGTCGTCAAAGGTTTAAAAATCGTCGAGGGTTTCAAAAAGTCAGGCAATAGTCCCGAGTGGATGATCCTGGATGTGGTGCCGGTGATCCCGCCCGATCTGCGACCGCTAGTACCTCTGGACGGCGGAAGATTCGCGACGAGTGATTTGAACGACCTCTATCGCCGCGTGATCAACCGCAATAACCGGTTGAAGAAACTTTTGGAACTGCGCGCGCCGGAAGTGATCGTGCGCAATGAAAAGCGCATGTTGCAGGAAGCCGTGGACGCGCTGTTCGACAACGGCCGTCATGGCCGGCCGGTGCTGGGTTCCGGCAATCGCCCGCTCAAATCTTTGAGCGATATGTTGAAAGGTAAACAAGGCCGCTTCCGTCAGAATTTGCTGGGAAAACGCGTTGATTACTCGGGCCGCTCCGTAATCGTGGTGGGTCCGGAGCTCAAGCTTCACCAGTGCGGTTTACCCAAGAAAATGGCACTCGAGCTTTTTGAGCCTTTCATTATCAAAAAACTTCGTGAGCGCGGTTTCGTGCACACGATCAAAAGCGCCAAGCGCATGGTCGAAAAGGCGAAGCTGGAAGTGTGGGATATTTTGGAAGAGGTGATCAAG
>CAYJSE010000046.1:5338-8258 GCA_964372765.1 uncultured Planctomycetia bacterium | reverse complement strand
GTAGCGGCTGCGGATACAGAGGTTAGAGACGCGAGTTCGAATCTCGCCGCCTCCAAAATTCAGTAGACAGTTGACAGGAGACAGTTAATGGGAGAGTTTATTTGGAATAGCCGCAAGGCGTTTCGCATCGCGTTTGAGGTGCAGACCGCTTTTCGGCTGCATCGTCATTCCAAAAAAGATATTCAGCTGCGTCAAAAGACGGTCGGCTCGAAATTGATCGACCTCAGTGTCAGCGGCTGCGCGCTCGAGAGTTCCTCGTTCGTGCCGGCCGGAACCAAGATCAACGTTTTTCTAAACCGAAATTTACTTTTACCTTCCGGTGAGAAGGGCAAGGAAAAAAACTATACGCGGATCGTGGGCGTCGTCAAGACATCAAAACAAATGCCCGGGAGGAAATACCGCCTGGGAATCGAATTTCAGAAAGTGTCCCCGAGCGACCACAAGCTCATCCAGGAATTTATCGATCGCAATAACCGCCGTGAGAATCCCCGCATCCAAATGCCCGGCACCAAGCCATAGTCCATGAAACCCCATGATGAACGCCTGAAAGAAGAACTTTTGCAGCGCGGTCTCTTGCGGGAGGCGCAGTTGCAGAGTATCCTGGCCGAGTGCGTCAAGACGCGCGCGTCCTTAAAAGAAGTCGTTCTCAAAATGAGCTCTGTTCCGGAGGAGGAGCTCGCGGTGATCGAGGCCGATATCTCCGGAATACCGTTTCTGGATATTTCCCAGTATCTGATAGACCCCAAGCTTCTGTCCCTGATCCCCGAGAAAACCGCCCGGGCGCACTGGGTGATCCCCGTTTTTAAGGTGGGCAATCGTCTCACGGTGGCGACCTGGGATCCGCTCAACTTGATCGCGTTTGATGAGGTCAAAGCGACCAGCGGCTGTGAGGTGGAGATGGTGATCAGCACGCGCGACATGATTAAACGAACCATCGATCAGCACTATGGGGTGTCCGGAGGCGTGGCGGATCTGGTAAAGTCCTACGAAAAAGGTTTACAGCTCGACAGTAAAGCGTACAAGCTTGACGAGCAACAGGATGTAAAGATCGATGACGACCCCAAGAAGGCCGCCGAAGAGGCGCCAGTGATACAGCTTGTGAATTTTATTATCATGCGCGCGCTGGAAGAGAAGGCCAGCGATATTCACATCGAGCCCGAGGAAGATTTTCTACGCGTGCGAAACCGCATCGACGGCATCCTGCACGAGGCCTCGACGATTCCGAAAAAAATGAGTCTCGCGGTGGCCTCCCGCGTCAAAATCATGGCGAAGCTCGACATCGCCCAAACGCGCGCGCCGCAGGACGGAAGAATCCGGCTTAAAGTCGAAAACCGCGACGTGGATCTGCGCGTGTCGACATTTCCGACGACTTACGGCGAAAATATTGTGATGCGTATCTTGGAGCGTTCCAAGGTCTCCATCGGTCTGACGGATCTTGGTTTTGCTCCCGAAACGCTTAAAAGTCTGGAAACGCTTGTGCACAAGGCCTACGGCATGGTGCTTGTCACAGGGCCGACAGGTTCCGGAAAAACAACCACTCTTTACGCCGCTCTCAATACCATTAACACCATGGACAAAAATATTATTACGATCGAAGATCCTGTCGAGTATCAGCTTACGCTCATTCGTCAGACACAGGTCAACGTCAAGGCAGGGTTAACGTTCGCGGCCGGACTTCGCAGTATCCTGCGCCAGGACCCGGATGTGATCCTGGTGGGCGAGATCCGCGATGGCGAGACAGCCGACATCGCGATCCAGGCGGCGCTAACGGGGCACCTCGTTTTCTCGACGATACACACGAACGACGCGGCGGGGGCCGTGGTGCGTCTTTCGGAGATGGGTGTGGAAAATTTTTTGATCGCGAGTTCCCTTTTGGGCGTGCTGGCTCAGCGCCTTGTCCGGACGATCTGCAAGAAATGCAAAGAAAGCTACAAATTGGATGAGAAGTTACTTAAGTCGCTCGGTCTTTCGGATAGTGCGGCCACATTTTATAGGGGGAAGGGCTGCGCGCAGTGCAAGGAGACGGGTTACGGCGGGCGTGTCAGCATCTGCGAGCTTTTGGTGGTGGACGAGACGATTCGCCGGCTGATTCTTACCAAAGCATCTTCCGATGATATCCGAGCTACGGCTAGAAAAAACGGCATGATCACGATGCGCGAAGACGGCATCCAAAAGGCGTTAAAAGGCATTACCACTCTCGAGGAAGTGTTACGAGTCACGCTTGAGGGAGAATGAGGTCCGATAAAGGATTCGGCCTTGTAATTCTCATTATTCTGATGGCCGTGGCGGCTATTTTGACGACTGCTATTACTTTCGCGGTGATTGAAGCAACCCGCTCCCAGCAACTCCGATTCATGAAAAGTCTCGCCTATTACGCCGCGCAGGCGGGGATCATGGAATCTGTGCATGAATGGTGGGCGAGCGGCCAAGTTAATCCAAAAACTAGACGCTACAAGGAACTGGATCATGAGTTGTACTCGGTTTCAGGGGATACTTATACAACACAGAAGTTTAAGACAGGAAATCAAGCGGCTTTTGCGTTTTTCCAGTTACAAGCGTTTACTGCGCCACGGGTCCATTGGGTGGATCCGGCAGGAGTGACCGGCACCGAATACAGACGCCTTCAAGCCTGGGCCGTTCGTAATATTCATATAGGCGACTATATAGGAAACGGGGAGTGTTCAACGAGTGTAGATGAAAACTACTTTTTGATCAGGGCAACAAAGTTGACGGTTTGGTGGGAGGGTGAATATCTAACGGGTAACGAACGGTTGACAACTATCGCACTGACTTTGTATGCGGCCAGCGAGATGCCTACGAATATCGTTTTGTCGAACGGCAACTTTCGGAGCGGGCAGACGGTGGAGTTTGACCAACCTCAGGATCTTTGTTCAGGCGAGAGATGGTATGACACCTATGA
>CAYJSE010000046.1:0-5238 GCA_964372765.1 uncultured Planctomycetia bacterium | reverse complement strand
AGTTTGACCAACCTCAGGATCTTTGTTCAGGCGAGAGATGGTATGACACCTATGATCAAACCACATGTGAAAATTCTCAGTCATCATGTAGCTACTCCCCCTGTGTAGTAGGTGCATCATGTAGTTCCCCCAAAGGGGAGCAAACCTATCTGGAATGGGACACGGCTTTTGCGGATACGGGTGCTGTGAAAGTGACGGTCCAGTGGACATTTGCCGACGGTTCGCAGTCGGATAAGATTGTTTTGTGGGATGGCACTCCGCCTAATGCCTTAAATTCAGAAGTTCCTTTTTACACCTTGTCGATGACCTCCACGGGACGGGTTTTTGGAAATTCGAATGAAATCCTGGCTCAACAGACGTTGCGCGCAAGGATTTCGGGTCTAATGATTCCGGGTCTGCTGGAAAACAAGGTGGAGATTATCGATTGGGACCAGTCCGTCGAGGTGATCGAATGAGGAGATATTCGGGCATGACTCTGGTCGAGATCGTGGTGATCATCGCGGTTTCGTCAGTGCTGCTCGGTGGGCTGACACTTTTTCTCGGGCAGCAGACGGCCGCCATTGTTCAATCCCACGAGATCCTCGCCGCGCGGAACCTGGCGGTTTTAAAGATGGCCGAATTCGAAAATATCCCGGCGGTTGATTTATTGAATGGAGATGTAGACGACGTCTCCGATCCGGATTTTCCCGGTTTAAAAATTCAACGCAGTATTTTGCGGAGCTGCGGCCATCTAAAGGCGGGTCCGGAACCGTGCTCGTCTGATTCCACTTTTCCAAAAAATTTAATCATCGTCGAAATCCGCGTGGCTAAGGCGTCGGATCCCTTTTCAAATCCTTTGACGGTGCTCACCACCTACCGCCATGTTTACACGTCGTTTGGAAACGGGGTCTAGCGCGATGAGACGCGGCCGCGGCTGGACGCTCATGGAGCTCGTGATTACGATCTCTGTGATGGCGGTATTGTCCGCCTCGCTCGTGGCCGTTTTTCTTCCCCAGATCAACCTTTTCTTTTATCTGCCGCAGCAGATCCATCTGCAGAACGCCGCCTGGGATTTGATGGAAGTAATAAGAAACGGGGATAGCTTTTCAAAGGGGATACGCTTTGCGCATCCGATTGGACCTTCTCCTTCCGTTATTTCAGCAAGCAGCAACCGTCTCAGTTACTGGTCGATAGTTCCCGACGATGCCTGTCCTTATTATCTCACAATTCTGACGTATGATGACGTTAACGGCGCGATAGGCCGTACGGTCTACAAGCACAGCTACAACTACGGTACTAGTTCATACAGTCTTTGCTCTTTCACGGATCCGCCTTTTCCGCCGAGTATTCCCGGTGATATTTCTATTCAGTCCCTGAACGGGGATGGGGTTTTTTTCAAATATTACGATGCGGGTAGTTTAGAATGGGATGGATCCGATCCCGCTCAAATTTACCGCGTGGATGTCGCGTTTCGTATTTTGCCCAGTGGCGCGTCGTCCGGCGGCGTCCCGATTAAATCGGGGGTTGAGATAAAGCATTACGAGTAGGGGAGGGAAAAACAATGCCAAGTTTTTACTTATTTTGATCAAAATGAGGTAGAGTTGCCATCTGTTTCCGGTTGCATGATTATGTCGTTAGCGCAGGTAGTGTCATATTTAGCCACACTGTCATTGCGAGCGACCGAAGGGAGCGAAGCAAGCTCGCTCTTAAAAACGAGATTGCTTCGTCGCTGGCGCTCCTCGCAATGACGCGTTGAAGAGATTACCTGCGCTAACAGCATAATCATATCCGGTTGGCCTGGTAATGACACGACACAAATTTATCGTGTAGAAATGACGACGCATATTTATTCCGGGAGTGGTCAAGTTGAGGACCAGCACAAAAAGTAAAATTCGATGACAAAATTCAAAGAAAACGAAACCACAGAGCTTAAAAAATCAACCTCTGAGCTTAAAGAGGCCATTATCTCAATCTGCTCTATTTTGAATAAGCATGGCAAGGGCACGGTCTATTTCGGTATCGAGGATGACGGCAAGGTTGCCGGTCAGCAGGTTGGTAAGTCGACGGTTAAGGATATTTCCAAATCAATATCTGATCATCTCGAGCCAAAAATTTATCCCGATATCGAGATAAAAAAATTCTCAGGCAAAGACTGCCTTGTCGTTAACTTCACAGGTCAAAACATGATCTATTCAGCGTATGGCCGGTATTATTTACGGATGGGCGAGGAAGATAAAAAGCTTTCAGTGGACGAGCTTCGTCGTCTCGTTGAAAAGAAAAATAACTACGCCTACTCATGGGGCGCGGAACTCTCCGATTTTTCACTCTCCAAAATTAATGCTGCGACCGTTAAAAAATTTGTTGAGAAAGGGCGCAAAGCCGGCCGTATTGAATACGCTTATGATTCAGCGAGCAATGTTCTCAATAAACTTCATCTGATTAAAAGCAAAAAGCTGCTCAATGCGGGGCGAGCGCTCTTTTGTGAGGACAGCGGCGTTGAGGTTCAGGCGGCTGTTTTTGCCGGAAAAGATAAAGTGACATTTGTGGATATCCAAAGTTTTAAAGGGCCTCTTTTTAACCTGATAGAAAAGAGCGAAGTTTATGTCAAGGAGCACATGAATTGGCGTGCCGATCTTTCCGGCAGCACAAGAATCGAGATTCCCGAGATTCCCGTTCGCGCCATGAAGGAAGCTATCATCAATTCCTTGTGTCACCGAGATTTTTACGATCCTAAAAGCAATGAGATTGCCATCTACCGGGATAGGATTGAGATCTATAACCCCGGTCAGTTTCCTTTTGACCATAATCCGGATGAGTTCATCGCAGGCCGTGGAAAAAGCTATCCCAGAAACCCGCTAATCGCGGAAGCCTTTTATCTCGCCAAGGATATCGAACGCTGGGGATCGGGTTTGCGCCGCATTAAAGAAGAATGTAATGCCACAGGCGTGCGCGTGAAGTTTGAGAGCGTCAAAACGGGATTTCAAGTGATATTCTTCCGTTCCGAGCAGGCAAAAGCTCAGATATCTTCCGAGAAGTACCTTCCGGAGACTACCCAGAAAACTACCCAGAAAACTACCCAGAAAATTATCGAGCAGATAAAGAAGAACCCGCAAATCACCAGAAAAGAACTTGCGCAGATAATCCATTTGACCGAAGCAGGTATTAAATATCATCTGAACAATATGCGAAAGAACAGATCGATTCGCCGGATAGGTCCTGATAAAGGTGGGCATTGGGAAGTGGCCGAGAAATGATGATGAAAATTCGGGAGGGGAAATATGCCCACTTTTTACTATAAAGCAAGAGACAGACAGGGGAGAGCGGTGGAGGGAGCCATCACAGCGGCGACGGAGAAGGACGCGGCTGAGGCTGTCTCGCGTCAAAACCTGATTCCGATTTCTATCTCGGCCGAGGCCAAACTCTCGTCGCTGGGCTCCAAGGAAATCACTTTTTTCGAGAAAAAGATCAAGTTAGAGGACATCAACCTATTTACCCGCCAGGTGCTCATCATGCACCGAGCCGGCGTGCCGATCGTGGCAAGTCTCGCATCTTTGCGCGATCAGATGAAACTGCCGCGATTTAAGCGGATCATCTCCACAATGATTCGCGATGTGGAAGGAGGCGCCGCGATTTCAATCGCGTTTAGCCATCACGAAAAAACATTCGGGCACCTTTACGTCAGCATGGTGCGCTCCGGAGAAGCATCTGGCAAACTCGAGGAAGCGCTGGAACACATCGTTGAGATGGGCGAATTTCAGCTTGCGACGCAGGATAAGATCGCCTCTGCCACGCGCTACCCGATCATTGTGTTGTCCACGATGATTTGCGCGTTCATTTTTGTGGTGACGTTCATTATGCCGAAATTCACAAGTCTCTACGCTCAGTACAAGTCCGATTTGCCTCTTCCAACAAAGATTCTTTTGGGGATCAACCACGTCGTGCGCCACCAGTGGCTGGGCGCTCTGGGTGTGATCATCGTTTTTATCATCGCATTTCGGTTCGCGGTGCGTACGCCTCAAGGGCGGTATGTTTGGGACCTCATCAAAATCAAAATGCCGCTTTTCGGCGAGATATTTTTTAATCTCGCGATGGGACGCTTTGCCAAAACGCTGTCCGATCTTCTGGCCAGCGGCGTGCCGATCCTGGAAGCGCTGCAGCTTGTCTCCAAAACCGTCAGCAACGCTGTCGTGGAGAAAGCGGTGCTCGATGTGCGGCGCAGCGTCAACGAAGGCCGCGGCATGAGGGAACCGATGCAGCAGTCCGGTTTTTTCTCGCCGATGGTGGTGCAGATGGTGGCCACCGGTGAGCAGTCCGGCAAAATCGACGAACTTTTAAAGCACGTATCCGACTATTACATCGACAAAGTAAATTCGATGGTTAAAAACATCGCGACCTACATTGAGCCGGTAATGGTTTTTCTGATGGGAGGTTTAGCGCTTCTTTTGGCTTTGGGCGTGTTTTTGCCGATGTGGGGGATCATGTCCATCGCCGCGACCTCGTCGATGTAGATTTAAAATTGCAAATGGCAGCCACTTTAGTTTATACTTGTGTAAAGAAATGATTAAACTGAAGAACAATAAACGCGGATTTACACTGGCCGAACTGACAGCCGTCATTTTGATCGTCGGGATTTTGGCAACGTCCGCCGCGCCCAATCTCGTTGATTTGACCACCGGGGCTAAGTACGTGGCGACGGGCGCCACGGTTGAGTCACTGCGCGAGGTGTTGCTTCTCTACTTCATGGAGTATGGGACGTATCCGAAGAACGGCGAGGATTTTTTTGGGCTAGGTGTAGCGCAGCCGGGCGATTCCAGTCCAGGTGTTACGCCCGCCGATCCGGCGTGGGATTATTTCACCATCGCGCCGCTGAATCAGATTAACGGCCAGCGTGCTTTTTTTTATCTCAACGACGTGGCGGAAGCGGAATATATCCAAAGTGCCTATGGTACCATGACGATCCCGGCTGGATTTTGGTACGTTGGAAATGACCAGCATCCGGATTTTGGCGCTGTCGGGGCATGGGGTCTTACTGAGGGCTGCGAGCCACCTCCCCCGCCCAGCTGTCTAGGGGGCTAAAGGCTGATTATTCCAAGTAATAATTTGACAATATTGTTGGTTATCATGTATACTTTGCTCATAATGATGTGTAATCACTTCATAAAAGAGAGAGGGTTCATCGATGAATAGACTAAGGGACAAAAGAGGTTTTACGCTGGCGGAGCTTGTGGTCGTGATCGTCATTATCGGTATCTTGGCGGC
>CAYJSE010000045.1:0-8330 GCA_964372765.1 uncultured Planctomycetia bacterium | reverse complement strand
GGAACCCATCGTCGCGGCAAACGTCATCGAAAAGCAGATGCTGACGCCGATGATGAGAGGAAAATGCGGCGACACGGCGGGGCCGGAATAGAGAAAATGCGCGGCACCGGCCAAACTCACTCCGTACAAAATACCCAGCGCAAGACCCACCCGAAACTCGCGGAAAATCGTGCGGAGCTTGTGATTTCCGTTCACGGTCCCCAGCGCCAGCGAACGCACCATGATCATCGCCGACTGCGAACCGACATTGCCCCCCATCGCCGCGATGAGCGGCAGAAACGACGCCAGGATCAGCATCTGTCCCAGCGTTTTTTCAAAGCTACTGATCACGGTCGCCACCAAAAGCTGGGCCAACAACGTCATCGCCAGCCACGGCATCCGCAAACGGATGATCCGGAAAACAGATCGTTCCTTGATATCCGAAGCCTGCGTACCCACCATCTTCGCGATGTCCTCCGTGGCTTCCTGGCGCAACACCGGCAAGATATCGTTGGCCGTCAACACCCCGATCAACTGACCTTCGCCGTTGGCCACCGGCACCGCGTTCAGACGATACTTGGTAAAAAGTTTGGCGACTTCCTCCTGATCCGTTTCGGGTTTGACTTTGATCGCGTCCACCGATGTCATGATCTTTGAGAGCGTTTCATCCTGCGGAGCGGAGATGAGGTCCTGCAGCGTGAGACTGCCCACGACTTTCCCGTCATCCTCCGTCATAAAAAGATAATAAAGATGCTCGCCTTGATTCGGGCGCACGATCGCCTGAAGCGTCGAAAGCGCCTGCCGGGCCGTCAACTTCGGGGACAGCTTGACAAACTCGGGATGCATGAGACTGCCGGCCGTGTGCTGCGGATACTTCATGAGAAGCTCGACGTGGGCCAGCGCCCCCTGCTGCTTGATAAGACTGGTCATTTTCTTCACGGCGCGGGGGGACATCTTGTGAAAGATACGCGCCAAGTCGGGCGAATCCATGCCTTCCAGAATCGGCGTCACATTTTCTTCGCTCAATTTTGCGAATAGCGCGCGTTGATCGTCCACATCCAGGATTTCAAAAAGCTTGAGCGCCGCGGTGGTAGGGATCAACTTAAAAATCTGCAGTCTCTCCTCTTCACCAAAACGCTTCCAACAGTCGGCAAAATCCATCGGGTTACACTCCCGAAGCACTTGCTTTAAAAGCGCGAAGTCTTTTTTCTCGAGAAGTTCTTTAATTTCCGGTAAGAGCAGCGCCACGGACTGGAAAGACGACATGAGAACCTCTAGCGGGAAATATTAATGGGTGACGAAGTTGTAGTAGCCCAGAACCCCGACCGGACATTTAGAAAGCGATACGAGCCGGTCGTGGTGTTTATCCATGAAGCGCTTGTGGTCCTTTTCGGATTTCCACATGTAGAAAGACGCGTAGTGGTGCTTTTCATTCACGCGGAACAGCGTGTGATAGCTGATAAAGCCGCTGGCTTTGGCCGCTTCGCGATGCCACATCTTGCAGTCTCTGACATAGACCGGCACATTCTTCGGTTTGATTTTGAAAAGCACCATGTGTATAAACATTACAAGTTATTTCAGGTACGACCAGGTTCTTTCGCCTACGATCCCGTCGGGCTTCAAACCATTGCGCCGCTGAAACTCCTTGATCGCTTCTTTGGTGCGGTTGCCGGCCTTGCCATCCACGGGCCCGGGATTCAGCCCCGCGCGCGTGAGCGCCTTTTGCACATCCGCCACCGTGACACCCTTTACACGGACAATATTTCCTTTGTCCACGGATGCAGAGGCCGGCTTTTGCTTCAACGTTTCGATCTCGTATTGCAGATCCTGGATTTGCTGGTCCTTGACCTGCAGTTCATTTTGCAGCATCTGCACTTGGCCGGCCATGTCAGGGCCAACATTCGTCTTTGGGCCTTGCGTCGTGGCACAACCGGAAACGAGAAAAAAAGGGACTAGGGCTAGAAGTGAAATAAGAGTATTTTCTCGCATTGATCTTCCTCCAAATTTAGAAACATTATACCCCAGGTTTTATTCCGTGTGAAGCTTGAGCGCCACGGTGTTGATGCAGTAGCGTTTGCCGGTGGGCGGCGGGCCGTCGTCAAACACGTGGCCCAAGTGCGCGCCGCAGCGCGCGCAGGACACTTCCGTGCGGCGCATGCCAAAAGCGTGATCGTCTTCCATGCGCACGTTGAGCCCAGAAACCGGATCCCAAAAAGACGGCCAGCCGGTGCCGGACTCAAATTTTCTACCGTAAGCGAAAAGATCCGTGCCGCAGCCGACGCACTGGTAGATCCCTTTGCCGGAGGGAGGAACCGCGCATTGCTTGCTAAACGCTTTTTCGGTGCCCTTTTGGCGCGTCACCTGGTACTGCTCAGGAGTCAAAATCTTTTTCCACTCCGCGTCGGACTTAACAACCGGATCCACCACTTCCGCGGCGCCGGTCGAGGCATTGTAGATTTCGAGCTTGCCCTTGGTTTTCATTTCGGCCCCCACCAAGAATGGTACAACCATCATCCAAGTAAACACAAGCACTTTACGACTCATGAAAATTTTTTCCTTGATTCACCCGGTCCCTCAAATACGCGCTCGGCTCGAAACGCTTTGCGTCCACCTCACGGCTAAAGCGTTCCAGGTCTTTTAAAACCTCCCCCAGCCCTGCCGAATCCGCGTAGCGCAAAAGTCCCCCGCGAAACGGCGGAAAACCCGCGCCGAGAATCATGCCGACATCCACGGTCGCGGGACTATCGACGACTTTTTCCTCCAAACAGCGCCCGGCCTCGTTTATCATAATATAAATCATCCGCTTAAGCGCATCCTCCTCGGATGATTTTTTGGAAACTGCTTCCGGTCTTATCTCGGGATTCACCGTTTTCTTTCTGCCATCATAGAGATAAAAACCTTTGCCGGATTTTTTTCCCAAGAGTCCCTTGCTTTTGGCCTCCTCCAGCGCCGGCGCCACTTTCATGCGCGCGCCGAAGGCCTGCTCTAAAATATGCGCCACCTTGTACCCCACGTCGATACCCACCTGATCGGCGAGCTCCACCGGACCCATCGGCATACCAAAGCGCTCGGCGATGCGGTCAATTTCCTCCGCAAGAAAACCCTCGCCCAAAAGATACGCCGCCTCGTTTAAGTACGGCAATAGAAGCCGGTTCACTAAAAAGCCGGGCTTATCCTCGACCAAGATCGCGGTTTTCCCCAGACGCCGCGCGAAAAGCACGGTGCGTTCCAGTGCTTCGGTCGAGCTTTTGCCAGCGCGGATCACCTCGACAAGCGGCATGCGGCTCACGGGATTGAAAAAGTGCAGGCCTACGACACGCTCCGGCGCACGACAGTCCAGGGCCATCTCGGTCACGGACAACGACGAGGTGTTGGACGCTAAAATCGTGTCGGGACCCACAACTTCTGAAAGCTCCTTGAATACTTTCTTTTTGATGCCCATGTCCTCGACTACCGCCTCGAGAATCATCTGGCAGTTTTGAAGTCCCCGATTGTCGAGACCGACAGAAATGAGGTTCATTTTGTTTTCAATCTGGTACGGCTTGATCTTTCTTTTTCCTAAAAGTCCCTGATAGAGCCCCATCGCCTCTTTCAGCGCGCCGGCCAATGCTTTTTCGTTCACGTCCTTGACGCGCACCGATATGTCGCGGTAGCTGACGAGCTGCGCAATACCCCCGCCCATCACGCCGGCGCCGACCACGCCGCACTTTTGGACACCATCGGACTTTAGCGGCGAATCGGTCCAGCGCGTTTTTTTATATTTCTCGGTGAGAAAAAAAACGCGGATCAGATTTTTGGAAACATCCGTCACGGCTAGCCGCGAAAAGTGTTCACTTTCTAAGCGATACCCGTCGGGGCCCGTACATCCGTAGGTTTTGGCAACAAGCGCGATGATCGCGAGCGGCGCCGGGTAATGACCTTGGGTTTTAGCCAAGACGTCTTTTCGCGCACGGTTCATGACGATAGATCGGCCGAAAGGCGTGTCTTCCAATACCGAGGTCAAAAAATATTTCTTTCGGATCGGCCGCTGCCACCGGCCCTGCGCGACATCCTGTGTAAAAGACAGCGCATCATCTACAAATGACTTCTCCGGAAATAACCGGTCTATCATTCCGCTTTTAAGCGCCTCCTCGGCCGATAGGATGCGCCCCGTCAATATATAAGGAAGGGACTTCAAAAGACCCACGAGCCGCGGCAGACGGATGCTGCCCCCGAAGCCGGGCAGGATACCGAGATTGACTTCCGGTAAACCAATTTTAACGAACGAGGAAAAAGATGCCACGCGATAACGGCAGGCCAGCGCCAACTCAAAACCCCCGCCGAGACACGCGCCGTTGATCGCGCAAATCGTCGGGATTTTCAAATCCTCAAGCTTCTTTAAAATCGCTTTGCCGGCCTCGGCCTTCGCGAACGCGTCTTCCGCGCTTCGGATACGCTCGATCTCCCTAATATCCGCGCCCGCGATAAAAACGCGCGGCTTGCCGCTGGAAATAAGAAGCGCTTTCATATCCCCGCGCTCGGCGATCGAACTTAAGATTTCATCGAATCCTTGAATATGAGCGAACGTAAGGATATTGACTTCGGAGGCGGGGTCGTTAAAGACGAGACGACCGATGCCGTCTTCAACCGACAGGGCCCAGGCGCCCACGCTAATTTCTTTCTAAAAGCACCGCGCCACCCTGGCCGCCGCCGACGCAGGCCGAGACAAGGCCGCGCTGCAAGCCACGGCGCTTCATCTCTTTTAAGCAGGTCAGCACAAGCCGCGCGCCGCTAGTGCCCACGGGGTGACCTAGCGCGATGGCGCCACCGTTGACGTTTAAGACGTCCGGATTTATTTCACCGAGTCCCATTCCCTTGGAAGCCATGAGCTCGAGGCACGCCAGCACCTGCACCGCGAATGCTTCGTTGATTTCAAAAAGCTGGATATCTTTGAGCGAAAGCCCTGTCTTTTTTAAAAGTTTCTGGATCACAAATGCCGGCCCAAGACCCATCTCGCTCGGCTCCACACCCACGTAGTCGTACGCGGCGATGGTTCCCAAAATCTCGAAACCGAGCCCCTTGGCCTTTTCCTCCTCCATCAAAAGCAGCGCGCAAGCGCCGTCGGTGATCTGCGACGAGTTGCCGGCCGTCACGGAGCCGGAGCGCCGGTCAAAAACGGGTTTCAGCTTTGCCAACTGCTCAAGCGTCAGCCCCTCGCGCACACCGTTGTCGTCGGATACGGAATTTTTAAATGTCGGCGGGACAAACACAGTCATGATTTCCTCCCGGAGATTGGCGCGCGCGGCTAAAACACGGGTGTGGCTTCGAAGCGCGAACGCGTCCTGACGCTCGCGCTTAATCGCGAACTTTTTCGCGAGCACTTCGGCCGTCTGTCCCATATTGAGTCCGCACGAGGGATCGGTGAGCGCCATCTGTAAAGCCGACTGCGGCGCAAAGTGTTTGGGGCGAAACTGGGAAAGAACTGTCAGTTTTTCAATCAGTGTTTTAGCGCGCTGTAGTTTTATGAAAATCCCGGCCGCCTCTTTGGAAAATACCAGCGGTGAGTTGGACATGGACTCGGCGCCGCCGGCGACCACGATTTCATCCTGGCCCGCTGAGATTTTTTCCACCGCGCTCGTGACGGCTTCAAAACCGGAAGCGCAGTTGCGATTCACGGTGTAGGCGCGTGTGGACTTAGGGATGCCGGCTTGCAGACTGATAACCCGTGCCACGTTCGCGGCGTCGATGGGCTGGCCGACACAGCCGATGATCACTTCGTCGATTGAGTCGAGGTCGATCCCGGTTCGTTGCAAAAGCTCAGTGATGCAGAGTACGCCGAGTTTTTGCGCCGGCAGCGCGTCAAATAAAGTCCACGCCTTTACAAACGGCGTACGCAGTCCGTCGACGACTGCGATGTGCTTCACCTTCTAGAACCTCTGAAAAATCGGCGTGGGCCGTGCGACGGCTGCGGTCGATAACTTTTTTCAGCGGCAAAACGCTCGGTGGGAACCTCAGGGTGAGCCGATAAAGCGAGCGATGTCTTGATCAGCCGCTCAATCGCGCGCACATCCCGCTCCTGGTCCGGCATCGCAAACGTGATTGCGTGTCCCGGATGGCCGGCGCGGCCCGTGCGGCCGATGCGGTGAACGTAGTTTTCGGTCTCATCGGGAAGGTCATAGTTGATCACAAGCTCAATCTCTTTGACATCAATGCCGCGCGAAGCGATATCGGTCGCGACGAGAACGCGGTACCTCCCGGACTTGAAACCACTCATGGCCTCTTTTCTTTGACTGAGCGTCCGGTCGGAATGAATCTCGGCCACCGACTGCCCAACTTTTCGTAAAAATTGCGTGACACGCCGCGCGTCGTAGCGCGTGCGCGCGAATAAAAGCACCGAACCTTTGTACTGCTCAAGCAGTTTCTTAAGAAGCGCGGACTTTAAATCGCGCCGGACCACAAAAATCTCCTGTGTCACCTTCTCGGCGACAGTGCCCGAAGGCGCTATCTCGGTGCGCACGGGAAGATTCATATGCCGTGTCGCGATCTTGAGGATTTCCGTCGGCATCGTCGCCGAAAAAAGCATGGTCTGGCGCCACTCCTTCGGGATCAACCCGAGGATACGGTCGATCTGCGGCGCGAAGCCCATGTCCAGCATGCGATCAGCCTCGTCCAACACCAGCGTATGCACGTCATCCAAACGAATATGATGTTGGCCGACGTGATCAATGAGACGTCCCGGCGTCGCGACGATGATTCTTGGGTTTCTTCTTAAGGACGCGACCTGCAGGGAGATGGATTCACCGCCGATCAAGACACTCGTGCCCATCTTTAAAAGCTGTGCCAGCTTGGACACCGCTTCGTTGACTTGGATCGCAAGCTCGCGCGTGGGCACCAGCACCAGTCCCCGGCCGTTCATCTTGGCAAGCCGCTGAATCATCGGGATACCAAACGCAAGCGTCTTGCCGGTGCCGGTTTGCGCGATGCCAATCAGGTCTTTGCCCTCGAGCAGTATCGGGATGGCCTTGTGCTGGATCGGCGTCGGCACCTTGAAACCAAAGGAACTCAAGCCCTCAAGAAGACTCGGGGCGATGCCTAACCCATAAAAATCGTTTTTCTTGGTATCCATTAGATCGGTGATTATAGCACGTTTAGGCGAGTTTTCGGAAAACCTCTACATGGCCGGATGATAAAAAAGAACCCTCATGGACTCCCGATAGGAAGTGCCGGTAGAAATCCCTGGAAAACGCTGAAGTTATTTAACGGTCGCTATTTTTGCGCTTGGAAAAGCACTCTTTGCAGTAGACGGGTCTATCTCCGCTGGGTCTAAAGGGAACTTCACACTCTTTCTGACATTCGGCGCACGTCGCCTTAAACATTTCTTTCGGCCTTCCGCCGCCAAATCCACCACCACTACCACCTGGGTATGCCATGTGTTCTCCTTTTTTGAATCGTTGTCGACCGCGATAAGTCTACCATCTTCTCGCTTTACTATCAACTATGAGTTTATCGTTACTCCGTCTACAACTCGCCGACAGAAATATTTTAACACAACGTCGCGTCAAAGTATTAGGATAAATGCTCTTGGGAGGAAATTATGCGTAAACAAACATGGGTGGTTGGCATGGTTTTAGTTTTGACGATGGCAGGGTGCATCAGTGCCTATGCGGGCAGCGGCCCATCGGGCGCGGCTTGGGATGGGGCGGATGCTTCCTGGAACGGTTTCTTGAACGGTATCGTCGGTTTCTTTAATAACGTGATGCCCTGGAACTGGGGCAACTGGATGGGTAAATAAATAAAATAAAAATCAACACCCCCACCCCGTCGATCAGCACATCCCAGGGGCTGCCGTGACGCCCGATGACAAAGGTCTGATGTGTTTCATCCAATATCGCATAGCTGAATGCCGCGACAGCCACAAAAATAAACTGATGATGACCGCGAATCCAGGACGCGTAGCGAATCGCGCGATAGATTAAATAGGAAAGGATAAAATACTCGGCCGCGTGGGCACATTTTCTTAAGATGAAATCATAAGGCAGTCCGCTATCTAGATGGGGGATACTGGAAACATACAATATCAAACCAGCCCAAAGCGCGACCGGCGTCCATAGCCGTGTCCAACGCCAGCTCAGCCGGTACTTAGCCTTTTGACGGCGGTGGACGGGATTCGAGAAGCTTACCACATCAGTGCCAGCTTTTTCTTTCGATGCTCTTTAAAGCGGCGCTCCACATCCGTTTCTCCCTGGCTCAAAAACTCCCCGAACCGTGCACTACGCAACGTAGCCGCCGCGTTTGAGGAACAAGTTTTGGTGATTGATTGACTGAATTAGTCGAACAAAGAGCTAAAAGACTTTAACGCTTGCGCAAAGCCT
>CAYJSE010000044.1:0-9063 GCA_964372765.1 uncultured Planctomycetia bacterium | reverse complement strand
ACGGTGGTGTGAGAGGACGAAGAGGATTACTACTGAGCCTCTTCTCCTACTCGATCTGTTAGATTAATTTTGGAGTTGCAAACTCCAAAAATAGGGTTAAAATGGAATCACGATGTAAAATACAAATATGAGTTGACAGCTCATATTTGTATTGTATACTTATGGCATGACTTACTATCCAAGACAGATTGAATCTTCTCTACGTAAAGCGACTGCGCAGTTTCGAGTCGTCGTCTTGACGGGGGCCCGTCAGACGGGAAAATCCACCCTTCTTGAGCATTTATTTAAAAAGACCCACCACTGTGTATCGTTGGATAATCCACGTTGCCTCAAGCTAGCCCAGCATGACCCCGAAGCGTTTTTTGAAGAATACCCGGCGCCGCTTATTTTAGATGAAATCCAGTACGCTCCGGAGCTGCTTCGTTATATCAAAATTCGGGCCGACCGTTCTCAAAAAAAAGGTCAGTATATCCTGACCGGCTCCCAACAATTTACGATGATGAAAAATCTCCAAGAAACTTTGGCCGGCCGCGCGGTTCTTTTTTCTTTGCTTCCGATGTCGATCGAGGAGGGATCTGAGAAAAGCCGGAATTATTTTTTGCGAGCTTCCAGAGGGTCTTATCCGGAACTCATTGTGAGTCCATCGAGCGACGCCGAACGATGGTTTGCTTCGTATCTTTCGACGTACATTGAAAAAGACGTGCAGCCACATTACCAGCTTGAAAAAATTACGCATTTTCGTGATTTTATCTTTCTTTTGGCTTCGCGAACGGCTCAAATTCTGAATTATCATTCATTAGCCAGCGACCTTGGGGTGTCCATTCATGCCGTAAAGCTGTGGCTAAAAATTCTGGAGGCTTCCAATGTTATTTATTTGCTGCGGCCGTATTATGTCAACCTGGGGAGTCGTCTCGTAAAATCTCCAAAGGTTTATTTTACCGATGTTGGTTTTGTAAATTATCTTCTGGGTAATCGGGATAAAAATGCTTTTACGCGCGGCCCGCAGGCCGGGGCGATTTTTGAGAATTTTGTTCTTCAGGAAGTTTTAAAGCGCTTTACGAATCAAGGTCTTTCGGCGCCTCTATTTTACTACCGGACGAACAACGGGTTGGAAGTTGATTTGATTATCGAAGAAAGGCGGGGAGTAATCCGAACCTGCGAGATCAAATTGACTCAAAGCCCCGATTCTCACATGGCTCAGCCGATCGACCGTCTAACCGCCCTAAACCAAAAAGGCAAAGTATCTATTGTCAATAGCTCGCTTGTCTGTTTATCCAAGAACGAGTCATTTCCTATAACCCGTGCTGTGAGAGGTTATAATTTGAGCGGATTTTTGAGAACCCTTCGCGCCTGATTTTTTAGTCTTTGCGCTTGCCGGCGATGAATTCTTGGACCTGCTTTTTGGCTTGGGAATCGGGCAGTTGTTTCGGGGGATGTTTCATGAGATAGGCCGAGACGGAGTAGAGAGGGCCTGCGATTTTCCGCTCTCGGGCAATCTTGAGACACCGGATCGCGTCGATGGCGACGCCGGCGCTGTTGGGGGAATCTTCGACGGACAAGCGCACTTCCATGTGCAGAGGCACATTGGCAAAGCCACGGCCCTCGATACGGATAAACGCGACTTTGTTGTCATTTTGCCACGGCACGTAGTCGCTCGGACCGATATGGATATTTTCGGCTGTCAGGCGCTCCACAAGCTGGGACTGCACGGACTCGGTTTTTGAAATTTTCTTAAATTGAAGCCGGGAGCGGTTTAGCATATTTAAAAAATCTGTATTGCCGCCGGTGTTGAGCTGATAAGTGCGGTCAATCTTGACGCCGCGGTCCTCAAAGAGCTTAGCGAGCGTACGGTGCACGATCGTGGCGCCCACCTGCGACTTCACATCGTCCCCCACGATCGGGATACCACGCTCTTCAAAACGCTTGGCCCAAGAAGGATTTGAGGCGATAAAAACGGGGATACAGTTGACCATGCTAACCCCGGTCTCGAGACACGCCTCGGCGTAAAACTCCGTCGCTTTATTGGACCCCACCGGGAGATAGTTTAAGGCGATCTCGGCGCCGCTTTGTTTCAAGACCTTAACCACGTTCACCGGCTTGGCCATGCTCACCAAGAAGGTTCTGCCTTTCGGGTAATCCTTCATGTGTTCGGCGATGCCGTCCAGCACCGGCCCCATCTGGACGGTCACGTTGGGAGCGGGGAGGTGATTCGTGATGAGTGTCGTGCAGTTGGGTGCTTGAAAGATCGCTTTTTTGACGGGTAAACCGACTTTACGCCGGTCAATGTCAAACGCGGCGACGATCTCGACGTCCTGGGGGCGGTAACCGCCGATTTCATAGTTCATGAGACCCAGCGCGTTCTGGCGGGCTTTCGAAGGATTGGCGCGGCGGTAAAACTCGATGCCCTGCACCAGAGAGCTGGCGCAGTTGCCCACGCCGATGAGGGCGACCCTGATTTTTTTCATGAACAGCCAGTATAAGAAGTACGCATGTATTTGTCAAGAGTCCGATACTCTGTTATAATCCCACACCATGAATGGAATTAAAAAGACCACGGGCGTTCCCAAACCATCCCCCAAAAAACCTTCCCAAGAATGGTTTCCGGGTTCGATATTTTTATGGATATTTCTTTTCTTGAGCGTGTTTTATCTGGCGCGGCTGGGCCAAATGCCGACGGATCGCCAAATGAAACAGCTGAGTTACAGCGAATTTTTTACGATTTTGGAGTCCAACCCCGAAACCCGGACATTCAAATCCGGCGCCCGCGTCGTCAATGAGCTGACCGGCGAGCTTTCCACCGGTGAACATTACCGGGTCACACTGCCGGACCGCGATCCGGATATCGAAAGACTTTTAAGGAGCAATCTTCCCAAGTACGAAATAAGACCTGAGCGCACGTTCTGGGTACAGCTTCTCTACGCGGTGATAGGCCCCGTGCTTTTCGTGGGTCTTTTTTGGTTTTTAATGTACCGCGGCGCCGGCGGCGCGGGGGGCGGGCGGCTCATGGCGTTTGGCCGTTCGCGCGCCAAGCTTAATTCGAACCTCAAAATAACATTTAAAGACGTCGCGGGTGTTGAAGAAGCCAAAGAGGAGCTTCAGGAAATCATTGAATTTTTGAAAGATCCCAAAAAATTTCAGCGTCTGGGCGGCAAAATCCCGAAAGGTGTGCTCCTTATGGGCCCGCCGGGCACGGGCAAGACACTGCTCGCCAAAGCGGTGAGCGGCGAAGCGGATGTGCCGTTTTTTAGCATTTCCGGTTCTGATTTTGTCGAGATGTTTGTCGGCGTGGGCGCTTCACGCGTGCGCGACCTGTTTGAACAGGCCAAGAAAAGCGCCAAAACCTCGGGCCGCGGTTGCATTATCTTTATCGACGAAATTGACGCGGTGGGCCGCCAGCGCTTTGCCGGTATCGGCGGCGGCCACGACGAGCGTGAGCAGACCTTAAACGCTCTTTTGGTCGAAATGGATGGATTCAACACCACCGAGGCTGTGATTTTGGTCGCGGCGACGAACCGACCGGATGTTTTGGATCCGGCGCTGCTAAGACCTGGGAGATTTGACCGCCACATTGTGATTGACAGGCCGGATCTTAGAGGAAGAGAAGAGATTCTAAAAGTTCACATAAAAAATATAAAACTGGCCCCGGGCGTAGATCTTACGGCCATCGCGCGTCAGACACCCGGTTTTTCCGGTGCGGACTTGGCCAATCTCGCTAATGAGGCCGCGCTATTGGCGGCGCGACACAATAAAGAGGGTGTGGGTCTAGAGGAACTGCAGAACTCAATCGAGCGCGTGATGGCGGGTCCGGAGCGCAAAAGCCGTATTATTTCTGAAAATGAGAAAAAAGTCGTGGCGTATCATGAATCCGGGCACACACTGTTGGCTCTGTTGACACCCGGCGCAGACCCGCTTCACAAGGTGTCGATCATCCCGCGCGGTACCGCGGCTTTGGGATACACGATGCAGGTGCCGATCGAAGATCGGTATCTCACGACCAAGCGGGAACTTCTCGGGAAGCTCGTGGTGCTGATGGGCGGCCGCGTATCGGAAGAGCTCGTGTTCAAGGAGATCACGACTGGCGCTCACAACGATATTGAGATCGCCACGCAAATCGCGCGGCGCATGGTGTGTGAATTTGGCATGAGCGACAAGATGGGCAACCTGACGCTCGGCCGGCGTGAGCATCAGATTTTCCTGGGGCGTGATCTCGGCGAGGAGAGAAATTACAGCGACGACACCGCCCGGCTCATCGACCTCGAGATCAAGGGTATCATTGACGACGCTTACGAAAAAGCAAAAACCCAGCTCCAAGCCCACATGGACCAACTGAATACGCTGGCCAAGGCGCTGTTGGAGAAGGAAGTGCTGGATGCCGATGAAGTGCGCAAAATCGTCGGGATTGAAAAAGCGGCCGCGTGAGCTGGTTTTAAGAAACCACCGCTTCTGCCTCGGATCGGAAACCAAGATTATGGGCGTGCTCAATGTGACGCCCGACTCGTTTAGCGACGGGGGTTTGTTTTTGGATCCCGGGGCGGCCGAGGCCGAGGCGCTGCGCATGGAGCGCGAAGGAGCGCATATTCTGGATATCGGCGCCGAATCTTCCCGGCCCGGTTCGAAGCCGATCTCAGCCGGCGAAGAAATCCGGCGCCTCAAGCCGATCTTTAAGCGGCTATCCAAAAAAATCAAAATCCCGATCTCCGTGGACACCTATAAATATGAAGTGGCGTGCATGGCGCTTGACCTGGGCGCCGTTCTGATCAATGATATTTACGCGCTCAGAGCCGACGCGAGGCTCGCGAAACGCATCGCGCGCGCTCACGCCGGCGTGGTGCTGATGCACATGCGAGGAAGCCCGGAGTCGATGCAGAAAAAGCCCGTTTATCGTCATCTCTTAAAAGAGATCGAGAATTTTTTAGGAAAAGCCCTGGAAACGGCGCTGGAGGCGGGGATCGCGCCGCAGAGCGTTGTCGTGGATCCGGGCTTTGGTTTTGGAAAAACCACGGGGCAAAATCTGGAAATCTTAAAAAATCTTACGCGGTTTCAAAAATGGAATCTTCCGGTGCTGGCCGGCATGTCGCGGAAATCGTTCATCGGTCATGTGCTCGGTGTTCCGGTGGGTGACCGGCTTTACGGCTCGGTGGCGGCCGCGGCGATCGCGATTCAAAACGGCGCCGATATCTTGAGAGTGCATGACGTCGGCGCGCACCGGCAAGTCGCGCGTATGGTGGACGCGTGCCGTTAGCCGAAATCTTGACGTATTGGCGTCCGGGTGTCGAAGTCGCCATTCTGTGGGCGGCCTATTTTATCCTCCTTTCCTATGTCAAGGATAGCGGCGCCATCCAGGTTATCAAGGGGCTTTTGTTTCTGGCGCTTTTATTTTTTATTTCCCAAGCGCTGGAGCTGAAAACCATCGGCTGGGTGCTCGCGAGTCTCTTTCCGATCTCGATACTGGGTTTTGTGATCGTGTTTCAGCCCGAGATTCGACGCGGTCTCACTCGCCTCGGGCAAAACCCGCTGTTCAAGATATTTTTGAAAGAAGAAAAAGCCGTCGATGAGGTAGCGCGCGCGGTGTTTTGGATGTCCAAAAATAAAGTCGGCGCGCTGGTCGTGATCGAGCGTCAGGTGGGTCTCAAGTCTTTCATGGAAACCGGTGTGGCGCTGGACAGCGCTTTAAGTTTTGAACTGTTGGTCACGATTTTCATGCCGGGGACGTTCCTGCACGACGGAGCCGTGATCATTCAAGGAGGGCGCGTCGCCGCGGCAGGATGTCTTTTGCCGCTCTCCGAGAGTCCGCGTGTTTTAAAATCTTGGGGCACACGCCACCGGGCGGGTTTGGGTTTGAGCGAGGAAACCGACGCGCTGGTGATCGTGGTCTCTGAAGAAACGGGCGCCGTGACGCTGATGAACCAGGGCAAGGTGGCTGGCGGAATCGACGAGGAGAAACTGCTGCATGAACTGCGGGAACTTTACCGGCCCCAAACGGGCCGTCACCGCAAAAAGCAAGGGTAGCGTATGAAAACGACGGCTCGAAACTCGATCGCGCTTATTTTTTTGTCGCTGGTGCTGGCGGTGGCGAGCTACTACTATCTGCACCGCGCTATCTTGCGCGCCGAGGAAAAACAGTCGGACCCTTCCTATAAACTGATCAAGCTGACCGCCAAGAAGCTGCCGGTGCGTGTGCGTCTAGCGACGGCGCCCAAGGAGGGTTATAAACTCCTCGAGGATCGGGTGGTGGCTAAACCGAGTGAGGTGCTCGTCATCGGTCCCGAGGCGCTTTTGGAGGAGGCCGAGATGGCGGAGACGGCGCTTTTGGACGTGAGCGAGAGTATCGATACCGTGAAAAAGAAAATCCCTCTTGAGAGTGTCGCGGGCATCCCGCTGACGGGTGAGCCGTATACCGTGGAAGTTTTGGTTCCGATTGAGCCCGTGAAAATCGAACCTGCTTCCAACGCGTAAATTTTCCCATGCGTCTTGGTGTCAATGTCGATCATGTAGCTACTTTGAGACAGGCGAGAGGCGGTTCTTGGCCGGACCCCGCCCAAGCCGCGAAGATCGCGGAGCGTGCGGGCGCGGATTCGGTGGTGATGCATCTGCGCGAGGATAGGCGCCATATTCAGGACCAGGATCTCTTCCGGGCCAAAAATATGCTTTCGATTAAACTCAATCTTGAAATGTCGATTCATCCGTCGGTGGTGAGAGTCGCGAAAATATTGCGGCCCCATCAGGCGACGCTTGTCCCTGAGAAAAGAATGGAACGCACCACCGAAGGGGGCTTGAATCTGCTGCGCAAATCTGCCGCGCTACGGCGTGTGGTGGATGATTTTAAAAAGCAGGGCACGGCGATTAGCCTTTTTATCGACCCCGAGGATAGAGTGATTCGGGAAGCGGCGCGTCTAGAAGTGGAGGCCGTCGAGTTTCACACAGGTTTTTACGCCAACGCGAGAACCGCGCGGGAAGTCAAAAGGGAGCTTCAAAAAATCGCGGACTCCGTCCGGCGGGCGAAGGATCTGGGGCTCAGTGCCTACGCCGGGCATGGGTTGGACTATCGAAACGTGAGAGCGCTTTTGCGAATCGCGGATCTTGAGGAGCTCAATATCGGCTACTCGATCGTGGCTCGCGCGCTGTGGGTCGGATTCGAAGAGGCCGTGAGAGAAATGCGGGGGCTTGTAAAATAATGTTTCGCCCAAGCAAAAATGGAAGAGGTGCTATCGGCATCGACATCGTTGAGATTAAGCGTCTTGAAAAAACAAGCAAGCGCTGGGGCGGGCCATTTTTAAATAAAGTCTATACGCGCCGCGAGCTCGACTATGCGCGTTCGAGGCGCTTTCCGTACCAGCACCTGGCGGCGCGTTTCGCGGCTAAAGAGGCGATCTTTAAAGCGCTCGGCGAGGTCGAGAAAGATTTTGTGGGCTGGAAAAATATTGAGATTTTAAATGATGACACTGGCATGCCCTATGTGGCCTGGCACGCCGAAGCTGAAAAAACAAGAAAAAAACGCAAGATCAAAACGGCGTTGGTGAGTCTCACACACACCGAAAACTATGCGGCGGCTGTGGCAACGCTCGTCTACCGATAGAACCTTTGGGCGGATTTCCCCTGTTACCTCGCAAGAAAAATACTGACAAGTTTTCTTACGGGCATGTGCTGGTGCTCGCCGGTTCCCGGCGTTATTCCGGCGCGCCGGTTTTGGCGAGCGTCGCGGCCCTGCGCAGCGGCGCGGGTCTTGTGACGCTCGGGGTTCCCAAAGGTCTCCGACCGAGACTCGGCAAACTGCCGCCCGAGATCATGGTGCTCGAATTGCCTGAAACGAAAGAGGGCAGTCTTTCGTTGCGCGCCGAGAAGCTGATCCGGGACTTTATTTTTTGGCGAAAGATCTCAGCGCTTGCGATCGGGCCTGGTTTGTCCATTCACCCAGAGACGGCGCGTCTTGTACGGAAAATCGTTCGGTATTTGTCCGTCCCGGCGGCGCTCGACGCCGACGGTCTGAACAGCTTTCGTGAATTTCCGGCGGAGTTGAAAAAGCACGCTTCGGATCTGGTTTTGACGCCTCACGCCAGGGAATTTGAGCGTCTGTTCGATGCGCGTTATCCATCGCGCATCGCCGCACGGGCAAATCTTGCAAAAAGACTGTCGAGGATTTATGATGTGGTGCTTGTGTTGAAGGGTCATCCGACGCTGGTGGCCGAGAAGAGTCGGTTTTTTAAAAATACCACCGGTAATCCTGGTATGGCCAAGGGCGGCTCCGGCGACGTTTTGACTGGCATGGTCGCGGCGTTTTTAGCTCAACGGCTATCGGCGTTCCAAGCGGCCCGCTGGGCGGTGTACTTTCACGGCAAGGCAGCGGATCGGGCCGTGAAGAAAACCGGCGAACTGGGGCTTACGGCGAGCGATATCATAGATACGTTGCCCCAGGTTTTGCGCTAGCGTAGCTCAGTTGGTAGAGCAGCCGCCTTGTAAGCGGCAGGTCGTCAGTTCGATTCTGACCGCTAGCTCAGCTTCCGCCAAACGACGCGGCGGACTCGCCACAAATCGCGTCGTTTGGACGGACCCGCCGTGATTTGTGGCGGGGGTAGAGCAACGGTTTTGTAAACCGTAGGTCGTCAGTTCAATCCTGACCTCCAGCTCGAGTATTCATTTATGGCGGCGCTAGGGCGCCGCAAAGAAACCCCACGGTGTTTCTTGGGAAACGCCTTTGGGGTAAATTCGCACGGCGGACTTGACGACGACTTTGTCGTCGTAAGTCCGGTGCTCATTTACGGGCAGGTACCTAAGTGGCCAACAGGGGCAGACTGTAAATCTGCTGGCTTTGCCTTCCCAGGTTCGAATCCTGGCCTGCCCACCATTTTTCTTCGTAAGATCAATTCGAGCTGGCGGTCGGGATCGAACCGACGACCTGCTGATTACAAATCAGCTGCTCTACCAACTGAGCTACACCAGCAGAAAAGCTTTTGGTAAAAACTCGATCACATCACCGGCTAGTAGTCCCATCTGGCTTTTTTCTTTCACGGCCATTTCTGCCGCTTTGACTTTAAAATAAGCTCCCCAGGAAGCTGCCTCGAAGGG
>CAYJSE010000043.1:0-9508 GCA_964372765.1 uncultured Planctomycetia bacterium | reverse complement strand
TTTGTACTTTTATGGCGATCAAAATGATAATGACAGAGCCGTTGATCTTACTGTGGATGGCCTGGACAAGGCCATGGCCAAACAGGAAGTTTATGTGCGGGGTGGGGCAGTCAAAACCAGCGAGATCTATTTCAAGGGTGAAAAAGGCGAAGAGATCGTGGATTACTCGAAAAATTACAGCCGCCTCAACGGTGATGCCAGCAGTATTGCGACGAGCACCACGTTTTATAAGTATGATCCCACCGGCTATATTTTAAAGGAACAGAACACCTATCGCGGCGTTCTTACCCACGAGGGTCTTACGCTGTCGGTCATCGAGAATAATTTGATGCAGACCACGCGCTTTGTAGGGTTGGAGGGAGAAGAGAAAGTCGATGAAACTGAGGATCGCCGCGGTGCTATTTCCTATTACTTCTACAATGATGATGCTGATCAAACATTGGATCGCACCCAGTTGGGTTCTAAATCTGAGACCCAGGCGCGGCTTGTGACTTATTACACGCTGAATACCATCACCGAAGAATCCGAGATTGATTACTCCATGGACGATTTTGGAATCAAGACGCACTATTTCTATGACAAAGGATTCCTATACTACACCACGCGGCTTGAAGAGACCGTGCTCGAGGGCAATAAGGTTACCATCACGGTTTATGACAGCAAAATGAAAGATGGGTCACTGACCTGGGACGACGACTACACCACGATACCTTCTCACCGGTTATATACGGCTACGGATGGCCGTGTCTATCTCGACTACGCTGACCGGGCGATGAAGATTGTTGAAAAGGTTGGGGACGGATTGAGTGAACCGGCAAACTGCGCCGCCGTTGAAGCCTTATTAGCCAACACCGTGCCAACGCACTCTGAGACCTTTTATGAATACACCGGTGAGTTTCTGTCCCGTACGACTACCGATGACAAGCGAGACAACTTCGGTGACAGCCCCTCGATCATCATGTTTGAGGCCAGCCACGATTCGTTTTGGGAGCCGACGATGGCACGTATGCGGCAGGCCGACGGCACGATCGTGAAGTTCCATTATCAGTATAAAAAAGACGCGTCGGCTTCCGACGCGAATTTGAAATACAAAACCATCATCACGCGCACGGACGTCTCCGGCAATTTTTACTCGTTTGATTCGGTCACGATCCTTGATAAATACGGCGATACGGCGATGACGGTCAATGGCGACGGTGTCACAATCCATTACCACAAAAAGAAAGCCGGGGAGCTGGGGCCGTACACGGCGCCGGGCACGCTGATGGATACGATGGTGCGCGATGCGGTGTATTACTACGACTTGAACGGGCGGCTTTTGAAAATTACCCAGGATGAGATCCGGGATTACAAAGTGCAACCCATGGCCTATTTCTATACCTATGATATCGATACGGCCACTGGTCAGATCAGGGGAGCTACGGCAAAAGGGTATAAGTGCTCTGATAAATCTGCCTGTGAAGGAAAAACGTCCCCCGCAAGCGAGGACCTCGTGATCACGAACGAGTTTGGTCCCGATATGAAGCTTTTGAGGGTGATTGACGATACCTCGATACAGGAGTTTAATTATTTTGGTCAAGATGAGGTTACGGATTTAACCGTGCCGCCTCCGTTTAATTTAGGGCAGGATTTTTCTGGGGATATTGCCGCGGCCCAAGCGTCGGCCACCGTGGCGGACTTGAGAGCGGACGCGGCGGAGGCCGTGTCCGCTGCCGTCGCCGGCCTGGCCGATCAGGCGATCGCGGCGGCGGCCGCAGCGGCCGCATCCGCCGTCGCGGCGCGCACCAAGGCAGACGCGGCTCTGTCAGCGGCTGCAGCGGCTCTAAATGCGGCCCAACAAGATCCGGATCCGCTTCGTCCGGCTCTGATACCGGCCGGGGCGGCTGTGGCTGCGGCCAATGACGCCGACACCCAGGCAAACTTGGCACAAGCGAAAGCGAACCAGGCGCAGAGCGCGGCCAATCTAGCCGTCGCGAAAGCTCAAGAAGCGCAAACCGCGGCCGCCGCCGCGCGTAATTTTGCGAACGAAGCCGGCGACCATGCCGGTGATGCTGCATCGGCCGGCAATGCCGGAGAAGCGGCCGCCGCCGCTCTGGCCGCCGCCGAGGCCGCGGCTTCTGCCAACGCATCTACGGCAGATACTATCTCTCTGGCAGGGGATGTTGTTGCCGCCGCTGAAGCCACGGCGGATGCCGTGGACGGCGCCGCGGACGCGACCGATCTCGCAAGCGCGGCTGCCGATCTGGCAATCTACTATGCAAACATCGCGATCCAGATAGTCCAGAATCCGGATGCTAGTCTGGTAATCGTTATTACCACTGCCCAGCAAACCATTCATGACACGGATTCGGCCTCGGCTTCAAATTCCGCCAAGAGCGGCGCCGAGAGCACACGAAATTCAAGCGAAAGTGCGAGTGGCGTGATCTCTTCCGGAGAAGCCACGCCGCCTCCGCCTCCGGGTTTCTTTAAGACGACCCAGAACGTGTGGTCCGTAGAACAGGGTGATAAGAATGTCTACATGAGCGGTGACTTGTCCGGTGCTCTGGTATTTAAATTGAATCAACCGGGCACGGGCGAACAGCGTTATATAAAACAAGACGGGTCCTATAACTGGCTGGCGAAAGGGGCCACGGCAGAGGCCGGTTCCGTCGCGACGAATGAATTTCGTTTCCAGAATTCTGCGCCGGTGAATGCCCGACAGAAATACACCAAAGCGGGCGCTAAAGACCTGTGGCTCTTGGAGGGTGAATCAGCGCCCACCGGTTTCACGGCCACCGGCGTTTATCAGCTGATCCAGAAACAAAAATACACGGATGGGACACAGATGCTTTGGATGGCAGACGGCGAAAACGCACCCTCCGGATTCCGGGCGACGGGTGAGTACCAGTACTTTGGTCTTTCGCCGGTGATCAAAAACATCACGGGTCAGACGATCAGCGGCGCTGAGTTTCAGACGCTTTTCAAAGACGCCCCTGCCGGCCAAAAACCGTATGTGCGGACCACGTCGCGATTTGTCCACGATGTGCTAGCGACTGGCGATGTGATCGCGTGGACCGATGAGGTGCGCATCGTCGGCGTTCCGGATCCAAAGAGATTTATCTCAGGCATTCCTACCGATTTGCAGTTGGATTCGTTCCTGGCGCCGGACCAAGATTGGGATCCGGAGACGCAGGAAACGTTAAAAGTCGGTTACTTGAGACAGGGCGGCGCGGACGTCCTATTTTCGACTCTCACGGACTACATCTATGACGGTCGGCAGAAGTTTGTGGACGCCGACACCACCGACACAAACACGCTTCCGGACATCTGGTTGTTTGAGGACGAGGATGTCCCCGCCGGCTACAGCGCCACGGGCGAGAGAAACGCAATCAATAAGATCAGCAAACAGAAGTTTGTGGATGCCAACACCGCCGACACCAATGTGCTTCCGGAGATCTGGCTCGCGAAAGGTGAAGAAATGCCCCCCGGTTATTCGGCGAGCGGCGTTTATCAGGATTTCGTGCGGTCGACCCTTATCAAAGATGTGGATGGCAGTGTAATTACGGCCGAGCGCCTGAAAGAAATTTTTGCCGCGGCGGCTCCGGACAGCAAGCCGTATCTGGAACTGACCGTGACCAAACACGAAAACGTGTACGCATCCAAAGACGTGGTGTGGTGGGCCGAAGAGATCCGGGTCGCGTTTGCGCCGGCCAAACAGATGGAGGGCGTGATTGACAATCTGTACAATCCGCTCGGAATCAGCGTCTTAAATGGGGTCATGGATTCCGTGGACTCCGGCGGCGGAACCGTCCACTTCCTGGACCAGAATATTCACGTCACCGATAATACGATGATCAAAGATGCCAGCGGCAATGTGTTGACGGGCGCGACGTTTCAAGAGCGTCTCGAGAAACTCGAAGATATCCGCCGGCAGCTGAACGAAAATAGTCTCCCGACAACGATCAAGCTAGTGACGATTCGAACGGGCGCCGACACCTGGGAAGCCCAGCAGATCCTCGTCATGGCCGACACGCCTTATTTGGGAAAATCCATTTTGACCGGCCGGGTGACCGACGTGTCGCTGACCGAAGCGGCCGACACCGTCGTGTTTGACGGCAAGACTATGCATCTTGTGGACGGCACACTCATTAAGGATATTGACGGCAAGAACATCACGAAAGAAGCGTTCCGTGATTTTTGGAACGCAAACCAAGCGCAGATCGCCGGCACCTTTGTCCGGATAGAAACGTCCAAACGCGACAACCGGTGGCAGATTTCCGAGATCCGCATTATCTCGACGGCGTCCGGTTACGCGAACTTGACGGGCGCCGTGACCGGCATTACCACCACTTCCGTGAGCGAAGGCACGTTGATGTTTATGGGCAAAGCAGTTTCGGTCAATGCTTCAAGTAAACTTTTTAATACTCGCAAAGAGCTTATCAACAGTCTCACCGAATTGGAGAGCATCTATGGGCGCTACAAAGCGGCGGGGGTGAGCACGCGCGCGCAGGTGAAGCTTAAAGTGACAGACACAGGTTTAGTGCTGGACTCGCTCACACTCGCGATGCCGGAAGAGCTTGAGACGCTCACCCGGGTATCGGATGTGCTGATCGGATCCTTGAACGGCTACGTGAATTCCGGCGACCGACCGTTCACGATGGAAAACAGCACCGAAAACGGATATTTCCTGAAGTCGGGCCGCATCGGCGAAAATCAGCGTTCCGTGGTCTCGAAAGAGATCACGCTAAACGACGCCGGTGAGGTTTCGTTCTATTGGAAGGTGGAGAGCGACTATCAGAAGGCTGGCTTTAAGTTTGAAATTATTAACAAGACTACCGGCGAGGTTGTGCCGCTGACCAATGGACTACCCAATGTGAAAATACAGGGTTATTACGGATGGAAGCGTGAGGCGTTCAAGCTGGCGGCGGCGGGCACGTATACACTGCGGTGGACCTATTATAAGGAAGCGGGCGCCGTGGCGGAGGGTAAAGACGCCGGCTTTATTGATGAAGTGGTGGTCGTGGAGGGCGATACAACCACGACAGACAATTTCTCGACGCCGCAGACGCTGGAGGGCTATACGATTGAGGCGGGGACGCCCGGTTTCGTGGTGCAGTCGAACGAAGCTTATGGCAATCTAGGATACTCTCTGCAGGCGGGCGCGATCGGAGATGGTCAGCACACTGCGATCACAAAAATTGTGCAGTATGACAGACCTTCAGTTTTGAGTTTCTGGTGGAAATCCTCGAGTGAGGATGGCGATAAGCTCAACCTTTACGTGGATGGTGAGTTGAAACAGTCGATTTCAGGCAAGACAGATTGGCAGAAAGTGACGGTTAATCTGGACGCGAACGCCAGCGAGCTCAAGTGGGTGTACGAGAAAGACGGCGTTACGGATCCTGCGTTTGACGGATTGGACACGGCCTGGATCGATGAAGTATTTCTTTCTGACGCGGATATGCTGAAAGATGAATTCAACTACGATCCGAACCGGCCGATCGGCCTGCCGGCCGGCTGGGAGACTTCGAGCACGCCCTTTATCATTCAAAATACCGAGAAGTACCTCTCCGATTACGCGCTGAAGGCCGGCAACAATGTCGCGGCCGGCGGCTCCACCTACATTACAAAGGAAATGATCGCCTCGGTGGACACGCCGTTTGAATTTGCCTGGAAGCTTGATGACAAAGACGACGCGATGATTTTCTACATCAACGATGTAGAGGTGAAGCGCCTGCATGATGGTGTCGATGGCTACACCGGTGGTTGGGTCAAGGCGTCTACGGAAATTTTGAATCTTTATCAAACAAAACTCGCTTTGCCTAGTGGTTACTCAACCGACGAAACCAGTGGTTTCTTTTTGGAGCGGCAAATCGCGGCCGGTGTCGGCGGTGAGGATCTTTTCGCCTTGAAAGTCGGCGATACGAAGCGGGGGGATACGAAGCTTCTTCAAAAAACGATCACGCTTTATGAGAACACGGATCTTAAATTTGACTGGATGACGGATACCGGGGCGAGTGGTAATGAATTTAAATTTACGATTTTGGATTCCGTCGGAGCCGTGGTGGGCACAATTTCCAAGGTCGACGGCGTCACGACCGGCTGGTCGACCGTGGAAAAGACGCTGTCCGGAAGCCTCGCGGGCTCGACCTATACCTTAAAGTGGGAGTTTATCAATAACGATCCCAGTCAGACCGTGGCCGCCGAAACGAGAGTCTGGGTGGACAATGTGCGCTTTGAACAGGTTCCCGGAGCCGCGATGAATTTCAACGGCACCAGTGACTTCGTAAATCTGCAGGGCACGGGCCCGGTATTCAGCAACACACAGGAGTTTTCAGTTTCTTTCACGGCGCGGTGGGATGCTCTCAATAATTACGGCCGTATCCTGGATTTTGGTAACGCTGACAGCAACATCCTAATCGCCAACGATAGGACATACAACAATTTTCTAGCCCGGGTGCACACGCCGAGCGGTTGGTATGCCATCACCGCGAACGGGGCCATTACGCTCGGAGAGACAGCTGAGTGGACCGTTACTTGGAAAGCCGGAGAACAGAAAATTTATAAAAATGGCGTCCTACTTGTCACCACCGCGCACAACGCGACCACCTACGGTATCAGTGAGACGAACCGCTATCTGGGCAAAGGCTGGGGTGGAGGTGGATTCTTTAAAGGTTCCATCGATAACCTGACGATTTGGAACAGCGCCGAAGCGGCTTTGAATCCCGCGATCTCAGCTAAGAACGTCGTCTTTAACAGCATGGGCCTTGTCGGTGGAAAATACAACGACACATTCACCACAGCAATCCCCAGCACCTACAAACTCAAGTGGGTTTATCAAAAGGCCAATGATACATCGCTCGCGGCCAGCGCCTATTTGGACGAAATTAAACTGGGCAACATGGACTTTAGCGATGACTTTGCGCGGAAGATCAACGAAACGCTCACCGACCTTTCACCGTACGGCTATAAAACATTCGGCGGCACCAGCTTTTTCGCGCAAAGCGCTGTTTCAAAAGATACAGGCGGCTTCGCGTTCCAGGCTGGGGCGCTGGCGGACAATTCGAATGTGGAGGATAGTTCCTACATCACAAAAGATATCACGATCACGCGAGACCAAGAACTCAGATTTTTCTGGAAGACGGCTACTGGTAGTGACGCGAACCAGTTTAAATTTACGATTTACCGGCAGGGTGAAGTGTACTACTGGACGGTGATTGACGGTACCACGGACTGGACCGAGGTGGCTAGCCTGCTGGCCGGTAGCCTGACCGGCACCACGTACACGCTGCGTTGGGAATATCTTAGACAGGATGGTGTGGCCACGGTCAGCCAAAGCAATGCCTGGGTCGACGAGATTGAGCTTCTTTTAGCGCGTGACAAAGACTATCTCGCGCTGGACGGTGAGGATGACTGGGTCGAGCTTCCCAATTTTGATATCAATGACGGCGGCGCCGGCGGCAATGATTTTACGATCAACATGTGGATCAACCCGAAATCGACAGCTGACGGTCAGTATTTTATCGTGAAAAACGGCATTCAGGGACGCAGCCGCGTGCTGTCCCTGGGCTTTGAAGACGGCGGCTATCAACTGAGTCTGCGCAGCATATATGCTTCCAACAAATTCACGGTTGGATCCAAAACGACAGGACCTCAGCTCATCACGGCCGTTGGGCGCGCGCTCGATGACTCACGCACCGAGGTTTCCATTTATAAAGACGGTGTGCTGCTCGGCAAAACGATTTTGAACACCGTGCTGGGCAATGTCACTTCCGGCTCCGGCGGCGGGTACGGGCAGTTTGAGAAATGGATGCTCGGCGCCGATCGCTATGCGGATCCGCGGGCCCGAGGGTTTTTTAACGGCGATATGTATGACGTGTCGGTTTGGGGGTCGGCGCTGACGCAAACCGATATTCAAAATCTTTATGCGGGTCTTTATAGGACGGGCGGCACGGTCACATCGGATATTTCAGGTTACGGCGCTGACTGTAAGGCATGGTGGAAGTTCAATGGAAAGACGGGTTACACGCTGGTCGACCAGACGGACAATCACAACGACGGCACTGTCTACAATGCCTACGGCACCTATGCGGACGGGAGAATCAATCATGGGACATCTGTCAAAGGCGCCACGTGGGTAAAGGGTGATGTGGTGCAGACTCGAGACCAGGCCAAGATTCTGAGCGGCTATGCGTCCAATACGGAAGACGCGTTCTTCGTCCAAAATAACGTGTCCCGCGACCGCGGCGGCTACGCGCTGCAGGCCGGGAATATCGCCAGCGGCCAGAGGACTTTCCTGCAAAAGACCGTCACGCTCACCGAAGACACGCCACTGATCTTCTGGTGGAAAACGGATACTTCGGCCGCCAACAAGTTGAGATTATACATCAACGGAGAATTGCAGACGGGTGTCGGCAACCTGCCCCTTGAGATTTCAGGAAAAACAGACTGGAAAAAAGAAGAGATGCTGCTCAAGAAAGGCACCTACACACTTCAATGGGAGTATGTGCGCGAGGATGGTTTGTCGGGCCAGCCGAGCAATGCCTGGATCGACGACATTCAGTTTGGCTATGTCAGCTCCACCGGCAGGGCGATGGCTCTCTATGGCTACAGGACCGGCGGGAGTTCGGACTTTTTCTTGCAAACCGGCGAGGCCTATGACACCGGCGGCTACGCGATACAGGCTGGCGCTTTGAGCGGGGGCCAGAGCTCCTACATCGAAAGAGAAGTGACGCTCACCAAAACCCAGCAGGTCAGCTTCTTCTGGAAAACAGCCACGACTCTGGGTAATTTCAAACTCTACGTGGACGGTTCCGAGAATCCGGTTATGTCCATCAGCGGCAACACGAACTGGAAGCGTGAGATTGTGACGCTCAATTCCGGAACGCACACATTGCGTTGGGAATTCTCGAGGGGTACTGGTGGCACCGACGATGTGGTGGACAGCGCGGCTTGGATCGACAACTTTACGGTCGGCAATATTTACGAGTGGTCCGAGAACTTCTCGGCTTACGAAGGCAAGGATGTGATTACGGATCTAGCGCCCTACGGGTATGCGCCGGGTGGTATTCACACAGGGGAGGGTACGAATGCTAAGGGATTTGTCGTGCAAAACGGAACCTCGTATGACGGAGGCTACGGGCTGGAGGCCCGAAATCTTTTGGATACGCAGTCTTCATCCGTCGATAAAATTTTTAACCTTTCAAAAGACGGCATGCTTTCATTCTTCTGGAGAGTTTCGTCCGAACAAGATAAAGATATTCTGAGTTTCAAGATTTACAAAATTAATGCTGATACCAGTGAAACGGATCTGTCGGATCCGGCGGACAAAATTTCAGGCACTGAAGCGGATGTGTCCAAGGCATGGACACGTCTTGAGAAAAATCTTGTAGCGGGCAAATATAGATTAAGATGGATTTATTCGAAAGACGCTTCGGGGAAGGCCGGCGAAGACAAAGGCTGGGTGGACGAGGTCATGATTCTCTCCAACCAGAACAACACGATTTGGGACGCGGATTCCGCGGCCGTGACG
>CAYJSE010000042.1:0-9552 GCA_964372765.1 uncultured Planctomycetia bacterium | reverse complement strand
CTCCTATCTCAAGTCGTCGAAAATAATTAGTAGCGCATGCTATAATGACCGCATGCCCAAGAAAATCATTGCCTGGGTGGTGCTGGTCGCACTGCTGGCGGGAATTTTCCACACGGTAAAGAATAGTTTTGCGCGGTGGGCGGTGACCACCGCCGTCGCTAACTTGACCGGCGCACCAGTCAAAATCGGCGGGCTGTCTCTAAGTCTTCTCCAAGGCTCCATACGCATCCAGGACTTTCACATCGATCAACCGAAGGGTTATCCGAATGGGGTTTTCGTGGATATCCCTGAGATCCGCTTACGTACCAACATCGCGTCGATTTTTAAAGGGTGTCTCTATTTTCCGGAAGTCTACGTGAACTTGAAGGAGGCCGTGATTATCCGGGACAAAAACGGCCGTCTCAATGTGGATGTTCTCAAAGTGGCGCAGACTCAAGAAAGCCAGGCGGAAGCGGCCCTCGAGAGCTCTCAAAAATTCCAGATCGACAATCTCACACTCAGTCTTGGCCGGGTGATCCTAAAGGACTATAGCCGCGGCGAGAAGCTTCACGTGGAAGTGTATGCGATCAACATCCAAGAGAAAAATTTTCAAAACTTCACGAGTCCCGAGCAGCTCGTGACGGCGCTTCTTGTGGAGACGCTGAAACACACCGCGATTAAAAGCGCCATGATTTACGGTGCTGCGGCGATCACCGGCGTCGCGCTTCTGCCGGTTGGCGCGGCAGTGGTGTTAACCGGTAAGGATGACGCCCAGGACGAGTTTAAAATAAGTCCGGCTAGCGCGTTTGATGTGAGCTTCAAAGCCATGGAGGAGCTGGGGGAGATCACCGATCACGATAAGGAATCCGGTTTCATCAAGGCCAAAGTGGACGGCAACGACGTGTCCGTCGATCTGATCAAAACCGACGGCGGAAAAGTGCTCATCAAAGCTCAAGCGCGGAAATTTTTTATTCCCAATCTCAAAATAGCGCGCGGAGTTTTATATCAAATCGAGGAGAAAATCCGGTGATGTCGACCTATGCCACAAAGTTGTCCCCGTCGGCGCTGAATCTCTTTTTGGACTGCCCGCGGTGTTTTTGGCTCGAGAAAGTGAAAAATATCAAGCGCCCGCGCGGGATTTTCCCGTCGCTTCCGTCCGGCATGGACCGCGCGATCAAGGTACATTTTGACGGTTTCCGTCAAAAAAAGACACTGCCGCCCGAAATGCAGGGCGCGGATTTTCAGGGTGTGCAGCTTTTCGGGGATCAGGGGAAATTGGAGCTATGGCGAAGCTGGCGCACGGGTCTCGTGTACCAGGACGCGGAATCGGGGGCTGCTTTAAGCGGCGCGCTGGATGATCTTTTGGTGCGCGACGGCCAGTATATCCCTTTTGACTACAAAACCAAAGGTTCGCCGACCACCGAGGAAGACGCCGTCAAGTATTACCAAAATCAACTCGACTGCTACGCCCTGCTTCTGGATGCCAATCGCATGCCCACGGCCGGCTTCGCCTATCTTCTTTACTATTCGCCGAAATGCGTGCACGAAAATGGGGAAGTCTCGTTTCAGGTGCAGCCGATTCGCGTCGCCACGGACGTCACGCGCGCGAAAAAAAAGCTGCGCGACGCGAGCACTCTCATTCGTCAGGAAACACTTCCGCCGTTAAACCCATCCTGCGAATACTGCACGTGGCTTTCAAAATTTAAGATTAAAAAATAGCGCATGCTCGTTTATATCCAAAAAACCGATCCCGGCCGGATCCGGGAAAATAATGAGGACGCGATGGCGATCCTGGATCCCGAGGATCCGAAACGCGGCACACTTTTTTTGATCGCCGACGGTTTGGGAGGCATGCCGCGCGGCGAACTCGCCAGCGACAAGGCGATCGCCGAAATGGAGAGGATTTTCAACGCCCAAAACGAGTTTGTCGACGCGAGTTTCCTGCGTGATTGGATCCAGGAAGTCAACACCAAGCTTTACAACGTCAACAAATACTTCGCTCCCGACGAACGCATGGCGACGACGCTCACGACTTCGCTTTTTTATAAAAATAAACTCATGATCGCGCATGTCGGCGACACGCGTCTTTATCAACTGCGCCAAGGAAAGTGGAAACAGCTCACAACCGATCACGCGACGGGACGCAACGAGTTGACGCGTGCCGTGGGGCTGTTTCATACCGTGGATATTGATCTTTATCAGTTGGACGTGGAGGTCGGTGATATCTATCTTCAGTGCACCGATGGGTTTTATACGATGGTTTCCCAGCGCGAGATCGTCGAAACGCTCTTGTATCACGAGCTTCCGGCTGCCTGCGAAAAGCTGATACAGCGCGCCAACGAAAACGGCGGGCTGGACAATATCACGGTACAGCTTGTGACTGTCGAGCGGGATCCCTGACAAGATAACGGGAGTAAAGACGCTCAACGCCTGCACGCTCGTACTATTAAAGACGGGTCAGTTTGAGATATGTTGACAATATTTTTCATTATGGTAAAACAAACGCCCATATGAACATCCAAGAATCCTGGGAAAAAGCGCTCAAGACCACCGAGATCGTGCGTCCGCGCGTGCAAGGTCTGCACACGTTCGAGGCGACGCAGATTCCCTATATTTTTTTAGCAGAGTCGCAGGTCAACCGTGGCGACACCATGGTACGCAAAGGCTCGATCATGGTTGAGAAGCCGTCCATCATCCTGCCGTTCAATCTGCCGCAGTTCGAGGGGTTCAATTTCGAAGAGGACTTGCACGTCGGTGACGATTTCGTACCAACATTTCTCATGGTGCGCGGGATTCAGTTTCCTTCTTTGCGCTACAACAACAAAACTGACCGACTGGAAGTCTTTGAAGGGTCTTTAAACAAAGCGTTGGAACACCACCGCGCTCTGTTGCAGCGCGACGAGGATGTGCACACGGGGCTGGTCACGGGCAAGGCCGACTGCTGGCAGTTTTCCGTTTTGATCTTTGTCTGCACGCAGGTCGCCCGTGGAGCCGAGGGCGATTTCAAGAAATTGTTGGAAGATTATAGAAAAAAAGGTTGGGTTCTTTAGGTAAATTGCTCGAAATGAATCCGCTCTTTCGGGATATTCATCTCCAAGAGCGCGGTTTTTAACTGCTGACACATCGGCACCAAGCCGCAGCCGTAGAAATCAAGACCTTCCGTTTTTCCGCCGAAAGTTTTTTTGACGATTTCCTGCACGTAGGCGGTTTCACCTTTCCAGGTCTTGGGCCGGCTCACGGTCGGGATAAAATGAAAATTTGGGTGTTTTTTTTCCAGTTCCTGCCACTCGTCGAGATAAAGAATGTCCGTTTCGTAACGGTTGCCAAAAATAAGCCAGGTATCTTTCGTGCAGCCCTTTTCGTATAGATTTTGGATCATGCCGCGAAGCGGCGCCACGCCGGTGCCGGTGCCGACAAAGATGAGATTGTCCTGCCAGGGTTCTTTGACGGTAAAGACGCCGTAGGGAAGCGACGTGTGCAGTGCGTCGCCTTCTTTGCGGTCGAAAAAATACGTCGACACGTAGCCGCCCTCCACGAGCTTGATGCAAAGCTCGATCTGCCTGTTTTTCCCAAGCGAGGGTGAGGAGGCGATCGAGTAGGGTTTTTTGTGGGGCTTGCCGTCTTTTTCCAGGTGGACCATGAGAAACTGGCCGGCCGTGAAGCCAAGATCCGCGTCTTTGGGATAGTCGAAGACAAAGTGCTTGACGGTGGAGGACAGAGACACGATGCGGCTAAACACCGCATCATAAAACCGGGGTTTTTCTGTCATGATGATTTCGCATTATACTTGCGCAATCCGTTTGACGCAAGGAGTGCGATCGTTTAAGCTAATCTTATGATTCGATCGGTGATCAGTCTTGTCAAAGCGTTTCAGTCTAACCAGTCTCCGGCCGGGGTGGGGGCCGGGGCGGCGATGGCGCTTTATATCGGACTCACGCCGATCACCGGCTCCCACGCTTTTTTTCTGTGGCTCGCGTTTTTCTTTTTCCGTATGAACAAGGCCGCGACGCTGATCGTGTTGCCGATCGTGAAGATATTTTACCTTTTAGGATTCGCGTATCTGGCGGACCAGCTCGGATTTTTTCTTTTGAATCAACCAGCACTCTATCCTTTATGGAGCTGGGTCACGCACGCGCCGGTTTTGGCGCTGCTTAATTTGAACCATACGGTGGTGCTGGGTGGTGCGCTTTTGGCCGCCGCACTCACGTTTCCCGTTTACTGGCTGGTCTGCCGCGGAATTTTGGCCTACCGAAAGCGCTATGCCGAAAAGGTAGAAAAGTGGCGCGCGATTCGTTGGCTGAGAAGTCTCGGCATCGTCAAATGGATCTACTCCTGGTGGCCCAAAGACAACGCGTAAAAAAGTTTGTCGGCGTTTTTAATCTGCGAGGCATCCTGATCTTGGTCGGGACGCTCGCCATGATCGATCTCGGCGTCGCGTGGGGCCTGTCGCCGTGGATCACGCGTCACGCTCAAGGGCTTACCAATCAGTACACGAAAGCCAAGATCTACATCGACGGTGTGCGTTTCCATCCGTTTTTGATGTCATTGGGCGTGTCGGAGTTTGAAATCTTTGATCCCGACAACCCGGAACAGAGTATTTTCCGCGCGGGGCATGTGGCCGCCCGCGTGGATCTCTGGGCGCTCTTGAAAAAAGAGATCTGGCTTTCAACGCTGTCGTTTCGCCGCGTCGAAATTGAGGCTGTGAAGGACAGAAATGGCCGGCTCAATTTTGAGAAAATCGCGATGCCGCCGGCGGACGCGGGTTCCTGGCAAAAGGTGAAAGGGTTTTTCGGCGCCGAACAGCGCGACTGGTACGGCAAGCTCTATGAAAACTTTAAGCGCGTCTCCGAGATGAATAAAAAAAAGAAGGAAACGGACAAAACGGTTTCTGCCAACGTCGCGACGCTTTCTCGCGGACGGCGCGTCCGCTTTGACTCGGCCGCCGACACGGTGTTTGGCATCCGGCATCTGGAGCTGAAAAACGGCACCGCGGCGCTGCGGGAGGGCGGCCGCGAGATCCCGCCGATCCGGAACGTGTATATTTTAATGAAAGGTTTCCGATTGAATCGCGCGAACCAAGTCAGCTTTCGCACGCTAAAAGCCAAGGGCGATTTTGAGCTCCAGAAGCGCGGCGCATTTTCGCTCGATGTGGACAGCAAAAAAGACGGCGCGACGGCCGATGCCGATATCCGGAATCTTGACCTAGGCGCTTTCGCGCCGCTCTATGAGGGCTCACTGCCCGTTTCATTTGAAAGGGGGTTTTTGTCGCTGGACAGCAAATCCCGCATCCAGGGCGAGGTGCTAGAATCCAAAAACCACATCAAAATTGAGGACCACGTTATTGTTTCCAAAAAAACGCTCGGATTTTTCGGCGGCGTAGATGGGCCGATCCTGGCGGCTCTGAATAAACGCCCGAGCTTTGAGCTTAAGTTCAATATTGGCGGTACGCCCGAGGCACCGTCGTTTGGCGGATTTCATGAGGCGCTCATGAAGCTCGTGGGCGACGATTTGAAAAATGTGCTCGCGTCGGGATTGGCTGGTGGCGGTGAAGGCGGCGGAAGCGCAATCGACAAAATTTCTGAGAAATTTAAGAGTCTTTTCTAGAGGAGGTGCGCGATGGAAAAGCGATGGGTGTTGGTTCTAGTATTGTCGTTAATCGTGAGTCCTTTGTGGGCGGATCCGCCGGGACGAGTTTCGAAAAAGACGGTGTCGGCCGGTGATCGCATCGCGGATGAGGCCGCGGAGGCGGTGGCGGAGGTGTTGACGGGTGAAAAGTCAGCCAAACCGGCCAAAAATTTACCACCAGGATTAGCCAAAAAAGGCAAAGTACCGCCAGGGCACGCGATGAAGCAGCAGGCGGAAAAGAAAGAGTCGCCGATCAAAACCTTTATCAAGGGGCTGTTTAACCAGTAATCGCTATGAATTGTCCGGTTTGCCGGGAAGACATGCTTGTCTACGAATACGACCGCATCGAAGTGGATCATTGTTTGCGTTGCGGCGGCACATGGCTGGATAAAGGTGAGCTTGAGCTTTTGGGCGCCGCGGCGCTGACACTGCGACGACAGAAGCATAACTCAAAGCACCGGTGCCCGATCTGCGACCGCGCGATGGACAAGGGGGTGGTCGACGTGGGTTCGGAAATCGTGCTCGACCAGTGTCCTAAAGGTGATGGATTTTGGTTTGATAAGGGAGAGCTGAAATCTATTTTGGAGCGAGGCAGTAAGGGCGACAAAATAGCTAGCTTCTTGTCCGAAGTGTTCAGGGACAGTCCCGGGACTGTCCCTGTCGATTAACAGGAGGAGATAATATGATCGTATTGTGGGTGTTGTTGGCTGTTGTCGTTTTGGCCGTTTTATACGTGATCGGGATTTACAATTCGCTCGTGGGTCTGGCCAACCAGGTCAAAAACGCTTGGTCGCAGATCGATGTGCAGTTGAAGCGCCGCTACGATCTGATCCCCAACCTGATCGAGACCGTGAAGGGCTACATGCAGCACGAACGCCAGACCTTGGAAAATATCACGGCCGCGCGCAGCCGCGCCATGAGCTCCCAAAGCGTCGGGGAAAAGTCTAAATCCGAGGTCGCTCTCTCCGAGGCGATGTTCAAGTTTTTCGCGGTGGCCGAAAACTACCCCGACTTAAAGGCCAATCAAAACTTTATGGCCCTGCAGGAGGAGCTGAAATCCACCGAGAACAAGATCGCGTTCTCGCGTCAGAGCTACAACGACCAGGTGCTTTTCTTCAACAATAAAATCCAGATGTTCCCGTCCAACGTCGTTGCCGGGATGTTCAGCTTTAAAATCCAGGAATACTTCGAGCTCGAAAACCCGGCCGAGAAACAGGCGCCGAAGGTGAGTTTTTAGTTGTGGGAGCTGATAGAAGCCAATAAGCGCAAGTCGTTCATTCTCTTTTTTAGCCTTTTTGGCTGTCTGGTCCTCGTCGGCTACGTTATCGGTTTTTACGCCAAGCCCTCCGGTGGCGGTCTAGTCGGTATTTTCATCGCCAGCTTCACAACGGCCGGTCTTTTTTTCATCAGCTACTTTTTCGGCGAGACCATCCTTTTAAGCTCGAGTCACGCCAAAGAAGTCACGTCGGAGGTACACCCCATGCTCTTCAACGTCGTGGAGGAGATGCGTATCGCGGGCAATCTGCCGTTTATGCCGAAAGTGTACATCATCGACGAATCGGCGCCCAACGCGTTCGCGACCGGGATTCACCCCGACAAAACCGCCGTCGCCGTCACCGTCGGACTGCTGACGCGCCTAAACCGCGACGAACTGCAGGGAGTCGTGGCCCACGAGATGTCGCATATTTTAAATAAAGATGTTCTTTACATGACGCTGGCGGCGACGATGCTGGGCGGCATACAGCTTTTGACCGAGACCTTTACGCGGGGTTTGTGGTACTCTGGTTCGTCCCGGCGATTTCGCTCGAGTCGTTCATCGGGCCGCGGCGGAGGGGGCGCGGCGATTTTGATCGCGGTGCTCGTGTCTATCCTCGGCGTCATCTTGGCGAAGATTTTTTATTTCGCGCTGTCGCGTCAGCGGGAGTATCTGGCCGATGCCAGCGGCGTGCGCTTGACGCGCTACCCGGAGGGGCTCGCTTCGGCGCTTGAAAAGATCGCTGGTTCCGGAAAAACACTTGTGGCCGCCAACGCGATCACAGCGCCGATGTTTATCTCGGCGCCGCTCACACAAGAAGACGTGGGCTTGGCAAATCTATCCGCGACACATCCACCGATGGATGAGCGCATCAAAATCCTGCGCGCGATGACGCACGGCGTGGGGCTCTCCGACTATCACAAGGCGTATCAGAGCGTGAAGCACGAGTCAAGCCCGATTCCTGTCTCGGCGTTGCAAAAGGAGCCGCCCATACCTTTGAGAGCGTCGAGCGTCGAGACCTTAAGCGTAGAGTCGAAGACCACGGACGTAAAAGACACCGCGCGCGAACTCGGCGATCTCATGCGCGTGGTCAATGACTTCGCGTTTTTCACCTGCCTATGCGGGCTGAAATTTAAAATCCCACCCAATTTTACCTATAAAAAGCTGACATGCCCCCGCTGCGGCGTGGTGAGCGAACTGCCTTTCTTCGGTGAAATCCAAAAGGTTTCCCAGGGTGTCTCTTCGGAAAGCCAGCAGTACACGCGGCGATCGAGTGGCTGGGAATCGCTGATGTGCGGCTGCGGGCGCGTGATCCAGCTGTCACCGGATCTTAAAAGCCCGTCCGTCAAGTGCGCTCGTTGCGGCCGCCAGATCCACATACAAAATGTGGTGTAGTGCGGACCAGGTCCGGAAGCTACGGAAGATACAATTTACTCAATGGATTGAGTAAATTGTTGAACATCCATGCGACTCGTGCTACCATTGAACCTATGAAAAACTACAAGCGTCAACCGACGTACGATGCTTTGATTCGAGTGTTGCACGGATCTCCAAATCTTATCCAAGTCATTATCGGCGCCAGGCAGGTAGGTAAGACGACTCTGGCTTTGCAGATTTTAAAATCTTGGCAAGGGCCCTGTCTTTATGAGACGGCTGATCGGCCCAATACACCCTCCGCGGACTGGATTGAGGAGCGGTGGGAAAAGGTACGTGCTCTCGTGTCGGGAAGGCAACGGGTTCTTCTGGTTCTAGATGAAGTCCAAAAAATCCCTCAATGGAGCCAAAAAGTAAAAGCTCTTTTTGATGAAGATAAGAGAACAGGCAAGACCGTACGAGTGATCATCCTAGGTTCATCGGCACTGTTAATGCAGAGGGGACTGACTGAGAGTCTCGCCGGAAGATTTGAACTACATCATCTAAATCAATGGTCATTTCGTGAGTGTCGCGAGTGTTTTAGAGTTTCCCTGGATAAATATTTATTTTTTGGCGGATATCCCAGCGCACTTTCCTTAAGAAAAGATGTGGGCCGGTGGGCGCGCTATGTTCGTGATTCTTTAATTGAGACCGTGTTGTCCAAGGACTTATTGCTTTTATCTCCGATCGCGAAACCAGTTTTATTGAGACAAGCGTTTGGTTTCGCGATGAATCATCCGGCCGAAATTGTGAGTTATCAGAAGATGTTGGGTTCCCTGCAGGACGCCGGGAATACCACGACGATCGCATCCTATTTGCAGCTTTTGGCCAAAGCTTTTTTGCTGGCACCTCTTGAAAGATGGGGCGGTTCAAGAATCCGCCAAAGAGGCTCTATCCCGAAAATTATTGTTTTAGACAATGGTCTTATCCACGCGATGCAAAATGCATTGCCGGGGCCCACCTTAAAGGATCCCGCTCTGCGAGGGCGACTCGTTGAGAATGCGGTTGGAGCTCAACTTTATTTTTTGGTCCAGAAGACGGGTGGAGAGCTTTTTTACTGGAGAGACAGGGATGACGAGTTGGACTACGTCATCAAAATCGGCCCGCGTGTTATTGCCATTGAAGTCAAGAGTGGCAACTCTGTGGGCTGCCCCAAGACATTTGAAATATTCCGTAAAAAATACCCACGATCGGAATGTATCTTGCTGACAAAAGCCAGAGTTCATAATAGCCGATCGTTCAAACAAATGGCTTTGGAAGAGTTTTTTAAAAACCCAGAT
>CAYJSE010000041.1:0-9874 GCA_964372765.1 uncultured Planctomycetia bacterium | reverse complement strand
CCTCCGTTTTGGGTGAAAAAGGATCCCGGCATATTTTTGGGAACCACGGTGACAAAGAAAAGGTAGCGCCCCAGAAACTCTCCCGCGAGGGATACGACAAAAGAAGCTACCGCAAAGAAAACCATCTGCAGCGGCGAGGCATTTGTGCTCGTCAGGAAATAAAAGAGGTAAACAATAGGCAGGATAAAGCTTCCCAGAAGCAAAAGTGCTATCCGCGTCATGAAGTGGACTTTGAAACGGTGCGTCAGAAGCAGCGCCGAGTCGTAAAGCTCCGGGTTTTTATCCTCGCTCAGGTAAAAAAGCCGGGCGAAAAGCACTAAAAGCTGCACCAACGCGGCTCCGCTTGAGATCGCGAGCCACACAAAAACAGGCCCTAGAATTTCGGAAGAAACTTTTCCCGGGCTTGTGGCCAATGTATGGAATGAATAGATTCCGAAGCTAAAAAGCGGCCCCAGGATAAAACCAGTCAGGAAAAACCGTAATGGCGTCCGGATCGTGTTCCAGGCGGGCCTTGCCGGAACAAGATAGATCTTGGCGCTGGCATAAATGCCGGCCATTCCCGATAAAGCCACGAAGCCGCCGAAAATAAAGCGTACGGGTTCGGGTAGAGAAAATTTAAAAAAGTACGAACCCAAAAGCAGCGCCGCGTAAGCCGCTCCAAAAAATGAAAATATCGAGAATAAAAGCACCTCGCGCGAAAGCCAAGAACGCTTCCACATCCGCAGCGCTTTATAGGCATGCAGAGGCCGCCCCAGATGAAAAATCGACGCCGAAAGCGCCAAACCTGTCACTGCCAAAATCCCACATGCCTGAAACACGGAAAGCATATTCCCCAGCCACAACGTCAGAAATCCTCCGGCCGCCAGCTGCGTCAACACCGTCATAAAAATCAGCGAGTAGTGCGGGTTTTCCGGCTCGATGCGGTGACGGTTGGACCGCAGCATCTCCTCCGGCATATCTTTGGGAAGCGTAATCCGGGTGGTGGAGAGGGTGATCTTGGACTCCGGCATTTCGGGAGCGTCCGCCTCGGCATGGTTGGCTTGCCACTCGGCGATAGACACTTTTTCAATACGGATCGCTGTTTCCGGACAGGCCGCGACGCAGGCCGGAGCCATACCCTCTTTCAAGCGGCCATAGCACATGTCACATTTCGTCACGATGCGCCGTTCCGGATTGAACTGTGGAACCCCGTACGGACAATTCCAGGTGCAGTATTGGCAGCCGATGCACTCATCGGCTTTGTGCCGCACGATACCCGTCTCGGCATCCTTGACGTACGCATCCGTCGGGCAGCCCTCGAGACACGCTGAATCGAGACAATGGTTGCAGGCCATCGACATGTGGTAACGCTGCGTGTTGGGATACGTGCCGCCCTCGATCTCACCGACGCGGCGCCAATTGACACTGGCGGGATTATTATTTTGTTCATTGCAGGCCACGACACAGCACTGACACCCGATACAGCGCGACATGTCAAAATGAAATCGGTACTGTTCCCCTTTTTCCAACGGTTCCGTGGGAATCAAAGATTCCTCCGGAGCGTAATAGCCCTTCTCATTCACCCTACCCTTCAAGGGAAGATGATTCGCGTCCAAAAGATCTTTCAGAGAAAAATTCTGCGGCACAAAATCCTCTACTGGTTAGCCATCTTCATATCGTCTTTTGCCGGTTCAGCCGACGTGAGTGCATTGTCATCGAGATGAAGTTTCCCTTGGTCGACGGCAATGCACACTTTGCTGCCGATGACCTTCACGGGATAAGTTTTCACGTTGCCTCGGCCGCCGGCCTGTGCGCAGCCGTTTTCAAGACTGATCTTCCAGTTGTGAAGCGGGCAAAAGACGGCTTTGCCGGAGACAATCCCGTCCGACAGCGGCCCCCGTTTGTGAGGGCAGTGGTTGTCGACCGCGAGATACTCATTTCCTAGGTTGAACAGGGCCACTTCTTGATCCTTAAAGCAGATCTTTCTTCCTTCTTTAATAGGGATGGAATTCGTTGATGTGACTTCAACCCATTTTGTTGACATATCTTTCCTTTAACCGTCATTGCGAGGAGCGCCAGCGACGAAGCAATCTCTACGCACAGATTGCTTTCCGCCTGAGGCGGACCCGCCTTTGGCGGGCGCTCGCTCGCAATGACACCCCTTACTTTAAAACCAATGCCTCCGCGTCTTTGGGCAGTACAAAATCCTGAAATTGATAGGGATGAACGGGTTTCTCGGATTCCACCGCCCATGGGTTTACCGCTTTTTTCTTAGCTTTGGCCAGGCGGTCTAAAAGCGCTTTCTTTTTCTCCTCGGGCGCCAGAATCGTCTCGCGCCGCACGTTTTCTAAACCGATGCGCGGCACGAAATCATACGTGCGTTCTAAGTACTCGGCATTTTCACGGTAATACTGAAAGAAAATAAGCGCCGTTTCGAGCGCCTCCTCGGTGGTTTTGACGGTGCACAAAATATCCGCCGCGCGCACGATTTTACCGGCCGCGCCGCCGATCACGACTTGCCAGCCGCCCTCGATACCGACAAGGCCGATGTCCTTGACCGTCGCCTCGGCGCAGTTTCTAGGACAACCGACGACTCCCATCTTCACCTTGGCGGGCGTGTAAAGACCTTCAAGCAGAGTTTCGAGCTTGATCCCGGTCTCGATCGAGTTTTGCGTTCCAAAGCGGCAAAAATCCGTGCCCACGCACGACTTCACCATGCGCACGGCTTTCGCGTAGGCATAGCCCGACGTCATCCCAAGCTCCGCCCAGATTTTCGGCAAATCTTCTTTTTTAACGCCCAAAAGATCGAGCCGCTGACTGCCGGTCACCTTCACCATCGGCACGTTGTATTTTTCAGCCACATCGGCGATTTTGCGCAGTTCCTTGGCGCTCGTGACTCCTCCCCGCATGCGCGGCACCACCGAAAACGTCCCGTCTCTCTGGATATTGGCGTGCACGCGATCATTGATAAAGCGCGCCGAGCGGTCTTCCCGGTGCTCACCCAGCCACACCTCGTCCACGATAAAACTGAGGGCCGGCTTGCAGAGCGAACAACCCACGCCGTTTCCATAAATATCCAAAACATCCTGCACGGCTTTTAGCTTCTGCGTCTGGATCATCGTGCGAAGCTTCTCTTTCGGGAACGGCACGCACGCGCACAACACTTCCTTTTTTTCTTCCTCAAAATTTTCGCCGCTCACGGCCTTCAGGATATCCTGCACAAGCCCGGCGCAGGTGCCGCAGCCCGAAGAGGCCTTGGTGCAGGACTTGACGGCCGAAACTGTTTTCAGTCCATTTTCACAAATCGCCGCGATGATCTGGCCCTTCGTGACACCGATACAACCGCAGATCGTGTCCGAATCGGGCCGAGACATCACATCCGTCGGCGAACCCGCCACAGCCGGTGGTTTTTCGAAAAGTAAATAGTCACGCCGCCCGTTCACGCGTTCTTTTTTACGGATCATCTCCAAAAAGCGATTCGCGTCCGACGAATCCCCGATCAAAATAGCGCCCACAACATGTTCTTGATACACCACCACCTTTTTATAAATCCCAAACGCGTGATCCTGATAAGCCACCACTTCCTTATCCGGTTCTTCCGCCTTAAAATCTCCGGCTGAGAAAAGTTCGATGCCCATGACTTTCAGTTTCGTCGCCAAAACCGACCCCTCATAAACGGGACCCTTGCTGCCCGTGATCGTCGCGGCGAGCACGCGGCCCTGGTCATACAGCGGCGCCACGAGACCATAGACTTTTTCGCGATGCTCCACGCACTCTCCGACGGCAAAAATACTGGGATCCGACGTCTCTAAAAAGTCGTTGACCACGATTCCGCGATTGACCTTCAGCCCCGCTTTTTTCGCCAGCTCCACATTGGGGCGTATGCCGCAGGCGATCACCACAAGATCCGCCTCCACAATCGAACCGTCCTTAAACAGCACCCCTTCCACTTTGTCGTCGCCCATAATCTTCGCGGTGTTTTGATTTAAAAGCACTTCGATTCCAAGCTTTTCGATTTCGCGCTTCAGAAACTGGCCGCCGATCGCGTCCAACTGCAGTTCCATCAAGCGATCAGCGATATGCACGACGCTCACCTTCAAACCCTGGTTCAAAATCCCCCGCGCCGCCTCAAGACCCAGCAGTCCTCCGCCGATCACCACCGCTTTTTTGGCGTATCGGCACTGTTCCAAAAGCTCATAGGTATCTTTCATGTTGCGAAAGGTGTACACGCCCTGTTTCTTCACACCTTCGATAGGAGGGATAAAAGGATTGCTGCCCGTCGCCAACAGTAAGATATCGTAGCTACGCTCGATACCATCGGCAGTGGTCACGATCTTTTTCGCGGCATCGACCTCGGCGGCACACGCGCCGAGACACAACGTGATGTCGTGTTGCCGATACCACTCTTCCGTATTGATGTAGATCTCTTCGATGGATTTCTCACCGGCCAGCACCGCCGAGAGCAGGATGCGGTTGTAGTTGTAGTAGGGTTCTTCGCTTAAGATCGTGATCTCAAAGCCCGGTTTGCGCCTCAAGATTTCATCCAGGCACGCCATGCCGGCCATGCCGTTTCCGATCACTAAAAGCCTTTGTCTGGTCATACTTTTGATGGATTCCTTAGAAAGCGTGAAAAAAAATAAGGACGCCGTTGTCCTAAAAAAACTCTATGAACTCTATGTATAGATTTTACGGATGGTTGTTACGAACGCGTTAAAGACCGGTAACAAATGGCTAAAGCGGGATTTTTCTGAGTCTCAGCGCGTTGGCGATGACGGATACCGAGCTAAAGCTCATCGCGGCGCTGGCGATAACCGGAGAAAGAAGAATGCCGAAAAATGGATAGAGAACTCCGGCCGCGATCGGCACACCAAGAACATTGTAGATAAAAGCAAAAAAGAGATTTTGCCGGATATTGCTCATGGTCGCTCGGCTTAAAACCCGAGCTTTGGCGATCCCTCGGAGATCACCTTTTACGAGCGTCACTCCCGCGCTTTCCATCGCGATATCCGTGCCACCGCCCATCGCGATACCCACATTGGCCTGCGCCAGGGCCGGCGCGTCGTTGATGCCATCACCCGCCATCGCCACAAGCTTTCCCTGCGCCTGAAGCTCCTTGACGATCTGGCTTTTCTTCTCCGGCAATACACCGGCTCTCACTTCATCAATCTTCAGTTTCCGGGCTACGGCCTCCGCCGTCACCGGGTTGTCGCCAGTGACCATGATGAGCCGCAGTCCCTCCTGATGAAGCATCTCGATAGCTTGGAGTGTCGACGATTTTATGGAATCAGCAACGCCGAGAATTCCCAGGCAACGATCCCCGCTGGCCAGGAACATGACGGTTTGACCGTCTTTTCTAAGATCATCCGCCTTGGCTAATAGGGATGCTATATTCGATTCAAGCTCTTCCAACCACGTTTGATTTCCAAGAACGATGTTTTTTCCATCAATATTCCCCATAACGCCTTTTCCGGTTACGGATTTGAAGTGTTGGACTTCCACAAAGTTTATTTTCCTGGATTCGGCTGCTTGGACAATGGCCTGCGCCAGGGGGTGTTCGCTTCCCATCTCTAAGCTTCCGGCAAGGCGGAGGAATTCTTCTTCGCTTATTCCTTCCGTTGTAACAACGGAGACGAGCTTTGGCTTGCCTTCCGTCAACGTGCCTGTTTTATCAAAAAGAAGCGTATCCACCTTTCTAAAGATCTCCAGCGCTTCGGCGTTTTTGATAAGAACGCCCACCAACGCACCGCGGCCCACCCCAACCATGATGGACATGGGTGTCGCCAAGCCAAGCGCACAAGGACACGCAATGATGAGCACGGCGACAGCGTTGACGATCGCGTAGGCTGCGCGAGGTTCGGGACCAAAAATCCCCCAAATCATGGCGGTCAAAACAGCGGTTAAAATAACGATGGGTACGAAATAAGCTGAAACCAAATCCGCCAGACGTTGTATCGGCGCGCGACTCCTCTGTGCTTCGCTGACCAAGCGGACGATTTTTGCCAGCAGAGTATTTGATCCAACACGTTCAGCCAAAATTACGAGACTCCCAGTGCCATTGATAGTCCCCCCGACGACTTTGCAATTCTTTGTTTTCTCGATGGGCATCGACTCGCCCGTTACCATGGACTCATCCACCGAACTTGACCCCTCAAAAACAATTCCGTCTGTCGGGATACTCTCACCCGGCCGTACACGCAGCGTATCCCCCGGTCGTACACGTTCCAAGGGGATATCTTCTTCATGACCGCCATCGCGGATGATCTTCGCCATCTTGGGCGTCAGATCCAGAAGCGATTTAATGGCGTCGCTTGTCCTGCTTCGCGCGCGCAGTTCCAAAACCTGCCCCAAAAGAACCAGCATCGTGATCACTGCCGCCGCTTCAAAATAAACCGGTACCTGGCCGTTATGACCTCTAAAAGTATCTGGAAAAATGCTAGGGAAAAATGTCACCACGATACTGTAAAGATAAGCCACGCCGACGCCGAGAGCGATCAGTGTAAACATGTTGAGACTGCGGCGAAGCACTGAAGTAGCTCCGCGCTGGAAAAATGGCCACCCGCCCCATAAAACCACCGGTGTCGCGAGAGTCCATGCGAGTAGATTGGACATTTTCATTCCAAAAACAAGTAGCGGTACAGCCAGCGCGGCGCTGACCCAAAAACGCCTGGACATGTCTCGGTACTCCGTGTTTTCGGACACAGCGCTAGAGATCGCTAAAACGACTTTCGGTTCCAGCGCCATGCCGCATTTGGGACAGCTCCCCGGAGCGGACTGCTCCACCTCCGGGTGCATCGGGCAGGTGTACTTATTCATAGACTTGACGGTATCGAAAACAGCTTGTTCGGTGATCATTGACCATGCCCGTGGCTTGCATGAACGCGTAGCAGATCGTGGAGCCCACAAATCGGAAACCCTTTGACTTTAAGTCTTGGCTCATCGCGTCTGAAATCTTTGTCGTAGCTGGAAGTTCCTTAATGGATTTCCAATGGTTACGAATCGGCTTTCCGTCAACAAATTTCCAGATGTAATCGCTGAAACGACCAAACTTTTCCTGAATCTCCATAAACGCTTTGGCGTTGTCAATCGAGGATTCGACTTTTAGACGGTTTCGGATAATCCCGGGATCCGCCAAGAGTTTTTTTATTTTACCTTTTCCGTAGCGCGCAACTTTTTCCACAGAAAAACCGTCAAACGCTTTGCGGTAACCCTCGCGCCGCCTTAAGACAATCAACCACGAAAGCCCGGCCTGCGCACCCTCCAGGGTCAAAAATTCAAACAGCTTCCGATCCTCGCGCACCGGCACACCCCACTCGTGGTCGTGGTAGGCGATATAGAGGGGATCCCCGGTACACCACTCACAGCGTGATTGCCGAAGCAGTAACGCCATGACTAAAAACGGAGGGCCAGCTTTTTAAAAACTTCGATCCCGACCGGGTACGCGTAGAGGATGATCACTAGACTCACCGGCACCAGCACCCAGCGCATGACAAAATTGCGGAGCCGGTCATTTTTGATGCGTAAAGGCAGATAGGTGCAGGCCGCCAGAAGAAGCAACGTAATGAAAAACCAAACAATTGGATGATCCAAAAAAGACTTCATGAACTCCCAAAATGTCTATTTTGCACCATTATATCGAGTTTCTCTTGATGGGACCAGCGCTTGATCTGGGCTTCGCGTTTTAGGGCCGAGCTTCTTGTGGGATGTGCTTCTTGGAAAACGAGCTTGAGCGGCAGCTTACCCCGCAGACTCTTACTGCCTTTTTTATCGGAATGCTGTTTTAACCGGCGCGCCACATCGAGCGCGATCCCCGTATACAGCGACCCGCCCCGACATTTCAGTATGTAAACGTACCACTTATTCATGATTATGCCTTTAGGACAGGTAATCTCTTCGGCGCGTCATTGCGAGGAGCATCAGCGACGAAGCAATCTCGTTTTTAAGAGCGAGATTGCTTCGCTCCCTTCGGTCGCTCGCAATGACAATGTGGGTAAATAGGGTTTTACCTGTGCAAAGGGCATAATCATGCACTTATTTATCATTTAGCGATAATACCCCGCAAGCCGCCTGACACCACCGCCGATAGATCTGTCAGAATCTGAGGCAAGGCCAATCCACCGGGGCAGGCCAAGTATTTCGGTTCCCACACAGGATGAAATTTCTCCTTGTAACGCCTTAAACCTTGGAAATTGTAGAAATCCTCCCCGTGGCTGTAAACAAAATACCCCAAACGGTACCATAGCGGCGCGTACTCATTATCTCCCAGCCCCGACAGAGGTGCCGTACCCATCACAAACGAGTGGTAACCTTCCCGCTGGCCCCACAACAAAAGACCCATAAAAAGGTAGTCCATCACGCCCTTCGGAGAGCTCTGAGGATCGTAACGAATCAAGTCTCCTGAAAATTCCCCGTGATCGGCCGTTTCAAGAATATTGGCGAAGGCAACGATACGGGACGAGTCGCGCACCACGGCAATCCTAAAATTCTCCAAATAGTCTTTGCTGAAAAACCCCAGCGAAAATCCTTTTTCGCGCGTGGATTTCGAGCGAAGCCACTGATCCGATACCCTTTTTAAATCGGGCAGCACGGAGAGCGTCAAATCTTTGCTCAATACTTCAAATGAAAATCCTCTTTCGTTAATTTTCTTTTGATCGTGGGCCAATTCCCGGTAAATATCCTGTTCCGCGGAAAAAGATCCTAGCGGCACCCTGGCCTCCTCCCCAATTTTGAGCAAGGACAATCCTGAATCCAGATAAAGCGGCAGATTCTCCCGGCCAATCCCCCAAAAAACAGGCCATCCGTTGTAGCGATCCAAAAAATGGCGAAACCCTAAAACGAGCGGCTTCCATTCTTCCGGAGGGCCCACCGGATCGTCCAGCACAATCCAGCTTCGCTTCCGCACACGGTACATCAAAAAACAATTTTCTTTGTCGCTCAATAAAAACATCTTGTCGCCGGAAAACGCCAATTGAGCCGTGCTTCTCGGGTGACGGGAAAGAATACGCCGCACTTTTTCGAACTGTTCCGGCAACGGTTTCACAAAACGCGGCGACGCCGGACCCAATAATTTTAAGACCGCCAAGAAAAATAGAAAAAAAGCCACGCCCAGCGTCGCGCGCAAAAACCGCGAGACTTCGGCCGACACCTCAAACTTCCACCACAAATCGTCCGTGTACCGGATATCCCGATAAGAAAAAACGCCGACGCCGACCGAGCAAGTAACCGCTAATAGAATTAAAAATGTCCACTCCGTCGTCAGACGCTCCGCGATGATGGAGCTCTTGCGATAAAATAACTTTCGAGCCGGTAACAGAGCCGTAAACATGAGCGCCAGTACAATCGCTTGTTCAAGATACCACCCTTTCAAAACGGACAACAGAGCTCCCGCCCCCAAAAAGCATAGCGTCAAAACATAGGCCGCATCGATACGCTGGTAAAGACTCCGTGCCAGGAAAAGAAGGAAGACGCCGATGATACTCCCCAAAAAATGGGACAGTTCGACAATCGGAAGCGGCAAAACAGCGCGCATCCACCGCAAGCGTTCGCTGTCCACCGACACCGCGCCTGAAAACAGCAAAATCAAGCCGGCTGTAAAAGTGGCAGCACTTAGGAAAATGGGGATTAGATTTCCCATAGGTAGACCTTGCCCACCTTATTGTTCCTGTTGTTGAATAAAACAGTACCGCTTAACCCCTCCCAATGAATAAAAATCGATATCGCCCATGCTGGATTTTTGCTTGAAATTCGGCGCGACGGAACCTAAACCCCTAAACTACGCATGATTATGCACTTAGCACAGGTAAGCGTCATTGCGAGGAGCGAAGCGACGAAGCAATCTCGTTTTTAAGAGCGAGATTGCTTCGCTCCCTTCGGTCGCTCGCAATGACAATGTGGCTAA
>CAYJSE010000040.1:0-11279 GCA_964372765.1 uncultured Planctomycetia bacterium | reverse complement strand
AGATTGCGGTTCGACTTCGCTCACCATCCTGAGCTTGTCGAAGGACTTCGTCGCTACGCTCCTCGCAATGACACCTATCTTTTCACTATTTCTGTCCCAATACCTTTATCCGTAAATATCTCCAAAAGCAGCCCATGGGGAATCTTGCCGTCGATGATGTGCGTTTTTTTCACGCCGCGGTCCAGAGCGCGCATACACGCCTTGACCTTTGGAATCATGCCGCCGCTGATCACGCCGCTGGTGATGAGTTGATCGACTTCTATGAGATTAAGATGTGGATACAAAGACTCCGCATCGTTCATGTCCTTCAAAATGCCGCGCACATTGGTTAAAAGTACCAGCTTCAGCGCGCTCATGCCCCGCGAGATTTCGGCGGCCGCCTGATCCGCGTTGACATTGTAGGTAAATCCGTCTTTGCCGATACCCACCGGTGTGATGACAGGAATAATGTCGCTGGTGATCATCTTCTGCACCACATCGCCGTTGATACGCGTGACCTCACCGACAAAACCGACGTCTTTACCGTCCATGTCCGCATGTTTCTTGACCTCGATCAGGTGGTCTTCCTTGCCGCTCAAAGAAATGGCGCTCCCTCCCAGGGAGATCACTTCTTTGACGATCTCACGGTTGATTTTAGAAAGCTCTTCCTCGACGATTTCCATCGTTTCCTCGTCGGTCACGCGAAAACCGCGCACAAACTCCGATTTTTTTCCGATCTCCTCAAGCCGTTTATTGATGTAAGGACCGCCGCCGTGCACCAGCACCGGCCGCATCCCCACATAACTCATGAACACAATATCTTCCAGCACGTCGCGCCGTATCACGGGATCCGTCATCGCCGCGCCGCCGTACTTGATGACAATCGTCTTGTCATAGAATGTCTGTATATAAGGCAGCGCCTCGATTAAGACGTCCGCTTTTTTTATGATTTCTTCCATTTGTCCCAACTCCTAACTACGTCCGGTACGCTGCATTAATCCTCACGTAACCCGTCGACAGATCGCAGGTGTACGCGGTCGCGCTGTACTTGCCCAGGCCAAGATCCACGCCGATCTTGATATTTTTTTGGGCGAACACCCGGTTCAAAATCGCGGCCTTTTTTTTGACGCGGCCCCCGTTTTTCAACACAAGCTCTTTGCCTAAATAAATCTGCATCTTCCAAGGATCCACATGCGCCGGGGAGTAACCCACAGCCGCCGCGATGCGGCCCCAGTTGGGATCGCTGCCAAACAGCGCGCACTTCACGAGGCTGGACTTGGCCACGGTTTTTGCCACCTCTTTGGCGTCTTCCTTGGTCTGCGCGTTTTTGACGGTCACTTCCACAAACTTGGTGGCGCCCTCGGCGTCCTTGACCATGAGCTTGGCTAGGTGCAAAAATAAAATCTCAAGCGCGCGCGTAAAATCGCGAAACTCTTTGGTCTTCTCCACGATACGTTTATTCTGGGCCATGCCATTGGCCAAAACGAGCGCCATGTCGTTGGTGGACATGTCGCCGTCCACCGTGATCGCGTTGAATGTCTTGCGCACGGCCCGGTCCAGCGCCACGCGCAGCGCGCCGTGCGTGATCACAGCATCGGTGGTCGTAAAACAGAGCATCGTCGCGTGCCTGCCCGCCGTGGAGGGCTTCGGCAGGCTCATCTCGGGATGAATCATGCCGGCGCCTTTGGCGACGGCGCCCACGCGAACCTTTCGCCGTCCCACCCAAAATTCAACCGCGACTTCTTTGATCATCCGGTCCGTCGTCAAGATCGCGGCGGCGGCCAGCTCACTGCCGCGGCGGTCCAAGCCCTTAACGAGTACCGGCATCGACTGCACGATCTTTTTGATCGGCAGAGGCTTTCCGATCACGCCCGTCGAAGCCACGAGCACATCCTTTTTGCGCCACCTAAATTCACGCGCCACCACGGCCGCCATTGCGCGCGTATTATCAAAACCGCTTTCGCCGGTCATGCAGTTGGCGTTGCCGGAATTGGCGATGATACCTTGCGCTTTTCCGTCGCGCAGATGCTCTTTATTGACAACCACGCACGAGGCCTGCACTTTGTTGGTCGTGAAAACCCCAACCGCCTCGCAGGGACGCTCGGAAACGATCAGCGCTAAATCTCTTTTTTTAGACTTTTTGATCCCGCAAAAAACGCCGTTGGCTTTGAACCCAAGCGGCGCCGTGACGCCGCCGTGAATGATCTTCATTTAGAGGAGTCCAGAGCGCTCTTCCAAACCAAACAGGATGTTCATATTCTGCACGGCCTGTCCGGCGGCGCCCTTTTGGAGATTGTCGATCGTGGTTACGATCACGGCCAAGCCCTTTTCTTCGTGGACACGCAGTCCGATATCACAGAAGTTCGTATGAGCGACATGTTTTAGCTCCGGCAACGCGCCCTTCGCATACACTTTTACGAAAGGTTCGCCCGTATAAAAACGCTGATAAATCCCGATCAACTCTTCGGCGGTGATCTTTTTTTTAAGCCGCGCGTAGATCGTACTCAAGATCCCGCGATTCACCGGCAAAAGATGCGGCACAAAGACGACACTCACCTTTTTCTTGGAAAAACCGGACAGCACCTCGTCCATCTCCGGCACATGCGGGTGCTCAAAAAGTTTGTAGGCCTTGAACGACTCGTTGACTTCAGAAAAGTTTAAAGACTTCTCGGCCTTGCGCCCGGCGCCCGTGACGCCGCTTTTCGCGTCGATCAGGATCTCGCCCGGCTCGAAGTGCCCCGCTATCAGTCCAGGCAGTATTCCCAGCAGCGCGCCCGTCGGATAACAGCCCGGATTAGCGACCAGCGTCGCTTTGCGGATTTTGTCACGGTGGATCTCGGGCAGCCCGTAAACCGCGTGCTTCAGATTCTCCGCGTCATGATGCGCGACTTTGTAAAACTGTTCGTACACGCGCGCGTCTTTCAGACGATAGTCGGCGCTGACATCCACCACTTTTTTCCCCGCCTTCAAAAACACCGGCGCCACCTGCATGGACACCGTATGCGGCAACGACAGAAATACCAGATCGCTCTTCTTCAGCGCCTCATCACTGGAAAATGGCCGGCAAGGCAGATCGAGCCTTCCTTGGAGATAAGGGAATATCTCTTGGATGGAATGACCGCGCTCTTCTTTGCCCGATACATACGTGATTTCGACACCGGGATGGCGCACAAGGAGTCGCACGAGTTCTTCGCCCGTGTAACCCGTCGCTCCTATGACGCCTACTTTTAGCTTTTTCATCTAAATGTTAAAAAGTCCTATTATAGGAAGCTTTTGCTCGAATGTCAAAAAATAAAATAACAAAAATGACATAAGTAATTTAATTTCAATAGGTTATAAATTTTAAGGGAATTAGCGCTTTGAGAACTGGAAGCGTCGGCGCGCGCCCTTCTGACCGTACTTCTTGCGCTCTTTCATGCGCGGATCACGGGTCAGATAGTCGCCGCGGCGCAGGATGGAACGAAGCGTCCCATCATACTCGCAGAGCGCTCGGGAGATGGCATGACGAACCGCACCGGCTTGGCCCGAGAATCCGCCGCCGTGCACATTGGCAATCACATCGACTTTACTGGCAAGCTGCACCGCTTCCAGAGGCTGCTTCACCATCATGCGAAGCGTGGGTCGGCCAAAATACTCGTCGAGTTTACGGCCGTTCACCTGAATCTGGCCGCTGCCCTGGAAAAGCTGGATACGCGCGGTGGCTTCTTTTCTTCTGCCGGTACACTGAAATTTTGGGGTACTCATGATTTTTTTCTCGCAAGCTGGGCTTGATGCGGATGCGTGGGTCCCGCGTAGATGAGAAGCCGAGTCAACATCCGGCGGCCCAGCCGGTTTTTGGGGAGCATCCCCTTCACCGCGTGCTTCAGCGCGTACGTGGGATCTTCCTGCATCACTCTCTCAAAATTTCTTTCCTTCAAACCCCCGGGGTACCCTGAATAAAATTTGTAGGTCTTGTCTTCAGCTTTGTTGCCCGTTACCCGGATTTCTTTCGCGTTGACCACAATCACCCCATCCCCCGTCTCCACGTGAGAGGTGTAGTCGGGCCTGTTTTTACCGGTCAAAATCCGGCTGATGCGGGACGCCAGACGCCCCAAAACTTCGCCCTTGGCGTCGACGAGCTGCCACTCTTTACGCGTGTATTCCGCTTTTTTTGCAAAAAAAGTACTCAAACGGGCTTCTCCTAAAAAGACTGATAAGCTACCATTGGAACCCCCGGCTGTCAAGGGGATTAGATCGGCTGGCCGATGCGGTTTTTCTTAAGGCCGGCGTTTCCTCTTTCTTTGTAGACATCGATTTTGCCGTCAAAATCGGTGTCCTCTTCCCGCCAGAGGGACACATAGCCGGGAATCTGAATCGCGGGCTGACCGGGCACCGTGGGAATCTTGCGAATCTGCCACTCATCCATACTGCGATAATCGGCTTTTCCGTCTAAGTTTTTGTCCTTCTCGCGAATAATCAGAGCGCGGCCTTTGACAAACTCGCGCCAATAGTCGGGCTTGCCGTCTTTATTGGTATCGAGCGCGTCACGTTTCATGGCGCCTTTTTCGTCGTACTGCAGCCAGCGGTCGATTTTGCCGTCTTTGTCCACGTCTGCGGTTTCCTCGCGGGGCGCCGCCCACGCCCAAGAACCGCCCCACCACACAAACACCAGCATCCACATGAAGTTTCTACGCATCTCTAGCCGATAAAATCTTTGGGGTCAAACTTGGTCATGAGCGCGGCGAGTTCCGGATCGCGCATGAGCACCGCAAATTTCGGATACATCAGGATCTTGCCGAAATCCTTAGTCTTAGCCACCTCCTGAAACTCTTTATCTTTAAAAAGCTCCTGCACCTTCGGGTTAGAGATAAACTTCTTAAAATCCTCATTCTGCATGAGCTGTTGTATCTTGCCAAACATCGAATTTACTCCTCCATCGTGCTGATATCGCCGACCGGCAGTCCCTGGTCCCACGCGCGCAAGACACGGCGCATGATCTTGCCGGAGCGGGTCTTGGGAATCTTCTCGCAAAAGTCGATCTCGCGCGGCGCCGCGTGCGCGGCCATACTTTTCTTCACGAAATCGGCAATCTCTTTTTTAAGCGCTTCCGACGCCGAAAATCCAGACCGCAGCGAAATAAACGCCTTGATAATGTTGCCGCGCAGTTCGTCGGGCTTGCCGATCACGCCCGCCTCCGCCACTGCCGGATGCTGGACCAAAGCGCTTTCCACCTCAAAAGGACCCACGCGCTCACCGGCTGTTTTGATCACGTCATCGGCGCGGCCCGCGAACCAGAAATAACCCTTTTCGTCTTTGTAGGCCGTGTCGCCGCTCAGATACCAACCTTTGATTCTAAAATATTCGTCGTACTTGGCCTTGTCGCCCCAGATTTCTTTCATCATCGCCGGCCACCCGCGTTTTACAACTAAATGCCCCAGCGTGTTGGGCGGCGCTGCGCGGCCCTTGTCGTCCACCACCGCGGCGTAGGTCCCCGGAAACGGTTTCCCCATCGAGCCCACACAGAAATCCATGCACCGGAAGTTGCAGATGATGTGCATGCCGGTTTCGGTCATCCACCAAGTCTCGTGAGGCGCGATGCCGGTGATTTTTTTGATCCAACGCAGCGCCTCGGGATTCAGCGGTTCGCCCACAGTACCAATATGCCGCAGGCTTTTCAAGTCATACTTTTTCGCGATGGTCTCACCCTTGGACATCAGCATGCGGTAGGCGGTCGGCGCGCTGTACCAGACGCTCACCGCGTACTTTTCGATTGTCTGATACCACCGGTCCGCGTCGAAGCGGCCGCCCAAGACCACGCTGGAAATGCCCAAAAGCCACGGGCCGTAGACGCCGTACGAAGTACCGGTGACCCAGCCCGGATCCGCGGTGCACCAGTAAATATCCTCCGGTTTTAAATCCAGCGCCCACAGCGCGGTTTGATAGTGGCCCACCATCGCGTATTGGCGATGCAGCACGCCTTTGGATTTGCCTGTCGAGCCGGAAGTGTAGTGGATCACGAGCCCATCGTTTATCGTCAGCCACATGGGCTCGAGATGCTTCGAAGCGCCGCGCATTTCTTGGTAAAAATCGACCTCGTTCGCGCCCAGCTCGAGATTCGCCTCATCCACCAAAATGCTTTGACGTAAATGCGGCAGACGATGCATCGGCACGCGCGATTTTAAATCCCGCGTCGTCACCAGCACCGCCGTCTGGCTATTCGCGAGACGATCCTCCAGCGCCGCCTCCATGAACGCTTCAAAAAGCGGCACCGGAATGGCGCCGATCCGGTGAATGCCTAGGATCGTGATGTAAAGCTCCGGTGTGCGGGGCAGAAATACGCCGACGCGGTCGCCTTTCCTGACTTTTAGTTTCTTTAAAACGTTTCCGAAGCGGCTTGACTCGTTCTTTAGATCTAAAAATGTGTATTTCTCGTCCCGGCCCCTGGGATAGGCGCTCGTGGGTGTGGGATCCCAGTAATAAAGCGCCACTTTATTTTTATCGGCACCTGCCGCGTGACGGTCGATCGCCTCATGGACGATATTGACTTTTTTTGTCTTGAACCAGCTAAAATTTTTCTCCACGTCTTTCCAGCGGAAATTTTTTACGGCGCGGCCGTAATTTTTTAGATTCGCATCGATGACTTTTGGTTTACGTATCCACTCAGCCTTCTCAATCATGGATTAGTGCATCTCCACAAACTGAATCGGTTTCGGGTTTTTCACGAGGCCTCTATCCTGCGCGGCCTTGTAAAGTGCCATGAGACCCTCTTTGCCTTTGCGCCCCATGTCCACCGTGTAATCATTCACGTACATGCTTACGAACTCATCCGCCGTTTCTTGGCCGATACCGCGGCCAAACTTCATCGCGTACTCCAGCGCCTCAGCGCGGTACTTTAATCCGTACTCAATACTTTCGCGCAGGATGCGTGTTACTTTACGTATCACGTCGCGCCCTAAATCTTTCCGGATCACGTCCAACCCCAGCGGCACCGGGAGCTTCGTCATCTCGAAAAACCACTCGCCCAAATCGGCCACTTTATGAAAACCCAAACCCCGATAAGTCAGCTGGCCCTCATGGATCACAAGCCCCGCGTCCACCGAGCCCTCTTCCACGGCCGCCAAAATCTTATCAAAAGGCATCACGACGGCCTTAAAATCGGGCAAAAATAGTTTCAACAAAAGATAAGCCGTCGTGTGCATGCCCGGCACCGCGATCTTTTGGCCCTCGAGCTCCTTGGCGTAGCGGGATTTCCGCGTCACGATCATAGGGCCGTAGTTGTCGCCGATCGAGGCTCCGCAGGGCATCAACGCGTATTTGTCCGTCAGTCCAAAAAAGGCAAAAGCCGACACGGCCGTGACCTCGAGCTCCGCCTTCATCGCGCGCGCGTTCAGACTCTCGATGTCCTCGATCACGTGCGAGAATGTGATGCCATCGGTGCGGATCTTTTCTTTCGCGATCGCGTAAAACATAAACGCATCGTCGGGGTCGGGGCTGTGCCCCACGCGTATCTTCGCCTTCACGAGCGCCATAACGTTAAACCTTGAAATATTCCCGGATGGGTGGCTGGAAAAAGAAAATCAAAATCACGATATTCAAAACCGTTCCGATCGGAAAGCTGATAAGACCGATCACGCTCATCACCACCTGCGTGTACCAGCACGATTTTTTTCCGGAGAGAAGCCCGAGCGCCAGCCAGACATGAAACGCGATGGAAAAAAGACTTAAAAACAACACGACGCCAAACACCACGCCTACCACCCCCGTGAGGTCCACCTCCGGGTAGTACTGGTGAATCTGCTGCGACAGCTTCTGGTAAAGCTGAAAACCGGTGCCCATCACGAGCACCAAAAGCGAAAATACCGCGACGAGCGCGTACACGACGACGGCCACGTAGTTCAACACCGCCGTGAAAATCACGATGCCTGGTTTTTTAACTGCCTCCGTCATGATCCCCCCACATTTGCTTTGAAGTATTCCCGATTCATTTTCGCGATAAACGCGACACTGATCTGTTTGGGACACGCCGCCTCACATTCAAAATGGTTGCTGCAGCCGCCGAAACCCTGGGCTTCCATGGCGCCCACCATATTTTTCACGCGGGGTCCCCGTTCGGGCTGGCCCTGCGGTAGCAGCGCCAAGTGCGATACCTTCGCCGCCACAAACAGCATCGCCGACGCGTTGGGACAGGCCGCCACACAGGCCCCACAGCCGATGCAAGCCGCCGCGTCCATCGCCTTTTCCGCGTCGGGCTTGGGAACCAGGAGCGTGCCGGCCTCGGGCGCGTTGCCGGTACCCACCGAAATAAACCCGCCCGCCTCCAGGATGCGGTCGAAACTGGATCGGTCCACGACCAAATCTTTCACGACCGGAAAAGCGCGCGCGCGCCAGGGCTCGATCACGATCGTGTCGCCGTCTTTAAACTTTCGCAGGTGCAGCTGGCAGGCGGTGGTCGCGCGCTCCGGCCCGTGCGGAATGCCGTTGATGACAAGCGAACACGCGCCGCAGATCCCTTCCCGGCAGTCATGGTCGAACGCGACTGGTTCTATCCCTTGAGCGGCCAAGCTTTCGTTCACGACGTCGAGCATCTCCAAAAAAGACATGTGGGAGCTGAGGCCTTGGGCTTCGTACTCAAAAAACCCGCCGCGGTCTTCCGGACTTTTTTGCCGCCAGATTTTAAGCTTCAAGTTCATTATTTATAGTTCCTCTCGGCCAGCGCCACATTTTCAAAACTTAAGGGCTCCTTGTGAAACTCGGCCGGTTTGTCGCCCTCCTTGTGCTCCCATGCGGCGACGTAGCAGAAATTTTGATCGTCGCGCTTCGCCTCGCCCTCGGGCGTTTGGTATTCGCTGCGAAAATGTCCGCCGCAGGATTCGTTGCGGTGCAGCGCATCTTGACACAGTACTTGCGCAAATTCCAGAAAATCCGCCACGCGGCCTGCGCGCTCTAAGGAAGGATTGAGACTCTCGCCCTCGCCCAGCACATTTAGATTTTTCCAAAACTCCGCGCGAATCTCCGGAATACGCGCGAGCGCTTTCTTTAAGCTCGACTCACTGCGCGCCATGCCGCAGCTATCCCACAAAAGCGCGCCCAGCTCCCGGTGAAACGACGACGCCGTTCTTTTGCCCCGGATGCCTAGAAACTGCTTCGTGCGGTTTTGGATCTCCGCTTCCGACTTTTTAAACTCGGCGTGATCCGTCGACGGTTTTGGTTTCTGGGTAGTCGCCAGATACCCGCCGATCGTGGCCGGCAGGATAAAATAACCGTCCGCCAAACCCTGCATCAGCGCGCTGGCTCCCAGGCGATTGGCGCCGTGATCCGAAAAATTGGCCTCGCCGATCACAAACAGTCCCGGAATCGTGCTCATCAGATCATAATCCACCCACAGCCCGCCCATCGTGTAGTGCGGCGCCGGGTAAATACGCATCGGCGTCTGGTACGGATTTTCGCCTGTGATGCGCGCGTACATGTCAAAAAGGTTTCCGTAGCGCTCAGCGATTGTAGCCTTCCCAAGTTTTCCCACCGCCTCGGCAAAATCCAAATAAACCCCCCGACCCCCCGGCTCCCCAACCCCCCGCCCCTCATCGCAGACCTCCTTGGCGCTTCTGGAGGCAATGTCGCGCGGCGCCAAATTTCCGAAGCTCGGGTATTTTCTCTCTAAAAAGTAGTCGCGCTCGCCCTCAGGAACCTCGCGCGGCGCGCGCGTGTCGCCCCGTTTTTTCGGCACCCAAACGCGCCCGTCGTTTCTTAAGGATTCCGACATCAGCGTCAACTTGGACTGATGATCCCCGCTCACCGGAATACAGGTCGGGTGAATCTGCGTGAAGCAAGGATTCGCGAAAAAAGCGCCCTTTTTATAGGCGCGAAACGTGGCTGTGACATTGCAGCCGATCGCGTTTGTCGAGAGATAAAAAACATTCGCGTAGCCGCCGGTCGCCAGCACCACCGCGTCGGCGCTGTAGGATGAAATCTTTCCCGTAACCAGGTCACGGACCACGATGCCCTTCGCGTGGCCGTCCACGACGATCAAGTCCAGCATCTCGGTGCGCGGATGCATGTTGACTTTGCCCAGTCCGATTTGCCGCGTCAGCGCCTGATAGGCCCCCAGAAGCAGCTGCTGCCCCGTCTGTCCACGCGCGTAAAATGTGCGCGACACTTGAGCGCCGCCAAAAGAGCGGTTGGACAGATAGCCGCTGTACTCGCGCGCGAAAGGCACGCCTTGGGCCACGCATTGATCCATGATGGCGTTGCTCACCTCGGCCAAGCGATACACATTGGCCTCGCGCGCGCGGAAATCGCCGCCCTTCACGGTGTCGTAGAAAAGCCGCCGCACGCTGTCGCCGTCATTGGGATAGTTTTTAGCCGCGTTGATGCCGCCCTGCGCCGCGATCGAGTGCGCGCGGCGCGGACTGTCCTGGAAACAAAACGCCTCGACGCTAAACCCAAGCTCGGCCAGCGATGCGGCCGCCGAAGCGCCGGCCAAGCCCGTGCCCACCACGAGGATGTGGTACTTTCTTTTATTGGCGGGATTGATGAGCTTCAGCTCAAATTTTCTCTTCGTCCATTTTTCAGCGAGAAGCCCGGAGGGGATTTTGGCGTCCAGTGTCATCGAAGTATCCCCAAAAGCACCGCCATCGGCATCGCGGTGTTGCCGATGAAAATGATCGCCGCGAGGATACGGCCCGTAAGTTTTGCCTTGCCGATACAGGCGTCTGTTTTCGTAAGCCCGAGCGTCTGCAGAAAGCTCGCGAAGCCGTGGCTCAAGTGCCAGCACAAAAACATCATCGCCAAAATATAAATGGAAGAAATCAGGTAGCTCTTGTACCCCGCGATCATCATCGCGTAGACGTCATGGCGGCCCTGGGCGTCCACGAGATGAAAAGCTTCCGGCTTTATCGCCCCCAGCGTGAAATGCGCCAGGTGATACACGATGAAAAGAAAAATGAGCGCGCCTGAGAGCATCATCGTGCGGCCGGCATAGGTCGTCTGAATCGAGTTTTTCACGCAGTAGGGAATCGGTCGCGCTTTGCGGTTTTCGATCGAGACACTGATGGCCAATGCCATGTGGACGATCAAAATAACAAGAAGAAACACTCGCGCCGTCCAAAGAAACGCCCCCATGGACTGGAGCTTATGCGCGTAGGCGTTCAAGGCCTCCGACCCTAAAAAAACCTGCAGATTCCCGAGCATGTGGCCGATGATAAATAAAAACAGCGCGAACCCCGTCACGGCCATAACCATTTTCTTGGAAACGGACGACATAAGCCGAGATTATATCACAGGATATGAGGTTGTCCCAATATCACACAAGATTCTTAACCGCC
>CAYJSE010000039.1:0-11578 GCA_964372765.1 uncultured Planctomycetia bacterium | reverse complement strand
CAATGTCCAGGACGCCTCTATCTCAAACGACGGGAAAACTCTCGTTGTTCAGTATTGGGACTACACCGCCAAAGTCTTTAATCTCGAGGAGTTTTCAAATAACGTGGTTTTAAAAAGTGCTGTTCAAAAATGGGGCAATAATGCCTATTTTGGTTTGGATATTTTATCTTTTTTAATTCAGCAGGGCGTCATTCAAGATGCAAGACATATGCAGTTGTGGATACAGCAACTGTCGTCTCGCGAACGCTTATTGGAAGTGAAGGCGCTGTATGTACTGACCCAATTTATCCAGCAAGGCGACTCTATTCACAATCAATTTGACCAGCTTCGCCAGCAAGGTTTGTACTCGGACCCTGTCTACAATCGCGCCATCACAGCCTATGCCGCCAAGAGAGGGTGGACCTCTTGGCAGACAGGCAGTATTTTGGTCACAAGCTACGGTATCTTGGATGAATTTAAAAACGGAAGAGTTCTCAAATCTCCTCACGGGGAGATTATTCGGGTCGATACGAAGCTAGAGCTTCAAGATGCTCATGCCGACAGCGCAGGTTATATAAAAGCTGACCTAGTTGGAGATACCACAGAAAACATTTTCCTCTACCAAGAGGGTTACGAAGAATTCAAAAAATTAAAAGCCGCTGGTCAACTCGGAGATTCTAGGCAAATCTTTTTACTAGGGTTGGCGCCCAACGGCAGCAAGATCTACTACCTTTTACCCTGGGGAGAAGTCGTTAGCGGCTGTGTTTTATACGACAAATTTTTCCGTGATTTACGTTCTATGTTTGGTGAACACAGAACGCCTTATAACCCAGACGACTTTAAAGCCTTTCAAGGCGCCGTAAGAGCGTCATTCAATAACTGGCTCAAGCATCCTGGCAAGACGGATATCACAAGCGGGCATTTGGATGCTCTAAATCATCGTATCCGCGCTGTGTATGGAGACACCCCGGAAGAAAGAGAGGTCGAAGTATCTTCACTACCCAAAGCTTCTTTAGTCATCTCCAATGAAACCGCCAAAACCTTGGGTCTTGAAAGCGGAACCTTTCAAGAAGACCTGCCCGCACGCAATCTTTTAGATCTTTTGGGTCTACTCGAGACAGAGGGGCTAGTGCCGGAGGCGGACAAACTATCCGCCAAGCCTCTTAGCGACCAAACTGGTTTTAGCTTGAAGATCCTAGACGCTCTCGTCAGCGGAAAAGCTGAGCTTTGGGTCAACAAAGCAAAATGGAGCCTAGACCAGATGAGTTCTAAATTCCCTGAGGGCGCTATGGTTGGAATTAAAACAGCCGGTGCGCGGATGGCCCTTCGACGCGGCCCTACAGGCCTTGCTCAGGGCGATGCGAAGGCGGCTGTGCCGCTAGGTGAAAGCGTGGATAAAGGACTATGCGTCACCGGTGATACACTGTTGCCGATTTATCCGGATCGGTTGGTGGCGATCAAAGATGTGCAAAAGGGTGATCGTGTCCTATCCCTCAATGAAGCAACGGAAGAGATTGAGCCGCGGCGGATTCGCGGGCTTCTCGATATGGGGGTAAAGCCGGTGCACAAGCTCACGACGGCTACGGGTCGGTCCATACGGACAACAGCGAATCACCCGTATTTGGTCAAGCGTGAGGAAGGGCAGGCTTGGGTGAAAGTGTCCGATCTTGCGCCGGGAGATCAGATTGCCGTACCAATCGCCGAGTATTTAAAACCCGCGATAGGCCTTGCCACGAATTTCGATACGTTCGACGTAAATCGTAGTACTTTCGATGTAAAAAGACGCCCGATAGTCACCAATACGGAAGCGGTGGGTGGCTGGAGGCAAGTTGATCAGGGGCTCGGCCCGCAGGAGAGGATCGTCGAAAGCTGCGTTATCCTTCAACTTCTTGATGACACGTTCACGGATATGCTGGGACAGGTGTTTCAGGTCTTTTTCAGCGCGGGGAGAAAAGCGCAGGTCGTGCATTTAGCGAGCTACGCGATCCGAAATTCTTGCAGAATCTTGTCGAACGGAATCCAACCCTTTTTCTTGGCCTCTTTGATCGAGGTTTGCAGCGAAGCCACAAAATCTGGATTTAAGGGCAAATCAGATTCGATTTTATCGATGAGCCAGCCCGCTGGATTAAGGGATTTGTCATGGTATTCTTCGGTTGAAAATTTGTCCACAAGCGCCGAGTCAATTTTGGACAGAAAGTCTAATAGGGCGGGTTCGTTAAAGGCATATACCTTAGCCCCGCCACTTTTAGTTTCAAAAATAAGCGCTTTGGAGGCCCTGCCCATTTTGAAAATGGAGGCCTTCTTTAAAAACGGCACAATTTTGAACGACTTGAGTTTTTCAGGCAGATTTTTCATACAAAGTAACTATACCATAGCCAAAAATCGTTTGTCGAAGTTATTTTTAACGTCTGCCTATGCCGGGACCCAACCGGAATCGTCGATTTTATGGGATCGCATTATCTCGATCGAATACATGGGCTATGAACATGTCTACGACATCGAGGTCGAGGGCACCCACAACTTCATCGGCAACGGCATTTTTGCGCACAATACCTATATGCAGGCCTTGCCGGGCGCGAGGATGGCTGAAGATAAGTTTCACGTGAACGTCGACGCGCCCAAGAGCATGTTGTCCGTGAAGCAAAAGGAGATAGAGAAATTTTTTAAAACCGCGTGGCAAACAGTCATGGAGGCAGAGCTGCCCAAGCCCGAGGCGGGGGCTATCGTGGATCCCAAGCTCACGTTGAAAGACCTAAGTCGCATGCGGAGTCTGCATGAGGCAATCAAAAAGTTTCTGGCGACGACGGATTTTACGATCGTGGTCACGACAGGCGGCGTCGAGTGGGCTCATCTGCATATGTCACCGGATCACCGGGGGCGCTTTTCCGAAAATCGAAAGGGCATCGTGATCTACGTGGATAATGTCGAGAGATTTATTTCCCGAAAAACACTATCCAACCCCTTGGCTGCCGTCGAGATACTGCTCTACGCGATCGTGGCGCCGTCGAAGAATCTCAGTTTTCACGTCGAGGATAAGGACGGAGTCAATGAGCTATTCCTGACGCGCTTTTCGGACGATCATCGGGACGCGGTTAACGTCGGACATCTGCCGATGGCCAGCGGCGAAGAAATCACGGTCGGAGACATTTGGAACTTAAGCGGAACTCTATTTTCCGTCCAGGGGAAGAGTTTTCAGCAAGTCATCACGGATGTCGAAGCCATCACTCAGCTTTTAGACACTTTGAGACAGCAGTACCAAAAGCTGAGGTCTTTGGAAGAAATGATGGTCGCCTTGCAGGAAAAACTTAAAGCGGCGAATGAAAAAGAAGCGTCTCTGCGGGAGGAGATTTCCGGCGTGCTGGCGGACATCGAAAAATTGCCGTGGAACGACCGAATTCACATATGGGCGCATTTTCCTCCGTTTAGGGATGGAAAATCTGTCACGCTTTACGCGGATGCCTTAAAGAGGTTGCCGGCGATCCGGGACCGGAAAAAGCTGCTCGCGGGCCTCATCGCCCACATGGAAAGTCTGCGGGAGCGGGCGGCCGCATTTATCCCCCCGGACGCGGCGCTGACGCTGCGTGACGCGCGCGATTATTATTATGTTCTTGGAATGACCCGTACCGCGACGCCCCGCCGGATAAGACGTGCTTATGGAAAGCTCGCCATGCAGTTTCACACGGACCGCAGGCGCGAGGGCGCGACCGAAGCAACGGAAGCCATGATGCGGAAACTGAACGAAGCCTATCAGGTGTTGAAAGATCCCGCCAAAAGAGCCGAGTATGATCAATACGGCAACGTGGGCGCCCGTCTTGCCCTGCCTGATCGGCAGGCAGGCGAGTCGGCGAAGCCGACTTTGTCGGCCGATGAAAGTTCGCCCGCCCCGGTAGAAATTGCTAGCGGGCCGGGGAAGGTGGAAGTTCGAAGTGCGGGAAATTTATTACAAAAGGTCTATAAATTCTTCAATCGACAATCCGGAGTGACGGATCAGGGCCCGCAGAGTGCCGCGGTCCAGAATGCGGTGGTTGGGAACCGACAAATGCACACGGCTGCCTTCTTTGGTCAGGATAATGTGTGGGCCGATGCGGCGAACTTCCCAGCCGGATTTTTGAAACACTTTTACAGCTTCGTGGCCCGATACATTGGTAGGGAGTTTGGACACGGACTAAACGGCGACGCGGGCGATAAGAGACGAGGTTCGATGACCTTTGCGACTAGCCGTTTCGTTCATAACATCAAGACAGGCATGAATAGCGTCACGGATGTTCTTGCGAACCTCAGCCAACGTGTGGCCCTGGCTTACACAACCGGGTATCGCGGGACACTCGGCGACGTAGCCAAAATCTTCACCTTTTTTAATCAAAACCGTAAGTCTCATAGTGTCGCTCCTATCAAACAGTATACTCCCGAGGGAGAGGGAAATCAAGGCATTGCCAGGAGATCCCCCACTAAAGCGCTACGTCTGGCAGGCGGGGACTCCTCCTCGGCGCCGACGGCGCCTCGAGGGGCAAGGATGGCGGGGGAAAAGACAGTAGACAGTAGACAGTATTCAGTAGACAGGGAAAGTCAAAATCCTCTGTCGCCGGAAGCGGCGCGGTTTTTACATATTTTCCAGGTTGAGACCGGATTGACACCGGATATTTTTTCTGATGTCGAGCAGATTAAAGCTGCTTTGCGGGGCGAGTTGGGGCGGACGCTGAAAACGATTGCTGCCGAGGCGCTGGACCGATTGGAGGGTGAGCGTGTCGCTCTGTACCTAGAGGACAAAAAAGCCCAGCTGCTCTTTCAGATCACAAAAACCGAAGCGCGAGGCGCGCAAATCAATTTTTACAAAACGACCGATTTTAGTGAAGCGCCATTTTATGACATCCACTTTGCGAAAACGGAGTTTAAAGGCTACAAACGTCCAGAGTTCGCGGCGCAGCTTGCGGTGCCAACCCAAAAAATATCTTCTGTGGGCAAGGCGGCCGGGCTTGAAGCGCTGCGGCACGCGCGCTTTATCGATCAGAGAATGGGAGATTTTCTAAAGGCATTTGCGGGTGTTGTGCGGACCAATGCAGACGAAATTCAATTGATCGATATCGATGATCGCTTGCGCGGCGTCCAAGATCCAGCGCTTAGGCAGGAGTTGATCGATTTTCTGGCGACCTCTTATCAAATGCTCATCGATGTCCGAGGCAGGCCAGACACAGGCCCTGCTTTTTTAAAACGGACCTATTTTGCTTTTATTAGCGAAGATCCTGAGATTATGAAGAGTTTTTCCAGCGATGCGTTGGAAGGGATAATTCAAAATCCGGAGACTATTTACACCTATCATGGAAATGCCGATACACTGAACCGAGAAAAAATAAACAAAGCTTTGTCCCGCGCGGGTGTTCCCGACGCGAAGATAGACAGTATCCGCGTAGGTGTGGCGCCGTACAATATCGGCGCGGATGAAAGCAAAGTGGACGTGTATTCGGTTCCGGCGGCCACTTCATTTTTTGGGCTTGTTGCGCGATTGGATTTGGGGGAGGGCGGTCTTGATGAGGCGGCTCTCAAGAAGATGAACACACTGATTCAATTTGCCAAGATGTTGATAGACCCGCTCTACGGCGGAGATCTTGTAAGCGACATCAACAATTTAAAGGCCCTGCAAGAATTTAAACCCGGCTTCAACTACCTCAAGCTCGCCATCCACGCCATCGAGCGCCTAGACATCGACGGCTTCATCCAATACGCCAAGCTCGCCATCCGTCACGTGCTCTCCGCCGCTTAAAAGTAGGGATAAAAGTAGGGACGGTTCTCCGCAACTCCTTTTTGGAAAATGGGTTAAAGAGGGACGGTTCCGGAACTGTCCCTGAGATTGACAGCGTGGGGAGGCTTCCTCTATAATGCGCCCTATGGAGAAGCCCAGTGAGTACATTGGACTTTTGGTGATGTTTATTTTCTCCGCTGGGATTGCGGGTGTGATGCTCTTGCTCACCTCGATTTTAGGTCCAAAAAAACCTTCCGCGGTCAAGTCGGAGCCATTTGAGTGCGGCGTTGAGCCGTTTGACCAGCCCAAGAAGCAGTTTTCCATCAAGTTTTACCTCATCGCGATGCTCTTTATCCTCTTTGACGTGGAAATCGTGTGGCTTTTCCCGTGGGCCGTGGTGTTGAAAACACTGGGGGTATCGGGCATACTTGGGATGTTTAGTTTTATGGCGGTGCTGGTGCTGGGATTTGTCTATGCTTGGAAAAAGGGCGCACTTGAGTGGGAAAAATAGTGGTGGCTTGCCCGCCAGAGGCGGGTCCGCCTCTGGCGGAGAAAAAGGGAGCGTTGGAATGGGAACGGTAGAGGCGGTTGCGCCCCCGGATGTTGGCAAATTTAGTCTCCTCACAACCACGTTGAACGACGCGATCGGTTGGGCGCGCAAGTATTCGATCTTTCAGTATCCTTTTGTGACGGCCTGCTGCGGCATGGAATACATGTCGACGGCCTGTTCGCACTACGACGTAGACCGCTTCGGCGCCGGCTTCCCGCGCTTTTCGCCGCGGCAGTCGGATGTGCTCTTTGTGGTCGGCACGATCAGCCACAAGATGGCGCCGGTGTTGAAAAAAGTCTACGAGCAGATGTGTGAGCCGAAGTGGGTGGTGGCGTTTGGCGTGTGCACCTGCACCGGCGGGTTTTATGACAACTACGCGACGGTGATGGGGATTGATACGATTATTCCCGTGGATGTGTACATCCCGGGATGTCCGCCGCGCCCTGAAAACGTGCTCGATGGACTCATGAAATTACAGGCAAAGATCCAAGAACAAAAACAAGCATGATGAATCTGCCAGAGAAAATTCATACGAAATTCCCGAATCTTGTCGAATCCTTCGCGGACGGAAAAGAGCCGATGATTTATGTGAAAAAAGAGGGGGTCAAAGACTTGATTCGGCATCTCAAGAACGACGTCGAGTACGCGTTTGATTTTCTCATGGATATTTTTGGTATCGATTATCTCTCGTGGGAAGAAAAGGAGTTTCGATTTGAGGTGGTGTACAATCTTTTTTCACGTCAATTGAATCAACGCCTGTTTATCAAGGCCAAAGTCCACGAAAATGATCCCGTGATGGAGTCGATCGTTTCTATCTGGCCGGCGGCCGATTGGTACGAGAGAGAGGTCTATGACATGTTTGGCATCCGGTTTGTGGATCATCCGAATCTCAAGCGTATCTTGATGTACGAGGGGTTTCAAGGGTATCCGCTGCGAAAAGACTATCCATACAACAAACGTCAACCTTTGGTGGGGCCGGTGAATTGAGACTACAGACGACAGACTGCAGACTGCAGAAAATTCAAAAGACGATTATTTTAGTCAGCGGTCTGCTGTCTGTCGTCTGTAGTCCATCATTTTCTGCCGATGGAAAGCGGCTTTTAAACGAGGCGGACCAGGCGTACTACAAAGGGGATCTCGAAGGCGCTAGCCGCCTTTACGAGCAGGAAATCCGCTCAAACCCTCAGAATTCCGACGCGATGTTGAGTCTCGGTGTGACCTACGCCGAGAAGGGCGACTGGGACAGGGCGATCAAAAGCCTCGAGCGCGCCGCGCTGGTGGATCCCAATAAATCCGAAATCTTTATCGATCTCGCGTTGGCCTACGCCGAGAAGAGCGATTTTCAGAAGGCGTTGGTGCACGCGAAAAAAGCGGTGCAGGTAGCTCCCAAGCGCGGCAGCGCTTACCACACACTGGGTTTTGTGTACGAGGGTCTTGGCAATACCGAAGAGGCGATCCGCGCCTATAAAAAGGGCGCAAGTGTGGATCCTAAAAACTCCGATCTCCATCTGACTCTCGGCAATCTCTACGGCCGACAGAGGGATTTTGACGGCGCCGTCAAAGCCTACGCCCAAGCGATCGCCGCCGACGAGAAAAATATCCCGGCCTACTCCAATATCGCCTACGCCTACCAGGAAAAAGGTGACGCGGCAAAGGCGCTCGAGTATCTGCAAAAGGCGACCCAGATTGGTCCGCAGGATGAGACGGCCTGGTTTGATCTCGGCGCCGCGTTCAATAAACAGGGTGAGTCGGCCAAGGCGATCGAATGTTTTTTGAAAAGCTTTAAGATCAACGATCAGTCGTACAAAACGTCCTTAAGTTTAGGTTTGGCGTACGAGAAAAAAAGAGATTTGGAAAAAGCCGCGGAGTATTACGTCAAGGCGCTGTCTCTGACGGACGATCCCAAGCTCAAAGAGGCGATTTTCCGCCAAATCACCCGCAACGAGAAAAAATAATCACGTTTCATGGGAAAACCTGTTGATCCAGGACTCCGGTCGACCGAGTCCCGGTCCATGCTTTTAAATATCGGCCCCTCGCACCCCGCGATGCACGGCATCGTGCGTATCGTGACCGAGCTCTCGGGCGAAACCGTGCTCGGCGCGGATGTCGAGATCGGCTATCTGCACCGCGCGTTTGAGAAAATGACCGAGCAGGGGCCCTACAACAACGCGATTCCCTACACCGACCGTTTGAACTACGTCTCGCCGCTCATCAACAATATCGGCTACTGTCTCGCCGTTGAAAAACTGATGGATCTTGAAACCACGGAACGTTGCCAGTACATCCGTGTCATCATGAGCGAGGTCTCGCGCATTACGGATCACTTAACCTGCATCGGCGCCTCGGCGATGGAGCTCGGCGCTTTTACGGTGTTTCTCTACATGATCAAGGCGCGCGAATACCTCTACGAAATTATCGAGGACGTGACCGGCGCGCGGCTCACGATTTCTTACGCGCGCGTGGGAGGGCTGAAGTCCGATCTGCCGGAGGGCTTTGGGGAAAAACTGCGGCATGCGCTTAAAGAGACCTACGATATTTTGAAAGAAGTCGAGGCGCTCTTGAATAAAAATAGGATTTTCGTCGATCGCATGAAAGATACAGGAACGATATCTAAGGAAGACGCGATCGCGTACGGAATCACGGGGCCATTTCTGCGCTCCACGGGCGTGGACTTGGACGTGCGCGTGGCTCAAAGCTATCTCGTGTACGACCGCTTGCAGTTTGATGTGCCGGTGGGGACCCGAGGGGACAATCTGGATCGCTACTATGTGCGCATGGAGGAAATGTACCAGAGCATGCGCATTATCGAGCAAGCTCTGACCCGAATGCCCCAAGGCGCGGTGCTCGTCGATATGAAAGGCCGAGAGATTCCGGCGGCCATGATGGTGGATGAAGCGAAGATGGGACAAACGCACGGATTTCAGGAGGCCGAAGTGGATCTCGATCCGACGCTTCAGGGCAGTACGAGGCGTTTTCACGACGCGGTGTACTCCAAAGATAAGCGCGTGGCACTGCCAGCCAAAGAGGATACTTACGGAAATATCGAGGGCCTGATGAATCATTTCAAGCTCGTGATGCACGGTCATGGTATCCAGCCGTCCAAGGGCGAAGCGTATTTTGCGGTGGAGGGGGCCAATGGGGAGCTTGGGTTTTACGTCGTCTCCGACGGGACGGACCGGCCCTACCGCGTGCGCGTGCGGCCGCCGTGCTTTCCGATCGTGGCGGCGCTGCCGAAACTTTTGGTGGGCGACATGGTGGCCGATATTGTGCCGACATTTGGGTCGGTAAATATGATTGGTGGGGAACTTGACCGATGACCGTCATTGCGAGGAGCGCAGCGACGAAGTCCTTCGACAAGCTCAGGATGGTGAGCGAAGTCGAACCGCAATCTGTGCGCAAAGATTGCTTCGCCCCGTCATGCGACGGGGCTCGCAATGACGGATCTAAAGGGCTATGAATAATACTTTATCTCAATTAGACCCAGAAGCCGAGAAAATCGTCGCGAAGTATGAGGAGAAGCGAGCGGCGGTGCTGCCGCTTTTGCATTTGGCGCAAGATAAAATTGGCTACGTGACACCGGAGGCAGAGGCGTGGGTTTCCCGGTGTACCGGAGTGCCTGTCGTGCACGTGCGCGAAGTCGTGACGTTTTACTCGATGTACCATCAAAAACCGGTTGGAAAAAATCATATCCGGTTTTGTACGACGACGAGCTGTCAACTCTTGGGCGGTGAAAAGGTTTTGGAGCATCTGAAGAAAAAATTGGGCATCGAAAATGGCCAGACGTCGTCGGACGGAAAGTTTTCTCTCGAAGAGGCCGAGTGTCTCTGCGCCTGCGAGATGGCGCCGATGATGGAGATCAACGGCGAATACCTGGGGCCGCTCGACGAAAAGAAAATTGATAAGATTATTGACGATCTAAAATGACTATGTATACGGGCATCGATCGACGGGTGACGCGAGGTAGCCCGTCATTGCGAGGAGCGCAGCGACGAAGCAATCTATGCGCAAAGATTGCTTCGGCCCTTCGGGCCTCGCAATGACAATACAACCGATTTTATCCCGTAATTTTAATATTCCAAACGCATGGACGCTTGCGGTGGCCGAGTCGCAAGGCGCTTACGAAGCCGCGCGGAAAGCGCTTTCCTCAAAAAAGCCGGCCGAGATCGCGCAGATGGTGACGGACGCGAATCTGCGCGGTCTGGGAGGCGCAGGATTTCCAACCGGGAAGAAGTGGCAGTTTTTGCCGAAGGATGGCAAGAAGCCCATTTATCTCGTGATCAATGCGGATGAGGGAGAACCCGGAACATTTAAAGACCGCTATATTTTGGAGCGCGACCCCCATCAACTCATCGAAGGCACCATCATCAGCGCATACGCCGTCGGGTCGCATAAATCGTACATTTATATCCGTGGGGAGTACGTGGAGCCGTATCGTCGCCTACAAGCGGCCGTCGAAGAAGCTTATAAAAAAGGTTATCTCGGGAAAAATGTTTTTGGCTCAAATTACACGCTGGACCTTGTCGTGCATCGCGGCGCGGGTGCCTATATTTGCGGGGAAGAAACGGCGCTTCTAGAATCTCTCGAGGGCAAGCGGGGACTTCCGCGGCTCAAACCGCCATTTCCGGCCATCGTCGGTCTTTTTGGCTGTCCGACGATTATCAACAACGTCGAGACCATGGCCTGCGTGCCGTGGATCGTAAGAAATGGCGCCAAGTGGTTTTCGGATTTGGGCTCGCCCGGTAACGGTGGCACGCATTTATTCAGTGTCTCGGGTCATGTGAAGCGGCCCGGTGTGTATGAACTGCCGATGGGTACGCCGCTTCGTGAAATGATTTATACGCACGCGGGCGGGATCCGCGACGGTCGTATGCTCAAAGCCGTGATCCCGGGCGGCATTTCGGCCAAGATTCTGACGGCCAACGAAATCGACGTCAAGATGGACTACGACGGCTTACGCGCGGCGGGTACTATGCTTGGCTCGGCCGGTGTCATGGTCATGGACGATACGGCCTGCATGGTTCAGGCGCTGGTGACGGCTTGTAAATTTTTTGCGCACGAATCCTGCGGCCAGTGTTCTCCCTGCCGCGAGGGCACGGGCTGGGCGTATAAAGTCATCCAGCGGATCTATCACGGGGAGGGGAAGGTTTCGGACTTGGATGAGCTCTTGCGTGTGGCGCGCAACATGGAAGGCCGCACGATCTGCGTGTTTGCCGATGCGGCGGCGTGGCCGATACAGAGCTACATCACGAAATTTAGAAAAGAATTTGAGGAATACATCACAAACCGTCATTGCGAGGAGCGTAGCGACGAAG
>CAYJSE010000038.1:0-11819 GCA_964372765.1 uncultured Planctomycetia bacterium | reverse complement strand
GCAATCTATGTCAGCAGAGATTGCTTCGCTTCGCTCGCAATGACAGATGAAAAAAACCATTCGTGATTTTAATTTGAAAGGCAAGCGGGTTTTGATCCGCGTGGATTTTAACGTCCCGCTCGATAAAAACCTGCAAGTGACGGACGATAACCGCATCCGCGCGTCCATCCCGACGATTCAGTACGCGCTGGATCAGGGCGCCTCGCGCGTGGTGTTGATGAGTCACCTGGGCCGTCCCGACGGAAGACCCGTTTCGACGCTCTCTTTAAGCCCCGCCGCCAAAAAACTCTCGCAAGTGTTACGCCAAGAAGTGGCGCAGTGTTCGGACTGCGTCGGGGATATGGTGAAACAGGAGCTCTTGGATTTACCGAGCGACACGAAAGTAGCGCTTTTGGAAAACCTGCGCTTTCATCCGCAGGAAGAAAAAAACGACTCAGGTTTCGCGAAGGCCTTGGCCGAGCACGGGGATATTTATATCAACGACGCGTTTGGCTCGAGTCACCGCGCGCACGCGTCCGTCGCGGCCGTGACGGGGTATCTGCCGTCGGGCGCGGGATTTCTTTTAGAAAAAGAAATCCAGTATCTCGGTCAGGCGATGCAGTCGCCGAAGAAGCCCTTTGTGGCGATATTGGGCGGGTCCAAAGTGTCGGACAAGATCGGCGTCGTGGAAAATCTGATCAACCGAGTTGACAAGATTTTGATCGGGGGCGCCATGGCCTATACCTTTTTAAAGGTGCGGGGCGTCGAGATCGGTTCTTCGAAGTATGAAAAAGACAAGCTGGAGCTCGCGAAAACGATTTTGGAAAAGGCCGACAGTCACCGCGTAGAGATCGTGCTGCCGGTGGACCACGTGGTGGTTCAAAAGGTGGGCGAAGCGGCGCCGACGCGCGTCGAGGGTCCTGGGATCACGGCCGGGTGGTTCGGCGTGGATATCGGGCCGAAAACCGTGAATCTATTTTGCTCGGTACTGGACGGCGCCAAGACCGTGGTGTGGAACGGGCCGATGGGGATTTTTGAGATTCAGCCATTTTCGCACGGCTCGCAGGCTGTAGCGCGGAAGCTCGCGGATTTGAAAAACGTCACCCGCGTTATCGGCGGCGGAGACACGGCCGCGTGTGTCATCAGTTTTGGTTTGGAAAATAAAATGTCGCATATTTCGACGGGCGGCGGCGCGTCACTGGAATATTTGGAAGGCAAGGAACTGCCCGGCATCGCGTGTTTACAGGATAAGAAAACGGCCTGCTGTGCGTAAACCGATCATCGCCGGAAACTGGAAGCTCAACAAGACGATCAAGGAAGCGATACTTTTGGTGACGCAGCTTAAGCGTTTTTTAGCGGATACACAGGATGTGGACATCGTGGTGTGTCCGCCGTGTACGGCGCTTTCGGAAGTGTCGGAAGTGTTGATGGATTCGGATATTGAGCTCGGCGCGCAGGATTTGTACTGGGAGGAAAGCGGCGCTTTCACCGGCGAGGTTTCGGGGAGTATGCTCAAAGACGCGGGCGCGGTGTATGTGATCATCGGTCACTCCGAGCGACGGCAGTACTTCCACGAGACCGACGAGACGGTAAATAAAAAGCTAAAAGCGGCCTTGAGAGACGGACTCACACCGATCGTGTGTATCGGCGAGCTTTTGAAAGAGCGCGAGGCCGAGGAGACATTTAAAGTTTTGGAAACGCAGATCCAGGGCGCTTTGGCCGGTCTTGGCCGCGAAGACATGGAAGCGGTACTGATCGCTTATGAGCCCGTGTGGGCGATCGGCACCGGCAAGGTAGCGACGCCGCTCGAGGCCCAGGAAGCGCACGCGTTTATCCGTAAAGAGATCGCCAAGATGTTTGGGTCGGAGCTTGCAAGCTCCATTCGTATTCAGTACGGCGGAAGTGTCAAGCCCGACAACATCGCGGGGCTGATGCAGCAGCCGGATATCGACGGGGCGCTCGTGGGCGGGGCGAGTCTGGACGCCAAGGGTTTTGCCGACATTGTGAAGAACGCGAAACTTGTGAGGGTATAAATGTATTATGTGGTGATTGCGGTGCATGGGGTGGTTTGTTTGTTTTTGGTCGCGGTGATTTTATTGCAGGCCGGGCGCGGCGGCGGTTTGTCGGATATAGCGGGTGGTCAGCCGCAGAGTATCTTGGGCACACAGACCAACCAGTTTATGACGCGCGTGACCGAAGTGTGCGCGGTGCTTTTTGTCGTGACGAGCGTGACGCTGGGTATCATGACAAGCCATCGCGGCAAGTCGCTTTTTGAAAAAGAGGCGGCGAAGCAGGCGCTAAAATCCATGATCCCGCCCATCACGGTGCCCGTGACCCCAGCACCAGCGTCAACGACACCGGCGGCGGTTGCGGCCGCCGAGGTTCCTCAGAAAACATCCGAGTAAAAATTTTCTTATTGTCATTGCGAGGAGTCACAAAGTGACGACGAAGCAATCTATGCGATGCAGAGATTGCTTCGCTGCGCTCGCAATGACGCGGGTCCTTGTTTTAATTTTGGTAGGGGCGCAATTCATTGCGCCCCTACACGCATCCACCCAATCCCGCGACGCGTTTATCACGGCGTCCATCGGCGAACCCATCAACCTGATCCCGTTTTTTGCCAGCGACACGGCCTCGGCCTATATTTCGGGCCTTATTTTCAACGGTCTTGTGAAATATGATGAAGATCTGAAGCTTGTCGGAGATCTCGCGGAGAGTTGGGAGGTATTGGACGGGGGTTTACGCATCGTGTTTCATCTGAAGCGGAATGTCTTCTGGCAGGACGAACGGCCCTTTACCGCAGAAGATGTTTTATTTACGTTTCAAAAATTGACGGACCCGAATCTCCCGACCCCTTATGGCTCGAGCTTCGAAAAAGTCGAGCGGCTCAATGTCCTCGACGCCTACACGGTGGAGGTGATTTACCGGGAGGCGTTTTCTCCTGGGCTGGCGAGTTGGGGCATGGGTATCGTGCCGAAGCATCTTTTGGAAAAGGAAAACTTGATCACCACGGATTTCGCGCGCCGCCCCGTCGGCACGGGGCCTTATATTTTTAAAAAATGGCGCACGGGACAGTCTCTCGAACTTTGGGCCAATCCAAAATACTTTGAAGGCCCCCCGGGCATCGCCCGCGTGGTTTACCGGATCATCCCCGACACGGCCACGATGTTTTTGGAGCTGCAGACGGAAAATGTGGACTCGATGGGTCTGACGCCGCTTCAATTTAAGCGCCAAACGGACACGGATTTTTTCCGCTCGCGTTACGCGCGGTTCCAGTATCCAAGCTTCAGTTACACGTATATCGGCTACAACCTTGAGAATCCGTTATTTTCCGATGTGCGCGTGCGCCGGGCGATAGGGCTCGCGATCCCTAAGAAAGAAATCATCGACGTGACGCTTTTGGGGCTGGGGCGCGTGGCGACCGGGCCTTTTTTGCCGGACACCTGGGCCGCCAACCAGGCCGTGAAGCCGACGGAGTTTGATCCGGCGCGCGCGCGGGAGCTTTTAGCCGAGGCCGGTTGGCGCGACACGAATGGCGACCGCGTTTTAGATCACGGGGGCAGGCGATTTTCATTTACGATGATCACTAATCACGGCAACGCGGAGCGCAAAGCGGCCTGCGAGATCGTCCAGAAGTATTTGCGCGATATCGGCATTGAGATGAAGATCCAGATCGTGGAGTGGGGTGTTTTCATCAAAGAATTTATCGACAAGAAACATTTTGAGGCCGTGATGCTGGCGTGGAATCTTTCGCGGGATCCGGATCTTTTTGATATTTTTCATTCCTCGAAAGTGGATCCGGGAGAGTTTAACTTTGTGTCTTACAAAAATATCGAAGTGGATCGGCTGATTGAGGAAGGGCGGTCTCTGTTTGACGAACGTGAGCGCGCCCGGCGCTATCACCGGATCCATGAGATCTTGAGCGTCGAGGAGCCCTATACCTTTTTATATGTGCCGGAAGCGTTGCCGATCGTCCATCGGCGCTTCCGGGGTGTCGAGGCGGCACCGGCCGGCGTGGGACACAATTTTGTCCAGTGGAGCGTGGATGCTAAGGACGTGAAGTATGCTTAAACGGATTTTGCGGCTCGTGGTTTTATTTTTTGGAATCACGCTCATCAGTTTCATCGTGATGCATCTAGCTCCAGGCAGTCCCGTGGACGCGAAAAACGCCCTAAATCCTCAAGTATCAGTCGAGGCGCGTGAAAAACTGCAGCAGCTTTACGGTCTCGACCGGCCGGTGATGACGCAGTACGCGGATTGGCTCATGCGTCTTGCGCAGTGGGACTTCGGAAACTCGCTGGTTGACGGCGAAAAGGCGCTGACTAAGATCGGGCGGGTGGTTCCGGTGACGCTGTTGCTTAATTTTTTGTCTTTATTTTTTATCTGCGCCGTGGGAATCCCGCTGGGGCTCTGGGCCGCGGTGCGGCGCGACTCGTGGGTGGATCGCGTGATCAGTCTGGGGTCCTTTGCGGGATTTTCGGTGCCAACCTTTTGGCTGGCGCTGGTGTTGATGTCATTTTTTGGGGTGCAGCTCCGGGCGCTGCCGGTGTCCGGTATCCACTCGCTATTTTTCGACGAGATGAGTTTCGGTGACAAGATTTTGGACGTGGCGCGGCATCTCGTGTTGCCGGTTTTTGTGGCGTCGGTGACCGGACTGGCCGGCGTCACGCAGATCCTGCGGACCAGCACGCTGCGAGTGCTCGGAGAAAATTATATCCGCACCGCGCGCGCGAAAGGTTTATCCGAGAGACGGGTTTTGTTTCATCACGGATTTCGCAACGCGTTATTGCCCTTGATTACGATTTTGGGTTTATCGGTGCCGGGACTTTTAGGCGGCAGTGTGATCTTTGAGTCGATTTTTTCCATTCCGGGCATGGGGCGGCTATTTTTTGCCTCTGTTTTTGCGCGCGATTATCCGGTGGTGATGGGGATCCTGGTGATCGGCGCTGTCTTGACGCTTCTCGGGAATCTTTTAGCGGATCTCGCGTACGCGGCGGCTGATCCGAGGATACGGCTTCAATGAAAAAATGGATTTATGGCTTCGCGTTGGGTTGGATGGTAATTTTGGTTTTTACGGCGCTGGCGGCGCCGTTTAGCTGGGCCGAGAGGGCCGCCGCGATGGATTTTCGTCATCTGCTGGCGCCGCCATCGCTTTCACACCCGATGGGCACCGACGCGCTGGGGCGTGATCTTTTAGCGCGGGTGGGGTGCGGCGCCAGCGTGTCGCTGGGCGTGAGTGCGCTCGCGGTGTCGGTGGCGCTTTTAATCGGCGTCGCGGTCGGGACCGTGGCCGGATACCGAGGGGGCCTCGTGGATCGTGGGTTGATGGCGCTCGTGGATATCTTTCTTTGCTTTCCAACATTTTTTTTGATTCTGGCTGTGGTGACTGTGATGGGGCCGGGACTTTGGAAGGTGATGTTCGTGATCGGCTTGACGAACTGGATGGGCGCCGCGCGGCTTGTGCGCGCCGAAGTGCTCACCTTAAAAGAGCGCGAGTTTGTGCTCGCGTCGCGTATCTTAGGAGCGGGGCCGGTGTGGGTGATGACGCGCCACTTAATTCCCAACGCGATCGGGCCCGTGATCACAAACGCAGTTTTAAGTTTCGCGGCGGCTATCTTGGTAGAAACGGGTTTAAGTTTTTTGGGGCTCGGCGTGCAGCCGCCCATCCCTAGCTGGGGAAATATTCTGATGGATGGAAAAGCGACGCTGGGTGTGGCGTGGTGGCTTACGGTGTTTCCGGGGCTCATGATATTTTTGACGGTGTTTTCAGTGAATATTTTGGCGGAAGAGTGGCGTCGGAAGGTGCAGGATGATTCCGGTTCTTGATATTCAAAATCTAGAGATCACGCTCGCGGGGAAGAAAATCGTGCACGGTCTCGAGCTTCGTGTGGAAGCGGGCTCTATCACCTCTCTTGTGGGAGTGTCCGGCTCCGGTAAAAGTCTAACCGCTCTGGCTGTGGGCGGGCTTTTACCAAAGGGCGCGGTGGTGAGTGGCCAAGTTCGTGTGGTTGGCAAAGTCGCGTATATTTTTCAGGATCCGCACAGTTCCCTGAACCCCGTGATGCGTATCGCCGAGCAGTTGCGGGAGGTTTCGGCCGACCCGGCGCGGATTTGCTCGAAGCTTTCCGAGGCGTCGTTCACGGATCCGGATAGGATCTTGAAGAGTTTTCCTCATGAGCTTTCGGGCGGGGAAAAACAGCGCGTGATGATCGCGATGGCGCTTTTGATGGATCCGGCGCTTCTCGTCGCCGACGAACCGACGACGGCGCTGGATTTTAAAACCGAAAAAGAAATCATGGCTCTGCTTTTAGATATTCAAAAAAAAGAGGGATTAAGCATTTTACTTATCACACATAACCTAAAGCTCGCGATGGACACTTCGAATGTGATTTACGTGATGGAATCGGGCCGCATCGTGGAGACGTTAGAGAAAAAAACAAACTTTTTCAGGAAAGAGTCCTACACCGAACGGCTATTTGAGGCGGCAAACTTTGTTGCTTGAGGCGAAGGGACTTAAGAAATATTTTCGGCGGACGCGTGTGCAAGCGCTGGCGGGTGTGTCGCTCGAGCTGGCCAAGGCCGAGACGCTGGGTCTTGTCGGTGAGTCCGGATCCGGGAAGTCCACGCTGGCAAGAATTTTTGTCGGATTGGAAAAGCCGGATGAGGGGAGCGTTCGGTTTCAAGGTAAGAGTCTGCAAATGATTTTCCAACACCCTCTGGCGTCACTGGACCCCCGGTGGAGTGTGTTTCAGATCTTGGCGGAACCGCTCGTCATTCGGCGAGAGCGAAGTCGTGACGCGATGCGGGACACGATCTGCGGCATGCTTCGCCGCGTCGGCTTAGGAGAAAATTTTTTATCCCGGCGGCCCAAAACCTTAAGCGGCGGCGAATGCCAAAAAGTTTCCATCGCTCGGGCGCTTTTGTGCCAACCCGATCTTTTGATCTGCGACGAAGCCGTGGCGTCGCTGGACACGCTGGCCAAGGCGGAGATTTTGAGACTGCTTTTATCCGAGCAGGAGAAAAGTGGGTTAAGCCTGCTTTTTATTTCCCACGACCTGCCGATCGTCCGGGCTATCAGCCGTAAAATCCTTACTTTGCAAAACGGCAAGCTTGTTTTATAATCTAAGGACAGTCCCGGGACTGTCCCTCAGCAACTTATTGGAAATAAAAGGTTTATGAAGAAACTATTAACGTTTGTGATGGCGGGTGGCAAGGGAGAGCGTTTGTTTCCTTTAACCAAGGATCGCTGTAAGCCCGCAGTGCCGTTTGGCGGGCTTTACCGCATCATTGATTTTACGCTTTCCAACTGCATCAATTCGGGCATTCGCCGGATCTATGTGCTGGTGCAGTACAAATCCATGTCTCTGGCGCGCCATATCCACATGGGCTGGAATATCCTGCATCCGGAAGTCGAGGAGTACATCGACGTGGTGCCGGCCCAGCAGCGTATCGACGAGCACTGGTACCAAGGGACCGCCGATTCCCTCTATCAAAATCTGAATCTGATCGAGCTGGAAAATCCCGACGCAATCCTCGTGCTCGCGGGCGATCACATCTACAAGATGGATTACAAATTGATGTGGCAGCTTCACAAAGAAAGCGGCGCGGATCTGACGATCGCCGTCGTGAAAGCGCCTGTCGGAGAAAGCAATCAGCTGGGCGTCATGGAAGTGGATGGGACGAACCGCATCATCGGTTTTGAGGAAAAGCCTAAAAAAAACGCAAAGTCCATCCCCGGCGATTCCGAACATGTGTATGGTTCGATGGGGATCTACATCTTTGACCGCAAGGCGCTGGAGCAGGAGTTGAAGGAAGACGCGGGCAAAGAAACCGCGCACGATTTCGGTAAAAATATCATTCCGCAGATGATCGCGCGCAAAGACCGCCGCATTTTTGCCTACCAGTTCGTGGACTTGAACAATAAAGAGACGCTGTACTGGCGCGATGTGGGCACGCTCGACTCGTACTACGAGGCGAACATGGATTTCATCCAGGTGACACCGCAGTTCAATCTCTATGACCGCGAGTGGCCGGTGCGCACCTATCAGCTTCAGTATCCGCCGGCGAAGTTTGTGTTCGCTCAAAGCTTAGGCGGGAGACGGGGCACGGCGCTGGACTCGATGGTGGCCGACGGCTGTATCGTTTCCGGCGGCGCGGTGCAGCGGTCGATCCTGTCACCCAACGTGCGCATCAATAGCTACTCGGAGGTGGAGGACTCGATTATTTTCGAAAACTCCGACGTGGGCCGTTATGCGAAAGTGCGCCGGGCGATCATCGATAAAAATGTGCGTATTCTGCCGCACGCGAAAGTGGGCTACGATTTGGAAAATGACAAAAAGCGTTTTACCGTGACGGAAAAAGGCGTCGTGGTTGTTGAGAAAGGGACCGTCGTTGAAGCCGACTGACACTTTGAAAGTAGGGCCGTACACCTTAAAGTCACGGCTCATTGTGGGCACGGGGAAGTACGCTTCCCAGGATTTGATGGTGCGTGCGCTCGAGGCGTCGGGCGCCGAGATGGTGACCGTGGCTGTGCGGCGTGTGGAGCTCGATCGTACTAAGGAGTCGATGCTGGACTTTATCGACCTTAAGAAATATATTTTGCTTCCCAATACGGCCGGATGCTATTCCAAGGAAGAAGCCGTGCGAGCGGCGCGTTTAGGCCGAGCGGCGGGACTCTCGAATCTTGTGAAGCTTGAAGTGATCGGCGATGAAAAAACACTGTTGCCGGATACGCTGGTTTTGCTCGAAGCGACCGAAGAGCTCGTCAAAGACGGTTTTGTCGTGATGCCGTACACGAACGACGATCCCATCATGGCCAAAAGGCTCGAGGAGGCCGGCGCGGCGTGCGTGATGCCGCTGGCGGCGCCGATCGGTTCCGGGCAGGGAATCTTAAATCGTCTCAACATCGAGCTTATTTTGGAAAAAGTGACCATTCCGGTGATTGTGGACGCCGGCGTCGGGACGGCGTCGGATGCGGCGATCGCGATGGAGCTTGGCGCCGACGGCGTGCTGATGAATACCGCGATCGCGGGCGCGAAGGACGCCGTGAAAATGGCCGAAGCGATGAAGCTCGCCGTGCGGGCCGGACGGTTGGCGTACGAGGCCGGAAGAATCGAAAAGAAAAAATATGCGAATGCTTCGAGTCCGAAGCGGGGCATGGTGGGGGCCATCGAATAATGAAAAACTATAAAATCGCGGTGATCCCGGGCGACGGCACGGGTCCGGAAGTCATCGCCGAGGCCGTAAAAGTACTGCAGGCGGCTTCCAAGAAAAATGCTTTTAAACTGGATCTGACGTACCTGGACTACGGCGGCGAGCGTTATCTTAAAACCGGCAAGGTGTTGACGGACACCGAGCTCCGAGGGCTTAAAAAATTTGACTCGATTTTGCTGGGCGCGGTGGGTCATCCCGACGTGAAGCCCGGCGTCCTGGAGCAGGGTTTGCTTTTAAAAATCCGCTTCGGTCTCGAGCAGTACATCAATCTGCGTCCCGTGAAACTGTATCCCGGCGTGTGGACGCCGCTCCGCGACAAAGGCCCCGCCGATATCGATTTTTTAGTCGTGCGCGAAAATAACGAAGGCCTCTATGTCGGAGAAGGGAAGTTTATCCGCAAGGGCAAGAAAAACGAAATCGCGCTGCAAGTTTCGCGCAATACGCGTCAAGGCGTCGAGCGCTGTATCCGCTACGCGTTTCAAGCGACGCGCAAGCGCAATAAACGAAAAAAGTTGACGCTTTGCGCCAAGACGAACGTGCTGACCTATGCGCATGATCTCTGGTGGCGCGTGTTTAACGAGGTGGCCAAGGAGTATCCGGATGTCACCACCGACTACGCGCACGTGGACGCGACCTGCATGTGGATGGTCAAAAACCCGGAATGGTTTGACGTGATCGTGACCGACAATATGTTTGGTGACATCATTACGGATTTGGGCGCCATGATCCAGGGCGGCATGGGCATCGCGGCCGGCGGCAATATCAATCCCAAAGGCGTTTCGATGTTTGAGCCGATCGGCGGCTCGGCTCCGAAGTACACAGGGCAGAACGTGATCAATCCTTTGGCGGCCATCTGCGCCGGGGGCATGATGCTGGAAAATCTTGGGCAAGAAAATGCGGCGCGGGAGATTGAGACGGCTGTGATGGAGATCACAAAGAGCAAGCTGAAGTCGCTGGCCGCCGGGAAAATGGGTTATGGGACAAAAGAAGTTGGAGATTTGGTGAAAAATGAAATTCAAGACAAAGTCCAAGTATAACGTCGCGATCATGGGCGCCACAGGCGCCGTGGGCGAGGAAATGCTGAAGATTCTGGAAGAGAGGAATTTCCCGGTGGCGGAGCTCCGGCTTCTGGCGTCGGCGCGTTCGGCCGGAAAAAAATATAAGTTTCATGGGCGCGAGGTATCGGTCGAGGAGTTGAAAGAAGATTCATTTTCCGCCAAAGGCGGATCCACCTCCGGCGGAAAAGCCATCGACATTGTGTTGGCTTCGGCTGGCGGCTCGATTTCTAAAAAATTTGCACCGCTGGCCGTTAAGAAAGGCGCTGTGGTGATCGACAACACCAGCGCTTACCGCATGAACCCGACGGTGCCGCTCGTGATCCCGGAGATCAACGCGAAAGACATTCAAAAACACAAGGGCATCATCGCGAACCCCAACTGCTCGACCATTATCATGTTGGTTCCCATTTTTCCGATTTATCAAACAAATAAAATAAAGCGCATCATCGTATCCACCTATCAAGCGGCTTCGGGCGCCGGCGCCAAGGCGATGAAAGAGCTGGAGGACCAGTCGCGCGACGTGCTGGCCGGACGTCCAGCTCGGAAGGAAATATTTCCCCACCAGATCGCGTTCAATCTCTTCTCGCACAATAGCCGCGTCCAAGACGGCGGCTACAATGAAGAAGAAATCAAGATGATCCAGGAAACGAAAAAGATTCTTCATGACGACAAAATCAAAGTTACGGCGACCTGCGTGCGCGTGCCGGTTTTCCGGGCGCATTCCGAGGCGATTTATCTGGAGCTTGAGAAAAATACGGACATCCGAAAAATTCGTAAACTGCTTCAAAAAGCACCCGGCGTCAAGGTGGTGGACGAGCGTGAGAAAAATTATTTCCCGATGCCAATTGAGGCCACGGGCCGCGACGAGGTGCGAGTGGGCCGTATCCGCAATGACGCGTCGCATCCGAAAGGCTTGTGGCTATTTGTGGCGGGCGACCAGCTCCGCAAAGGCGCGGCTTTAAATGCCATTCAAATCGCCGAGATACTCACGTCATTGCGAGGAGCCCTGCGATGACTCTCAGGGTAAACTCCGCGACGAAGTCCTTCGACAAGCTCAGGATGGTGAGCGAAGTCGAACCGCAATCTACGCCGGCATAGATTGCTTCGCTTCGCTCGCAATGACATGCGCACTGTTAAACTCGTTATCAGTTTTGACGGCACGCGTTACGAGGGCTGGCAAAGCCAGCTTAAAGGTAAAACCCTCCAGGAAGTTTTCGAAAAAGTTCTTTTAAAGATTTTCAAAAAGCGCACGCCGATTGTTTCAAGTTCCCGCACGGATAGCGGCGTACACGCGCTGGGTCTCGCCGCGCACTTTAAAATCTCAAGCTCACTGCCAGACACCAAGATAAAAGCCGCGCTCAATTTTCACCTGCCGCGTGATATCGTAGTTTTGAGCGCGAAGACGGTCTCCGATTCATTTCACGCCCGCTTTTCGGCCAAATCCAAGCTCTACCGTTACTCGATCTGGCGCTCGCGCACGCGGCCGCTTTTTCAAGCGCCCTACGTTCTATGGTATCCGCGCCCTCTCAAACTCTCGGCGATGAAAAAGGCGGCGCGTTATTTTTTAGG
>CAYJSE010000037.1:8210-12589 GCA_964372765.1 uncultured Planctomycetia bacterium | reverse complement strand
TATCGAAGGGAGTTTATCGAAGGGAGTTTATCGAAGGGTCATGGTCTTCGACCACACATAAGATCACTTCGAGGTGAACGGGGCAAATATTAGGCCGGTGTAGCTCAGTGGTAGAGCAGCGCTTTTGTAAAGCGAAGGTCGTCGGTTCGAATCCGACCATCGGCTCCATCCCACTGAGCGTGGTCCATTGACATCATCCCAAACCCCTGATACTCTCCCGTCATTGAAAGATCCCTATGTCTCAAGATTACCGCGTTAAATTGGAATGTACCGAGTGCAGGCGCGTGGGCTACAACACGCGAAAGAATAAGAAAACGCTCAAGGAACGCCTCGAGCTCGCCAAGTTCTGCAAGTGGTGCCGCTCGCACACGAAGCACAAGGAAACAAAATAAAAACATCCTCGCCGTCGGCGGGGATGTTTTTCACGTGACGTTTAGAGCAAGGCGTCCTTGGTTGCCTTGGCAACTCGGAACTTCACGACCGTCTTGGCCGGAATCTGGATCGACTCGCCGGTGGCTGGGTTGCGGCCCTGGCGCGCATTGCGGTGCACCTTCACGAGCTTGCCGAGCCCTTGGATCTGGAATTCGCCGCTCTTCTTCACCTCGGAGTAGGCGAGTTCAACCATCTTTTCCATGAACATGCCGACATCTTTCTTAGACATGCCAGTTGACTCGGCGAGCGCCGCGAGGACCTGGCTTTTGGACATCTTTGCCATACGTAGGCATTTTAAAGATTTTACGAGGAAATTATAGCACAATCCTAGAATTTTGACAGGGGCCTGGGGATAAACGTATGGAGGATGAAGGACCCATCAAGTCTTGATTTGGTCGGTTTTGTTTGGTATATAGTCATCACACCATGAAACAGGACTCCATCCTCCATGAAAATGGCGATCTCCTTGCTCTTCGGGCAGAAAAATCCTCAATGGAGCTATGGCTCCATCTGCGGTTTTTCTGCCCTGCAGAGCGTCGGATCTCGTCCATTTTCAAGAAGGCTAAGTCCCATTTCACGGTGTGATGACTATAGTCGCCGCACCATGATCGTAGGGGCGTCGTTCAATGGTAGGACGGAGGTCTCCAAAACCTCTGACGAAGGTTCGATTCCTTCCGCCCCTGCCAGCAAAAGCATCGCTCAACCGAGCAATGTTTTTGCTTGAAGCCACGAGTGAGTTGATCCGGGTTGAACGCAGGGGTATTTCCCGATACGCTATTTAAGCGACTAAGAATTCACTACATTTCGAATCGAAATATGAATAAATCTAGTCTAACATCCATCTTTTACAGCTATCGTTGTTGGTGGAGGTGTGTATTGGTGGCAAATGGTCACAAACCCGACATATCAAGGGATCGCTTCGGCGCGGCCGACAGCGACTGAAACGACGCCCACTCCCGCGCCTGCACTGACAGCGGAACAAACGGCGTTGCTTGCTGGAATCCCCGATCAGACGTGTCCGGAAATCGAACCATCATTGGATACGATAAAAAACATCGGCTGGCTGCCGAACACGCCTGTCGCACCCACGATCGGACCGTCGTATCACATCGTCGACGCATGTCTCTATCACAATGGCAAACGTGTTTACGAAAAAAGCCTGTTTTATGCGATGATCGTCGGCGAATTCGGTTCAGAGGGAATCGCGGCCGCTTCAAAAGCACATTCGGCGACACGGCCTTAGAAATTTTGACAAAATGTGCTATATTTATGGTAGGGCATAAGAATTTCTTATGGCTTCGAAACGGCCCAAAAATCGGCGCTTTTTTTCGAAGGCGGTTCTTTGCGGCACCGTAAGCGTTTTTGTTGTTTATATTGGGGTTTTTTGGGACATGGAAGCGGCCCGGGCCGACGTGCCGTTTATCTTGCACCACCAGGGGCGATTGCTCGACGACGACGGCAACCTCCTGGGCGGTTCGGGCGGGACGGACTTTTGCTTTCGTTTTTCGATTTTTGAGGACGAAACGGTAGGCGCGCCAGATACCCAGGTCTGGCCGGCCGGCACGCCTGCCACGATGGATGTGAACATTGTGAACGGCGTCTTTGACGTCGGGATCGGAGATGTCGCGGCTGGCGGCGACCTGCTTGACTTCAATTTCAATGACACTGATACCGCTTTCTTGAACGTCGCGGTGGCCGCGCAGGTGGGCGGATCTTGTGTAGGTGTTACTTTTGAAAACCTGAGCCCGCGCCAGCGCATCCTCTCCGCCGGCTACGCCATCAATTCTGATACCCTTGACGGGCTCGATTCTGCGGACTTCCTGCGTGACAACGGCGACACCGCGACCGGCTCATACGATTTCACCGGCGCTGAGATGCTCGGCGGCTCGCCCCTGGTCTTTGAGGGTTCGATCGCCAACGGGTTTGAAACAAATTTTGCGATCACGGATCCGACGGCGGACAATACGATCACCTTTCAAGACGCCACCGGCACCGTGGCCTTCCTTTCCGACATTCCGGGCGGAGCCGGCGGGCTCTGGGAATCCGGCGCCTTTGCCACGTATGAGGACGATGACGACGTCGTGGTCGGTTCGAGCGGGGACGAAACCCTCGCCAACGCCGGATTCAGTTTGAGCGGCAACGACCTATTCGTCGCCGATTCCCTCGGCGTTGAAGGGACGATCTACTCCGACTCCGGTCTGACCATCGGCACGTCGACAACGTATGCGGACGGCTCCATATCCACCACTGGCGCGACCGATCTCGCGCTGGCGCCGGCCGGCGGAGACATTACGATCGGCTCGAACGATCTTGAGGGAACAACGGCCACCATCTCGTTTACGTATTTCACCGTTTCGGCGGACGGTTTGATTTCCGTGTTTAATGATTCCGACGGCGCGGGGCTGACGATTGCACCGTCCGCGGCCACGACCGTCGCCATCGACGTTTCCGACCCGGACATCGTGGCCGCCTTGTCCATCGGTTCAAACGACATCACCACCGGCGCCACCACCATTTCCTCCGCCGAACTCGACCGTCTCGACGGCAAGGACGCCGCCCTCGTCGACACCAACGACGCCGTCGCCACCGCCATCACCGGCACCGGCGCCCTCGACTCCGGCTCGATTACCTCCGGTTTCGGCTCGATTGACGTCGGCGTGGACACGATCACGACTTCCGGCACCATCGGCACCGCCTCCACAACCACGTTCACGGGCGCCGGCGCAACCTTCTCGTCCGCGGTCGCGGCCAACGGCGGTATTACCTTCGACAACGCCACCGACACCCTCGGCGCTTTCACCTTGGCCGGGACGCTTGATGCCGGCACCAACATCATCACCAACATCGGCAACGTCGGAACGGACTTCACCGTGGCTGGCGGTTTGACGCTGGCCGGGACGCTGACGGCCAACGGGACGCTAGCCGCGAACGGCATCGTGGCTCTTGGAGACGGTGGAGACACCGTCGCCATCGACTCCTCCGACTGGGACATTGACGCCACCGGCGCCATGACCGGCGTCTCCTTTGACGCCAACGGCACCGGGAACTCGATTACCAACATTGAGAACGCGGACCTGGTGAACGACACCATCGACTTTGACAAGATCATTGACGCCGCCACCCTGGACGCCGGCTTTACCCTGACCGGCTCTGCCGGCCGGACCTTCACGCTCGCGCGCACTCTGACCGACGCCACCTCAGAGAACGGCTCCCTCATGAACTTCACGGCCCAGGACACCACCTCCGGCACCGCTTCCCAATTCGGCCTCTACCTCGACAACCTGGCCTCGACCGAAGCCCTGGACGCCTCGCTCGTCATTGACAACTCCGACCTTGACGATGTTATTGGCGCGGCCATCAAGATTGTGGACGCGGGCGGGGGATTCACCACCCTCATCGACAACGCCGGCGTGCTCATCTCCGGAAGCGAGTTCAACCTCCTCGATGCCGGCATCGCCTTGTCCGAGCTCACCGACTCCGGCACCCTGACCGCCACCACCGTGGACATTAACGGCGGGGCCATTGACGGCACGGCCATCGGCGCCTCCTCTGCCTCGAGCGGCGCCTTCACCACCCTCTCCTCGACCGGGGTGACCACGCTCGGCAACAACTCGGCCACCGTGGCCGTCAACTCGAGCGACTGGGACATTGACGCCACCGGCGCCATGACCGGCATCGGGGCGATCACCGCAGACGGCACCATCTCTGCTCCCACCTACACTGGCGCAGCAGGCGTCACCTATGATGCCGGAGGAGCCAACGCCATCACCATTGGTTCGGGCGACGTACTTTCCGTAACTGTGACCACCGATGGCACGGGGGATGCGGAAGTCGTCCTGCCCAGCGGCTCCATTTCGGGTACGGAAATTCTTGATGATACGGTGACACTTACCACGGACACCGCTGGCAACTACGTGGCTTCAGTGGACACCTCTGTCCTGACTGGA
>CAYJSE010000037.1:0-8110 GCA_964372765.1 uncultured Planctomycetia bacterium | reverse complement strand
TGACCGTGGCGGCCAATGCGGTAGCTCTGACCACGGACACCACTGGAAATTATGTGGCCACCATCACGGCCGGCGGTGGTTTGACCGGCGACGTCGCCAGCGAGGGCGCCACGCCGACTTTGGCCGTGGTTTCCGCCAATGGCGGCCTTGTCGTCAATGCTGACAATATCGCCCTGACCGTCGCCCCATCAGCCGACGCTCTGTCCGCGACGACCTCGTCCGGTTCGGGTTTGGAAATCCTCTCGAGCGGTCTGTCCTTGGTCCAAGGCTGCGCCAACAACGAAATTTTAAAGTGGAACGAGACGAGCGACGTCTGGGCGTGCGGCGCAGACGTTTCCGGCGGCACGCCGACTCTTGACTCCGTTACTGCCGCGATCGCCAACAACACGGCCATAGATTCCAACGCCTTCACCGTCAACTGGAATTGGGACTTTACCACTGCCGCCGTGGATTCTGGTTTGAACATCTCCGAATCGTCAGCCTCGACCTCGGGCACCCAAGATCAGCAGGCGCTCGTTGAGATCACAACCCTCTCCGGTTCTACCGCTTCACCACTCCAGGTTACCAATGCCTCAACCGATGTGGGCGACATCTTTTTTGACCTTACCAATGCCGGCGACTTTGTCGTTCGCGATGCCGGCACCGCTTTTGCTTCATTCCTTGATACCGGAGCCATCACCTTTACTCCCACCGCCGGCCAATCGTTTACGGTTAATAATACGGCCCAGGGCGCCGCTGACTTAGTATCAATCGCGCCCACCTGGACAGCAGACAATACCGCCGACGCCCTGTCTATTACCACCACCTACAATGTTTCAGCCTCAACCAGCACTGTCTATGGCTTAAATCTCATCAATGCTGACAACGGCGGCAGTACTGGAGTAATTGACGCGCTGGCTTTATTCTCAAATGATCAAGCCACCGAGACCATGGCCGATGGTGTGATTATCCGTCACAACGCTTCCTCTGGTATCCTCACTGACGGACTGCAAATAGAAAACACCACTGCCGGCGGCACTATTACCAATGCCATTAACATTCTGGAAACTGCCGGTACAGTAACTACCGGCATCAACCTTGGCGCCGGCTTAACTACCGGCATTAATGCTAATGCCAACACCATTGTTAATATCGGTAATGCCGGGACTGATTTTGATACTTCAGGAGGTCTGGCCCTAGCTTCAACGCTGACGGCTTCTAATTTAGGCATTGAATTTACCGAGTCAGATACCAACCCGAGCTGCGCGGCTGGCAACTTTACTATTTACGCCGATCTTTCGGAAAATAAATTAAAGAAATGCGAAAACGGTGTAGCTTCTGACGTAAATGCCATCCCTGATGTAAATAGCTTTACTGATACAACTACGGAATCGGTAGTTGATGCTGACACTACCGATTATTGGGATGGTACGGTCCCTAACATTACTCCAAAATCCACAGGCAGTGAGATTCTGGTAATGATGTCAGCAAATATTACTGGGACCTCCGCTACCGACACACAAATTTCAGCACGAATACTTCGCAATACCGCTGCTATTACCTGTCAAACTACCGGCACAGCGGTTGGCGGAGTCGTCGGTACATTTCAAGGAGCTGCTTTGGCCGGTGTGATGATGACAAGTGTTTTTGTTGATGCTCCTGCTACAACATCAAATGTGCAATATACTCTTTGTTCGGAAGCAGATTCTGAGGCGGCTGTTGGCACTATGGCCAGGATTGACTTTACTCTATTTGAAGTAAATGATGCGGCTGACTTGGCTGAGGTTTATCCAACCAATGATTCTACTCTGCAGTCTGGTGAAGTGGTTACGTTCGATCCAGAACTTAACACTGGGATATCAAGAAGCACCAAGGCGTACGATAGAAACGCCATTGGAGTTGTATCCACAAAGCCGGCCATGGTAATTGGGGGAAGAGACGGAGAAGGAGTTGATGGTAAACCGGTGGCACTTTCTGGAAGGGTTCCGGTTAAAGTCAAAGGTACTGTTAAAAAAGGCGACATACTTACCTCCTCATCTATCCCAGGAGTTGCCATGAAAGCTACCAAAGCAGGACCAATACTTGGTATTGCCATGACTGACTATGATCCAACGACCGCCTCAGGACAGGTGGGAACAGTGATGCTTTTTGTAAAAACAGGCTATTTCAATGGAGTAAATCTAGCTGAAATTATTGCAAACCCGATCCAAACAAGTACCAACTCTTCAGCTATTGAGGATTTTGGGAAGACTGTTTTAAGTTACATGATACAGGAGAAGATCAATACAAATGCATCATCCATTGAAGCTTCAGAGATTGTCACTGATAGAGTTGCTGCCGGGCTTGAGGTGATTACGCCCAAAGTGTTAGCAGGCGAGGTGGCGACCGACACGCTCGTTCCCGCGACCGGTACAGATTTAACCGTGCAACTCGGGCCGGAAGGGAAGTTTGTTCTTCAGTCTGCGAGTCCGGCATCGCAAGACGGTACAATACCCGAAACTAAGACATCTGTTATTACCTTTGACGTATTTGGCAATGCCTTCTTTGCCGGCGAGGTGGCCGCCGGATCGATTAGGGCGGACAAAATTTCCGGCCTTGAGGTTATAACGGATCGCCTCTTTGCGCTTTCCGGGACGGTCGATGATCTGGCGGCGCCGGGCGCGTCGGTTACGGTTTCGCAGCTCTCGGCGTTGAATCAACAGGTGCAGACGCTCTCCGGCGCCGCTGACAAGGCGGCGGCGTGGATTGCCAATGGGAAAACCCAGCTGACGGCGCTGACAAATCAGGCGGATGCCACCAAAGCGCGACTGGATGCGCTTGATCCCGTGTTTGAAGATTGGCAGAGCCGATTAGTCACTCTTGAGAATCAGCCCGCTCTTGATCTCTACGATTTGAACCTTGATGGCGGGCTGACCGTCTCCGGCCTCTCCATCCTCTCCGGCGGCCTGCGCGTCGATCAGATCGGCTCGATCGGGGACGCCATCGAGTTCCTCTCCGACGCCGTCTTTATCGGCCGGCCGTACTTTAACGCCGACACGGCCGGCTTCGCCGTCATCGGGATGGGAGGGACGACGGTGGAGGTCACTTTTGACGAGGAGTATCTCGAGCCCCCGGTGGTCAGCGCCACCATCGCCTTGCCGGCTGCGGAAGAGGGCAGGGAATACTTGAATGTGGAGACCGAGAACTTGATCTTCGGGAACGATCTTCGCTATCTTGTCAGCAACGTCTCCACCGAGGGCTTTACCATCGTCATGGACAAATCCATGACCGTGGACGTACCGTTCAGCTGGATCGCTCTGGCTGTGAAAGATCCCAAGACGTTCTTGAGCGAGCCCGCCTCCGGCGAGGATTCGTATGGGCCGGTCTTTGAGCCGACTCCGGAACCGGCATTTGAACCGGTACCCGAACCGGTGATCGAACCGATAACGGAATCGGTGACGGAACCAGCGACCTTCGAAGCAGAACCTACTCCAGGACCAGTGCCGGAATCAACACTTGAACCTGCACCGGAACCAACGCCTGAACCGGTACCGGAGCCGGCCCCGGAACCAGTGCTTGAGCCAACGCCCGAACCCGCCTCCGCTGAAGCTACGACGGGCGAACCAATACCAGAATCTACTTATGTTGAACCAGCAGTCTCAGCTGCCCCAGCAGCCCAAGAGAGTCCGGCGGCAGCCGCCCCGGTCGAACCATCGGTTTAGCGCGCCGTTGATCCTTGGCGTGCTTCTCCTCGTCGCCGTCGGGGCGGCCGGGTATTTTTATTGGCAGTTCCATGAGCTCAAAACTCAACCCGAGCAAATTGTTCAAGACGAGGCGGCGTCGATTTTGGAGGCGGTCGGACGACTGATCGTCTTGCCCGAGGATGAAGTGCCGACCATCGCCACGGTCACCGACCTCGAGGCGCTTCAGGGCCAGCCGTTTTTTGCCAATGCCAAGCTTGGCGATAAGGTGCTGATTTTTGCCAAGGCCGGGAAAGCCATTCTTTATGATCCGGTGGAGCAAAAAATCGTCGAGGTGGCGCCGGTCAATCTCGGAGACGGACTATGAAGCGCTTTCTCCCTGTCGTCGGACTTCTCTTTTTTCTGGCGGGGTCAGCGATGGCCGTGCAGTACACCTCGCCAAATTTCACCTTGCGCCAATCGGTTTTGACCATCGAGGGCGGCCGCTCGGCTTCGGCCAATTTTGAGTACTTTTCGAGCACGGGTGAGACGGTGAGTGGTGAGAGTTCTTCGGCCGGCTTTATCTCGCGCGCTGGTTTCTTGTTTTTTCCCGTGGCCACCACGCCCATCGTCACGGCCACCTCCGGCGATGAGGAAGTGGATTTAAGCTGGACGGCGGCCGTCGGCACCTTCGCCAACGTCGACAACTACGCCGTCGGCAGCTCAACCGTCTCGGGCGGGCCGTATGATTTCGATGATGTCGGCGTGGTCATCTCCTCTACAGTCTCGGATCTCGACAATGACACCGAGTATTTTTTCGTGATCCGGGTGCAAGCCGGCGGGGAAAACCTGGCCCAGTCGGCTGAGGTTTCGGCCACCCCCGAGGCGGCCGGCGGGGGAGGAGGCGGGGGAGGAGGCGGGGGAGGAGGCGGTGGCGGCGGACCGGCTCCGGCCGAGACGGCCGTGATTTTTAACGGCCGAGCCTATCCCGACTCATCGGTCACTTTACTCAAGGACGCGCAGGTGGCGGCTACGACCGTGGCCGGGCCGGACGCCGATTTCCGCATCAAGCTCACCGGGCTTAAAGCCGGTACGTATATCTTTTCCGTGTACAGTGAAGACGATGTCGGCCGCCGCTCGAGTCTGCTCAGCTTTCCCGTGAGCGTGACGCGGGGCGCGACAACGACGGTCTCCGGCATCTTCATCGCCCCGACTATTGACGTGGACAAGTCCCAGGTGTCGCGGGGTGATAACCTGGCGATTTTCGGACAGTCCGTCCCGGAAGCGGACATAACCATCGTGGTTTCCTCGCCCAGCGACTATTTTGCCAAGACCGCGTCAGACGAAGACGGCATCTATCTCTACAATTTCGACACCGCACCCCTTGACCTTGGCAACCACAGCGCCAAATCAAAAGCGGCCAGCGATTTGCAAATCAGCGCGTTCAGCCCATCGGTCGGCTTCCTCGTCGGCGAGGTGAGCGTGCCCAAAGTGCCGACTTGCGGCTGGGCGGACTTGAACTGCGACGGGCGGGTGAACCTGGTTGATTTTTCCATCGCCGCCTTTTGGTACAAACGGCCGATCAGCGCCGATTTCGCCGTCATCGAAAAAGAACGCCTGAACGGCGACGGTCAGATTAATTTGGTCGATATGAGCATTATGGCTTACTACTGGACCGGTTGATATGCACATTTTATTTTTCGTAATCTTCTTATTGTGGGCCGCGCCAATGCAAGCCGCGGAAATTTACTTTGGCGCTCCGGCTCAGGAGGTCGGGGTCGGCGCGACCGTCGAGATCGGCGTCTTCGTCAACACGCAAGGCGAGTCGGTCAATGCCTTTGAAGGCGCGGTCACCTACAGCGCGGACACGCTGCGTTTCAAGGAAGTTTTGGACGGCAACAGCATCGTCAGTTTATGGATTGAGCGTCCGGCGCTCTCGACCGAAGGAGCCGTCACCTTCTCCGGCATCATCCCGGGCGGCTACAACGGTGAACAGGGCTATCTCTTCTCTCTCGTCTTGGAGACGAGGCAGGCGGGTGAGGCCGTGATCGCCACGACCGACGATCGTATTCTCTTAAACGACGGGTTCGGCGCCGAAGCCGCGCTGAGGCGCTCGCCCCTCACTCTCACCGTGAGTGAAGAGGCGCCCTTGCCGCCCTTCCTTCTGCCTTTTGACGAAGATCCGCCCGAGCCGTTCACGCCGGTGGTGAGTCAGGATCCCAACATCTTCGACGGGGCCTGGTTCGTCGCTTTTACCACAGCGGACAAGGGCTCGGGGATCGATCATTATGAAGTGCGCGAATCGCGCCGGCTCTTCGGTCTGTTTAGGATAGGTGATTGGCGCGGAGCGGAGAGCCCCACCGTGCTTAAAGATCAGAGCCGCCGCTCCCAGGTCTCGGTCAAGGCCGTGGACAAGGCCGGCCACGAACAAATCGCGACCTTGCCGCCGCCTTATCCTCTGCCCTGGTATGAACGACCAGAGTTTTTGGGTATAATTATCGGGCTAGCCCTTGCCCTGATAATTTTGCGACGTCTGTGGAGGAAACAAAGAAAACCGCGTTAAAAATTTTGGCCGTGGCCGTCTTTGGCTTTTTGTTTTATTTCGGTTCGACGCAAGCGGCCGGCGCGGCCACGTTGTACCTGTCCCCATCCGCCGGCACCTTTTCCGTCGGCCAGACATTTTCCGTCAGCGTCTATACATCCAGTTCGGACCAGGCCATGAACGCCGCTTCGGCGACTATCTCATTCTCCAGCGACCGTCTTGAGGTAAGCTCGGTGTCCAAGAACGGCACGATCATGAGTTTGTGGCCGGTGGAACCGAATTTCTCGAACGGCAGCGGAGCCATCAATTTTGAAGGGATCATCTTGAACCCGGGTTATACCGGTGCTACCGGCAAACTCCTGACCGTCAATTTCAAAGCCAAGGCGGAAGGGGAGGCGAGGGTGGCGATCAGCGCTGGTTCAGTGCTCGCCAACGACGGTTACGGCACCAATATCGTGACCGGGCTCGGCAGCGCCACTTATACCCTCATTGCCGAGGGCGTGCCGCCGCCCGCGCCACCCGCGGCCGTGGGCATGCCTGCCGCGCCGACCGTGACTTCGTCCACCCATCCGGACCAAAATGCCTGGTACGCCAACAACGATTCGGAATTTTCCTGGGGTTTGCCGGCCGGGGTGACCGGCGTCAATGTGTTCGGCGACCAGGAGCCGTATACCAATCCGGGCACGCGCTCCGACGGCGTCTTTTCCTCATACTCCTATGATGATGTTGAGGACGGTGTTTGGTATTTCCATATCCGCCTCTTGAACGCCAAGGGCTGGGGCGGCATCACCCATTTTAAGTTCCAAATCGACACAGCGCCGCCGAGCTCGCCAGTCGTCACCCTGATCGACGGGGAAGAGACGGACAATCCGCGGCCGCGCGTGAGCGTCGTCTCGGAAGACGCTACTTCGGGCATCGCTTTTTACCGTCTGACTGTTGACGCCGGAGCGCCGATCGAAGTCAAACCGGAAGAGATTTCGTCGGAGAATCCGTATGTTTTGCCGCCGCTCGAACCGGGCCCTCGCCGGCTGACCGTGGAGGCCGTGGACCAGGCCGGCAACGCGAGCGCGGCCGTCAAAGAGTTCAAGGTGAACCCGATCGCCACTCCGCTCATCACTGATTACCCGAGTGAGATGTTCGTCGGCGACAGTTTGATTATCAAGGGCGAGACGTATCCGAATTCCCTCGTCATCGTCGAGCTTACCACCGAGGCGGGGAAGACCTCGGAGCAATCCGTTCAAAGCGATGAGGCCGGGCTGTTCACTTTGGTCTGGCCGGAGCGGCTCAAGGCCGGGCTTTACACTTTCCAAGCGCGCGTGACCGACTACCGCTGGGCGTGGAGCGAGTGGACCGACCCGCTGACCGTGGACGTATCCGCGTGGGCCGTGTTGCGCCTCGGCAGGCTCCTGATCAGTTACCTCGTGGTCTGGCCGGAGCGGCTCAAGGCCGGGCTTTACACTTTCCAAGCGCGCGTGACCGACTACCGCGTGGCGCGGAGCGAGTGGACCGACCCGCTGACCGTGGACGTATCCGAGCGGGCCGTGTTGCGCCTCGGCGGGCTCCTGATCAGTTACCTCTCGATTTTCCTCACTCTCATCGCCCCCATTCTCCTGCTCCTGCTCCTCATCTTTTATATCCGTTACCGCTTCCTGCTCTATCGCAAAAAGTTGCGCAAAGAAGTTTCCGAGGTTTCGACCGCGCTCCACGAGGCCTTTGACCGCCTGCGCGCGGACGTGCGCAAGCAAATCAAACTGATCGAGCGGACGCGCAGCAAACGCGAGCTGACCCAGGAGGAAGAAAAAATAATCAGCGGACTGAAGCGGGACTTGAATGAGGCCGAGCGCAAGATCCGCAAAGAAGTCCAGGACGTGAAAAAAGATGTGGAAAAATAGGATGGCCGCCCATTCATGTCAATCGGTCTCTTTTAGTT
>CAYJSE010000036.1:0-12987 GCA_964372765.1 uncultured Planctomycetia bacterium | reverse complement strand
TGATAATTCCATGGTTTTAGCCCCCACGCCGCATACTCGGCCATATAACTTAAACTCTGCAGAGGCCGGTAGTAGTTGCTATCGATCGTATTGCCGGAACGCAAGGGTCGCTTGAAAATCTCGGGCAGGTTCCGAGCGTCTTTTATGAGCTCATTTTGCTCGATCAGTCCTTCGTCATCCCAAACAAATTGGCCTTTTAAGGAATTGCCGTAGATGAGAAAACTTAAAAAAACCAGGAAAACAAACGGTGTCCACTTATGGGACATAGAGTTGAAAAAGTACGAGAAGCGCTATGATGGAAATGGCGACTCCGAAGATCAGCATGATGATCATCGCGGTGAATATCTTGGGCGCCGCCGACGGATTGCGCCCCAGAGCGCTGATACTGGCAAATCCTCCGGCCGCGATGATAAACGTCGGTCCGATGATGGACAGCGCGAAAATGAGAACGATGATAATTTCTCGGTTCATTCCTCCACCACCATCACGATTCTGTTCGTGCTGACGCGCATCACGCCGCGCCGTATCGGGTAGGTCTGCCGGTCAATCCACACTTTGCCCTCGAGTAACCGCGACAAGAGTTTCTTGTGATGCGGCAGGATTTCAAACACGCCCGACTCACCCGGCAGGATGACACTGGACGCCCGACCTTCGTAGAGCACCCGGTCGGGCGTGAGCAAAATGACTTCTAAAACAGCCTCTTCGGGCATAGGTTACCTTTTAAGTGTTCTCCTCCGGCGACTGTGGCTCCTCACCCCCGGAATCTTTTTTCTTAAAGTCCGCGTACGAGTGCCCTTTTTCTTTCGAAAAAATATTCTCGGTAATCTTGGCCTGTCCCATCCAGATGAAATAAAAACTGCCCCCCAGGATCGCGATGAAAACGAGGATGACGAAAATAATGATCCACGTGGTTTTCGTGGTCGGGTGCTTCAGGTTGATCTCGGACTTTTCAAGCGCCTCCGGAACCGGCGGACCGCCGATCTGCACCAAAAGCTCTTCTAAGCGTTCGATATCTTTTAGGATCGCGTCCAGCATCGCCTTGTTGTCGCGGTAGTCGGCGATGTGCTGTTTGCGCGTGACGTTTTGATCGTTTTGCGTGCGCAGGATCTCGTCCAACCGCGTGTAGATGCTCTTCGCGATCGCGTCGGCTTGATTGGCGTAAACGGTCTGCTCGAAGCGCGCGGCGACAGACGCGGCGCGAGTACGCACTTCCTGGATTTTTTCTTCCGCGATCATCCAGACATCATTCACCACCAGTTCATACACCTTGGTTTCCCCCGGCGCCAGCTCCACATCGGCCTTGAACGCGTAGTAAAGCCCCTGTTCGTGGTCATAGTCGATCTCCAGGCCGCCGGAATCTTTCACGTCCTTCACGGTCACCTCTTTCGGGAAATGCTGCTTGATCATGGTCGTACGGCTCTTGTCTTTGGAAGGATTCACGGCCACCACTTTCATCTTGAGCGTCGCGGCGAAAACGCCGGTTCCATAGAAAGCGATAATAAGCGATAACAGCAAAACCTTGAGCTTGGCTCTTTTCATCGAAACTCCGTATTACGCGTTAGTTAGATTCCCACGTGGACACCGTGACCACTTCCTCGGTATCCATCCTCGCCACCACTTCTTTAATCACTTCGACCGTATTCGCGGTCTGTTCCACCTGACGGTTGATATTCCGTACCGTCGGGGACTTCTCAATACCTCTCGTAATGCCGGAGCTCACCAGTGACTCGATATCGAGACCCGTGTCGCCGGCCAATTCCTCCAGCATGATCGACATCTCGTTCACGGCAGATTTGATCTGGCGCGAATCCCCACGAGTCTGGCGCGCGATCTGATTCGGCAGTTCACGCACGCTGTCTTCCAGATCCTGCAATTGTCCCGCAAGATCGCCGCCCTTGGCCATATCGGACTGCATCTCTCGCATCATGGTAAGCGCCTGTTGGGCGTACTGCTGAGCGCCGGATGCCGCGGCCTGCGCGCTGATGGCCGTTTCGGTAAACGATTGCGCGGTCACCGTGCCCTCGCCGACAAATCTCAAAGTTTCCTGCTGATCGCTGACGGGATTAATTTCTTTGATGTAAATAGTGTAGGAATAGTTTTTACCGTCTCTAAAGACCTGCAGACTGGGTCTGAATTCAAAGAGATACGCTGACGGATCTTTCTTATCGGCATCCATTTTCACGGCGTTATAGACAATCACAGCGTCAAAGTTTTTGATATCCAGCACCACGTCACGATTCTCTTGCCCCGACGCGCGGATAACCACGGGTTGTCCCGCCACCGCGATTACGGGATTAGCGCTGACTTTCCACGAAGAACGCGTGATGGCCCACTCGGCCTCGTCCGCCGCCTCAAGGATCTGTTCGGCGCCCTCTTGCAGATCCTCGATGGAGTCCTGAACTGTCTCTTCAAACGCCGTCAGCGTCGCCGCGATCAGCGATGTCTGATTGGTGAGCGCGGCATTGATCGTGCTCGTTTGCTCATCGAGCGTGGTTTCGATGAGACTGGTCTGGGCGGCAAGCGTGTTTTCAACCGTGGTCGTCTGGAACTGCAGTTCTCCGATGATCAAGCTCGTCTGTGTTATCAGCGTCGACTGGATAGCGCCGTCGATTTCAGACAGCGGCTTGTCGAGGTTCTTTTTCACGGTATTCAGCACCTCAGCCAGCTTTTGAGGCGTCGTGATTTCGAAAGAAGTCGGAGTCTTGTACCATTTATTCGCCGCGACCTGGCTAGCAATCTGCGTGTAGCAGATCGCGACATAGGTTTTGCCGGCTTCGAGATTGGTGGGCGCGCCGGTGGGATTGCTGATCGAGTACGACCAGAGACCCGTGGAGCCGTCGCCCAATTTCGCCAACGTAAACGGAGAGCCCGGAATTTGATCGGCGCCTTGATACACTTCGATTTTCGCGTTGATGACACCGGTCAGGATGCTGCCGTCGCGTGACAGCCAAGCCACCATATCCAGGTTATCCAGCTCCGGACCCGTGCCGTCATCATCCGGGTCATACGTAAAGCGCGATTCGGACAGGTAAATGTGCACGGCCGTGGTTTCCATTAAAATCTCAAAAGGCTCAGTGGGTTCTATCGGCGCCGGAGGATCCTTCGCAAGATTGGCTTTGCCGAGATCCACGCCGACGACCACGTCGCCGTAACCCGTCTTTTTCCACGTCACCGCCCAATTGCCGGCCGGTATATACCGCACAGCCGTTCTTTCATCCGCGATATCGGCCGCGCAGGTCGGATAAGGACACTCCACTTGCTGGGTCGCATTAGACCAAATCACATTCGTGACATCGATGCTGTCAGTGCCCGTAACACCTAACGGACTAAGCGCCAAATACGTCGACAGGTCGCGCACAATCCATTCCGTTTTATAGTAGTCTAGATTGAAGGTGTTGTTGGAGGCATCGCTCACGGCCGTATCCGGCACCTGGGAATCCGGCACGTTTTTAATCGCGGTGACGCGCACCTTGATCACGTTGGGTCCGGTATATTTACCCGTGCCGTCTTTAAGCACCGCGTCCGGAATATTCCAGGCGTAATTTGTCGTCGCGTTGTGCGTGTTGGTCAAGAGATCCGTGATGAGGACCACACTGCCGGCTGCAAAATTATTGTTCGAATACTCCAAACGCACTTTGTCCACTTTGCCCACCGTCGTCCAAGAGATGGTTTCGGTTTCATAGGTCACCCAGCGCTCACTGCCATTGGGAGCGTTCAGCGTCAGTTTACCGCGGATATAGAAGTAGTTGGTCGATACATCGCGCGTCGCCGGTCCGCCGGAGCGCTCGATTTTCACCTTGGCCGTGGACGTCAGCGTGATGCTCGTTGGAACTGTAAAAGAGTACGAAGCGACATCGACGGGATAGTTGCCGCCGCCGGCACCGTTCGCGATATCGGCGCCGCCATTTAAGCCCGTCCAATCACCCGAAACATCCGGATTCGGATTTGGATTTGTGCTATAGAAGAGCTTCACATTGGGCATCGTGCCGCCCCAATTCCACTGGATCGTCGTCAGACTTCCCGCCGTCCAGGTTTCCCCGCCATTGGGAGTCACGATGTTAAATTTACCGACGATGTTAAAGCCCTGGCCGTCGCCGCCGGTATCGAGCGACGAAAGCCCAAACACGTCGCTATTGTCATTGTCAGGATTCGTATTGGCGTCGGTTCTGGAATCCACGATCTTAATCCGGCCGTTATCGGTCGCGTTATCCGGAATATTGGATGCGGCCCCAGCCGCGGCGCTCCACGTTTTAGAACAGTTGTACACATCGGGTGTGCCGCTCGCCACGCAATTGGCGGATCCCACGTTCGCTAGATTCGTGAATATTGTATTTGAATACCCGCCGGATCCTCCTGTGATGTCATAAGAAATATTCACATTCGGGATATTGCCGGTGGTCTGCCATGTGATAACATTGGTCGTTGTGCCAATTTCGTAGGAGCTCGAGTACGTCGGTGACGTAACGCTCACAGCGCCTTTGATTCTAAAGTTCGCGTTGGACATATCGTAGCCATTGTCCGATTCGCTCTTCACCTTGACGCGCACAAAGTGACCGATCTCATCCGGCACTGTCCACATAATGGATCCGCTATTGGCACCGCCAGTTGCCACGGAATCCTGTATCAATGTCCCTCCCGCCGGGAAGTCAGTGCCGCTCGTGGTTGAATAGTGAAACGCGATTGCCGGCACCGTGCCTTTCTTGGTCCAGTTGATCGATGTGGTGCTTCCAACCAGATATTCGGCCCCGCCGTTGGGCGCCGTCACCTGCATGTCAGAGACGATCTCAAACACGCCCAGATCGTCCACATCGTCCGCGTTGATATCGTACCCGGTCGCGTCATAGGCCGTGGTATCCGTGGCGTCCTCCACCTTGATCTTGGCTTGATCGTAAATCGCGTCCGGCACACCGCCGTTGGCGGTGACCCAAGGATACGATCCGGTATTGTCCACGGTTCCGATCGACTGCCAAGAAGTGCCGTTGCTTAAGAGGTAGTAGAGCTTCACCCAATCTGTTTTCAAAGCCACGTTAGCGCTGCTGCTTGTCCACATGATCGTATAGAGCGTCCCTACCTTCCATTTCTCGACAGGATTTTCATCGCCTTTCGGGTACGTCACGAGGAATCGCGGCACGATCTTAAACGTAGTGGAGTCAATCGGCGGAGCCGTGAGATCGTTCGGGTCCGTCAGTCTAAACTTGATATCTTCATCTTTATCATCATCCACGTCCGGCACCGTCCACACCAGCTCTCCGCGTGTCACAGGCCCGCCATTCGTATTGGAGTTTAAGACCTCACCTACGGGACTCTGGCCGTCATCAATCACGTAAATGCTATTAAAATCATCGTGTGAGTATTCGAGTATCGCCGTCGGAATCTCACCTTTTTTGGTCCACCAAATAAGATAGGTGTCATTGACTTTCAAGTCTTTCGTGCCGATCGCCGGGTTAAACACAAACCACGCGCGCGTCCGGAAGTTATTGTTCGAAACATCCGGAGACGCGAATGTCGGATCATTCACGTCGCTGATGCGGATCTTGCCCTTGCCCGCGATGCAATTGTTGATAGCCGTGGCGCTGCCCGTGTAGGACCAGGTGAAAATATTGTCACCACCGCCCGGAATATTGGCGTAAGTCGCGTTCAGCGTCTTTTCAAACACCACGGGATCATTGCCGACGCCGTTCGAGTCTCCGTTCGCCGTGAAGTCAATCTGCACAGTATCCGCCAAAGTGCCCCAGGATTTCCAGGTGATCGCGTAGTCAGAGCCGGCCATGATCACGTTGCCGCCGTTGGGCTGCACGATACGGAAGCGCGCGCGGATGTTGAAATTGCCGGCGTTCAGTTCTGTGATGGCCGGTCCAGACACCGCCCTGATTTTGATGCGGCCTTGGTCCGTCATCTGGTCCGGCACCGTCCAGAAATAACTTCCCGTGTTCGTGAGCGGCGTACTCGAGTTGACGGAGTTAAACTGTCCGCCCGCGCCGCTCACCGAGTAGTCGATATAAACGTCTCCCAAACTGCCGTTGGATTGCCACGTGATGGCGCGGTACGTCGTCCCCACGGGATTTTCCGACACCGTCCAGTTGGCGGCCGAAGCCGGATTGACAACTTTGATGGCGCCGCGGATCGTGAACGAATCCGAATCAAGGTAAGTTTGGTTATCCACCGCATCCTCAACGCGGATCTTGACATTCGTCCCAATGTTATCCGGCACTGCCCATCCCAAGGTTCCTCCCGCGCCGCCGTCATTGATCGGAGAACCATTGATCGGCGTCCACGAACTATTGCTTATCTTCCAGTAAAAGAGATTCACCTGCGCCACGTTGCCTTGCGTGGTCCAAATAATGTTCTGATTCGGCGGCGCCTCGGCTCCCGTAATGCGGTTCGGACCCGTCGTGTCCACCACCGGCCATATTGAGGCCGCTGTCGGCGCGGTAAACGCAAACTTACCGACAATCTTAAAGGGATTTGAAATCACGGGAGTGGTCCCGTAACGGTTATCGGAATCGCTGATTCTGATTTTAGCCACCGTCGAAACGGCACTGGACGGAATATTCCAAGCGAGTTGATTCGGGCTGCCGGCGGAGGCCTCCGTCGAGGGCTGGTCATCGGCGACCAGTGTCGGGTTCCAATTATTACCGCCATCGGTGCTGTACTCAATGTCGATATTCTGGATCGTGCCTTTGGTGTGCCACTTGATTTTAGTATTCGCGCTGTCCTGCACCGACCAGCGGTCGGAACCCAACGGCCGATCAATGTAAATCACGCCCGCCAACCTAAACTTCACGGTGAGTTGTGTCGCATCCACATCCGTAGAATCTGTAATTTTTAAATAGGCCTGATAGGAAATATGATTGGTTGGCATCGTCCAAAGGATGCCACCGTCATTGTCGTAGTCGTCGGCGTTGACACCGCTTTCGGACACAAAATACGGAAACACCGTGGTCGATCCATTGATGGAATACTTGATATCGACAAGCGGGATGGTGCCAAACGTATTCCATGTCAGCGCCTGCACTTGGTCAACGGTTAGAATCTGATCCGTGGTGATGGGATTAAGCCACGCAAAACCACCGCGTATCGTGAAGTTTTGGCTAACCTTAGGATTGTAACTATCATTCAAATTGGTTACTTTGATGTTGACGTTGTTCAAGCCCTTATCGTCGGGAATCTTCCATAGGAATTCGCCGTAGCAAAATCCACCGGCTGACCCTGTGCAAGTACCGACAGACGACGCCGGCTGACTGCTGGGATTATAGATCACGGTGTAAATACTGCCCAATTGCGAGTAGTACTCAATTTTTGCGTTTTCAATGCCCGTGGTTCCGTGCGTCGTGAAACGCACCGTGTGCGTGGAGTCGACCAGCCAGATTTCATTGCCCAAGGGCGAGCTGCCGTAGCTTGAGTTAAACTCAAAGCGGCCCTTGATCTTAAAGGTGCCGTCGGACTTATCCGTAATGGTAAACGCTCCCGCGGCGGGATCCACAGCCCGGACTTTCACCGTCTCGCTGATATCGTTAGGGATGGACCAACCATAAGTGCCGCCGGAAGAACCGGCTGCCTGCGTCGTGATGTAAATCCCGGCACTGCTAAAGTCATTCTTTGAATACTGCAGCTCCACCTGCGAAATCGTTCCATGCGTCTCCCACTGAATCGAAGTTGTGGTATCCACTTCATACACGGTGCCGCCGCCGTTGGGTGTCAGGATTTTAAATCCACCCACAATCTTGAAAGGATTCGCCATCGTTGTCACGTCGGCCTGTGTCGCCGTGTTGGGCGTGATACGAATCTTAACGTTCGTGTGGATATCGTTCGGGATTTTCCACACGAAACTGGTCGCCTGGCCGTTGGTACCGGCCCCCACACCGTCGGCCGGAACATCATTCGGATCCAGGACATCCTTAGGCGTCACAAACTCATCCGTGGAATATTCGATCTTGACGGTCCCCATCGTCCCTGTCGGCGTCCAGACAATGCTGTACGTATTGTCCACCTGCCACGCGGAGGCGGAGGTCGGCGCGCTGATCGTGAATCTACCTTTGATCTTAAAATTAAGAGACTCTCCGGGGATTGTGGGCTTGGTCGGAACAGGGCTAAACGGCGTGTACTGGGATGCGGCTGTATCCGTCGAGTTCACGACACGCAAAGTACCGGTCTGGGTAATCGCGTCAGCCACCTTCCACACCCACGAATCTTCCGTTCTATCGTCCGCGTCGGTACCACTTGAATTTTTAGCGAAGAAGAAGTTGGTACCGTTGGCGGAGTACTCTAAATCCACGCTGTTGATCGTGCCCGTCTTGGCCCACGCAATAGGTTTGGTGTCATTGACATACCACACTTCGTCAAGCGTTGCCGGCTGAGGATTAAAATCGAGTTTGCCGCGTATCCAGAAATCGTAATCGGAATTATCAAACACCGTGCCGTCGGTTTCGTTCACGACATACACGCGGACATTGTCGGAAATACTATCCGGGATAAGCCAGGCCCAACCCGTGCCTCCCGAACTGGCGCTGAGTCCAATCGCTTCACCGCCTGCCTGCCCTGGTATATTGTCCAGAGTTGCCGGCGCGCTGCCATCCACGGAAACCTGCAACTTCACGGTACTCATGGTACCCACGAGACTCCATTTGACCGTTTGTGTCGTACCCACAAGCCATTTTTCGGTGGTTGTTACAAACGAAGTTCCGTTCGGCTGTTCTAATAAAAGACCCGCGCGAATTTTGAAAGTACCTGCCAGTTGATTGGTAGGATTCGGATGATCGCTCGAATATTCATCCTCAGCCGCGGCCCCGGAAGAGGCGTTCCAATTATTGGAATCGTTATAGTCCACCACACGTACCTTGGCGTTGTTGGTGATAGAGTTTTCGACGGTCCATGTGAAGATATTGGTCACGCTGGGCGTGTTGGCAACATTGGCTCCGCTCGGCGTCGAGAACGTATTCCAGACAACGGTTGTCGCTGTTGGATCCGTCGTATACTGCAAAATCACGTTTGTCGTGTTGCCGCTACAGATCCACTGGATCGGCTCTTCGGTGCCGACGCCAAAAACTTCGCCCTGTTCAGCCCGTGTAATATTCAAAACGGACTGGATCTTAATGGGTGAAGAGTAATTTATATTTTCGGCGTCGCCAGACTGCGTGACACGAATTTTGACGTTGGAGGACAAAGGATTTCCGACGGCATTCCAAGCGTACTGGCCTGCCGTCGAGGATACATTGTCCGACTGCTCATTTCCGCCCAACTGATAGTTATAATTTGATCCCCCGTTCGTCGAATACCAGATATTCACGTACGGAAAATTACCTGTTTTATTCCATTTCACGAGATAGTTAGAGCCAAACTTCAGCACAGTCACCGGTACATCACCGGGCGTCGTCGTCCGTACATTCGAAATCGTGCCGACAATCTTGAATTTGGGCGACAATCCGAACACGTTCGGGAACGAACCGTCCGTATCGATAATTTTGATTTTAGCTAGATTGGTCAGCGTATCCGGCACATTGTTCCAATCGAGCTGGAAGTTGCCCGCCGCCGACACGTCGATACTTGGGTAAATCTCCTGGTCATAGACCCCCCCGGTGTGATCCTCGGAATAAAGAACCTGCACGGTTGAGGTTTTGGTGCCCTGCACGTTAAATTTAATGAGATTGGTGTTGTTGGTGTCTACCCCCACGCGTGTATCAAGAAGTGGCTCACTCACGGTGATCTTCGGACGTATCTTAAAGGAGGCCGCGCCGACATTAAAGACGTTGCTTTCATCGGCGGGATCAAAAATCCGAATGAACGTCGTCTCAAGCTTTTCATCCGCGACGCCTGTCGGTGAACCGTCCGGACCATTGCCATCCACATCCCAAATATTCCAAGTATAGCTATTGGCGCCGGACCCATGGCCGCCGTGATTGACGTAGATGGGCACGTAGACACTGCTCGCGTTGCGGTACTGAATCGTGACATTTTGCACGCTGCCCGTCGCGTCCCAGGTGATGACATTGCCCGTGTCGCCCGCGTACCAAGTTTGGCCAGATTCAGGATTTGTCAAATCGAGCTTTCCATAGATTTTGAAAGGATTGATCGAGGTATTCTGCACGTCCGATTCCGTGCCGACGCCGCGGATGCGAACTTTGAGAAGCGTGCCGATTTTATCCGGCGTCGCGAAATCGGCGTAACTGGCAGAGCAGGTCACGGTGCCGCCTCCGGGAGGCGTGCAGTTCGTGGCGCTAGTTGTAATCTCATTGATATTCCCCGCCGCCGTATTGCCAAAATTGCCATCCACCGCGTAGTGAATCTCAAGCGGCGTAAAGTCGCCATAGGATGTCCAGTTAACAGTCAGGGTACTACCGACCACATACTTGACACCTGCGGCGTCCGGCATCGTCAAATCCAGTTTGCCACGCACACGGAATAGATTATCCGATTCATCCCACACGTTGGCGTTGTTGGCGTCTCTGACGCGGACTCTCAAGAGCGTCCCGATAATATTGTGCGGTGAATACCAGTCGTAATTCGTGGTGGGCGCGTTGACCGTCTGAATCAAATTGCCCGGCGGATACGTGCCGTTGTCGCCCAGGGTGAGAATATCACCGTCCGGACCGGAGGCGCCGCCGTTGGTTGAATAGTGCAGTTGGAATTGCGTCACCGCGCCAAATTTGTCCCAATCAATCGGGTATGGCACATCCGGATCAATCACAACAGTAATGCCGGTATCGGACGGCGTTAAGAGCGTCACGGTACCCTTCACTTCGATGACACCCGATTGATTATCTTGGACAGAATTCTGGGAAACGGGGCTTGAGGCCGCCACCTTGATCTTGCCGGCAAAACCCGGTGACAGCGCGGTGCTGGCCGGATTCAGATACCATACAAATTCGTAAGGTGAAGCGCCTCCGGTGGCGTCCGATATATTAATGGGACTTGGGTTAATCGGACTGCCCGGATAGCCAAAATTGCCTTCCTGACCATCGTAGGAGTAGTAAACATTCACGGACTGTATGTCCCCTTTCTTAGTCCACTTGATCGTCTTTGTGCTATTGACTCCCCAGGATTCCGTCAGGTCGCCTGTAGGAACAGTCACGGTGAGAACGCCGTAAATCGGAAACGCGCCTCCCGTTCCGATCGCATACGAAGCAAGCTCGTTGGGCGGATTGGATTGGGTAACTTTAATGCGATGCGGCGTCACGCTGATATCGGCCATCGTGCGCGGCACAGCAGGACTCCACAAAATACTTGTATCCGAACCGCCCGCCTCTCCAATAAAAATCCAGTTCGCGGAATCATACGGAATTTCACCATTGGAGTAATACACTTTGATATTGCCGAGACCCGTGCCTTTATCCACACTCCACTGGACATAAGTAGCGTTATTTTCGGCGTAAACAGGCGCGCCGTTAATGGGGGCCGTAACCGAGAATTGGGCGGAAATTTTGGCGTCTTGGGTTCCTCCTCCAATAACATCCGTTTCATCAGCAGAGTTGGTGATCTTCACTCTAAATGTATTCGATACTTGCGTTGGAAAAGCCACTTGCACACCACCCCCCGCATTCTCGGTCCACACAAACGAGCCGCCTGCGCCCGACGCTGAGCCTACGGGCGTCCAGACAAGACCGTTTGAGGAATCAATATCATAATAGACATTGACGTTATTAATCGTCCCGTTGTAGTTCCAGGTCACGGTATTGGTGGTACCCGCCGTCCAGGTAGTGCTGGACACCGGAGCGGTGAGAGTAAGTTTGGCTTTGATCTTGATGGCCCCTTTGGTGGCATAGACCGCAGGAAAATCTGTATCGTGGTCTCTAACTTTGATATAAACATCGTTGCTGATATCATTGGGGATGCTCCACGCGAATCCCGCGATCCCGTCGCCAATCGGCAGATTGTCTCCGCCGCTAATACCGACATAAGCGCCATTTTGACCATTGGTAGAATACAAAAGGTCGACCTCGGTAATACCTGTTCCTTGGACTTGAGTCCACCGAATAAGGTTGCCCGGTTTGATACCCACGGCCGTCGTCACTGTATTGGTATCCGTTAAATTATTGCCACCAGTATGAAAATCCGTACGATTCCCTGAAGCTTCGGATAAATCCCACCAGGACACAAGATTTACCTTTTCATCCTGGTTCAAGTCGGCGTAGATTCGCCCAGAACCGCTGTTATAGAGCCAGGTTTTTTCCGCGGTAGTAAGCTTTCTGGACCAATAACCCCACGAGTCGAGGCGGCCGCCAAAAAATTGATCCGCATCGTCCTGCGCGCCAAAGTTAAAATCCGCGCTGCCTTGGAAAAGTCCCGTTGAATGAGAAACGGAATCGACAGCCCCGTTGTTGACCTGGATATTGATCGTGTTGGCCGACGCGTCATGCCAGGCCACCACAAAGTACCAGGTATCCGCGGCCGCGACGGTTGTGCCTACCGCGGCAGTTGCCGTTCCATCGTTCGATACGTTGAATTTGAATATGTTGCTCGCATTCAATGGAATATCCCATTCTCTCTGATTTCCCGCGGTTAAAAATTTCCCAAGAATTGTTTGATTGATTCCGGTATCAATATCATCAACGTAAACCCAGCCGGCTACCGCAAAATCAGTATCTCCGGACGAAAGATTGGACGGATTTGTTTTCTCTAGCCGTTCGCTATTGGCGATCGTAAACTGCGCGGCGCCGTCGACCACTCCCGATGAACCCACCTCCCACTGAGTTCCCGCCGCCGGCGCGTCCACACGCAGCTTCGGATGAATATTGAATGATGTGGTCATCTCTTTGGTGGTGGTTGGGTAACTCGTGGTATCCGTGGCTCTGACCTGGACACAAGCAAAGTTTGTTTTGATATCCGGAATATTGGAGACTGCTCCGTTGGCTGAGGCCCAAGTAAATAGATTGGCGCCGGCCGCGTGGCTTCCACTGTCAGCCACAACATTGAGCCAAGAACCGGCCGTGCAGGCGCTGTCGGTGGCGTTCTTATACCGGATATTGACGTTGGTGACAGTGCCGTTGGCGT
>CAYJSE010000035.1:0-13086 GCA_964372765.1 uncultured Planctomycetia bacterium | reverse complement strand
CGCCGTGATCGATCATGATCAGCCATCCTGTCGGGGCGGCGGCGGGAACGGGGTTGACATAGAAGCTGGCGGCGCCAAAATTGACAAGGTATCGTTGATTGGCTTGGAAGAGCGCCTGCGAACCGTCGAGCATCGAGCCGTCACTGATTGTGACAAGTCCCTGCCTAACGCCGTCGTAGATCTCGCGGGCTTCTTTTAGGTAGACGCTCGCCTGAGGCGGATACTGCTCGGCGAGCTTCACCAGCACCAAAACACTCTGTAAACTAAATTCCGGAGAAAGCACCTGACTTGCCGGAGGTAGAAACTCATTTTCATCTGAAAACCCGACGCCGCGAAGCACACTGCCCACGTAAAAACCGGCCTTTGTCTCGGTATTTTGCCAGATCTGCGCGGCCGTGCCGGCGCCAAGCTGGGTATCGATGAGCGCCGGCGTCAGGGCCAAAATCGGAAATGTTTGCGCGTCCACCGAAAACGCCGTGTCGGGCGTGAATATGCCGCCGGCCACCGCGCCGCTATCATAGGTACCGCCGCGATTGAAAGTTCCGGATCCTGAATTGTAGGCGAAATTCCAGAAATAATTTTCGATGCCGGTTTTCAAGCCTTGAATCGTCGCGATATCGGCCGCATACGTCACCGCGTCCTGCTGAAGAACTTGGAGCAGGAGATTGAGTGCCCCGTACATCGAGGCGTTGCTCTCCGTGGAAATAATATTGTCCGGTATTCCAAAAGTACCGGTCGGAGACTGAAAAATAGCGCCGGTTCCGCTTTGCAGGGCAGAAACGGCAGTCAAAATTCGCCGTGCCTCGGTCACTTCAGGCCACGCGGGCGGCGGCAAGCTATTGCCATTTTTTAGGTAGGCCACTTGCAAGGGTCCAATGATCGACGCCCAGGACTGCTCACCCGTGCGCGGCCTAAAATCCAGCCAAGTAAAGGTGCTGCCGTCAAACGACGGAAATCCCGGCTGGCTCGTGGCGCCCGTCAGAGGATCGACCAGTCCCGCGGTCGAAGGCGGCACGCCGGCAAAGATATCGGAAATAGCGCCAAAGTGATAGGCCTGGGCTCTCCCAAAAAGCTGGCCTAGATAAGTAAACGTGGGACTTTCGGCAAGAATGGAGGGGTACACTCCCGAAATCCCTGAAATAATACGCGCGATCTCCGGATCCGCGAGGTCCGTCCTCCCCTCGAGCCCCATAGAGATTCCCCACACGGCACCGTCATAGAGAACCTGCCCATACTCGTACACGAGACGCTCGATAATAGAATTATTGTCCGTCGCGGGGTTTAGTGTCGCCCACACACCCGGCGATACGTAGAAACTTCGCGGCAAACCGGTATAGACAGTGCGATTGGCTTCCAAAAATTGTCCCTCGGGCGTCAACCCCGGCGTGAGCGACTTTCTCTCGATAGTCTTTTCAATCTTTTGCGCACGCACACCCTCTCGCACGTAGTCCGGCACTCTTGACGGCTCCGCCTTGGCCGAAAATGCGGACAGCGACAGAAGCGCCATCGCACCCCATCTCCTTAGCTGAGCGCCCCAAGACGCCTTGGTGGCAAGCCGCGCGCCTTTTTTGTCCTCCAAACCACTCTGCAGTTCTTTCGCTATAGTCGTTATGGAAAATCTTATATCCGGCGGTCCAGAAGCATCGCGTCTTCCAAGCGCTACCTTTAATATAGCGATATCTTTGAACTCTGGATCATCAAAAGCTTCTGGAGTATTTTCTTTTAAAAACTCCAACGTCCAGTTTCCTGAAATCCAGTGACCTGCATCAAAAGTTTCTAAAACAAGCAAATAATCGTTGTCTTTGGAAAATAAATGTTTTGTATTTTTATAAAGAAACGTAGAAAAATAATTTTCAAGTCCGATTTTTTTGACTTTATATCGCTCGGGCCGGTGAATCCCTGCTTTGAAAGATTGCCAGAGAAGACGATACGCATGCCGCATACTGGATAAATCTTCCGGGTAGGAATCGACTTCGTCTTCCTCCAGGGCCTGAAACAAATCGTACAACCCGTCACCGTGTACAAAGTACTCGCCGTCTCTAGAGTCAAGCCCTAGATCCACATCCCCGCTAGCCAACGCGTCCATAAAAAATGTTTTACCGGAATTAGCAGCTCCGGAAATCAAAATGAGTCTATTTTTTCCTTGGCTGTGCCTCAAAAACTCTCTGATTTGTTCTAGATCCTCTGCGCGCCAAGTAAATTTTCCTTCACCTGCCGCCTGTCCACTGTCTCCTGTCGACTGTCTTTTCGCCAACCGCGCGCCCGCCAGCGTCATGAGTCCAAGCGCCCCTAATTGAAACTCAAAAAAATCTTCAGATTGACGGGCTTTTTCCAGCACACGGCGCGCCTTTAAATTATCCACTTCCATTTGACTGGCCATAAAAGCTCCGAAAAGCGACGGCGGCCGGCCGACCGGCAAAACCCAAGGCGCTCTCATGGCGTCCCTCTTGATGGGTGCCTGCCAGTGATCCACGAGCACCTGAACCACCCGCGCTTTTAAATCCCACGAAATGGCGGGGTCGGCCAATGCCTCGTCCAGCGAATCCCACGGGACGTCTACCGGAAAATCCGCGCCGAGCGGCTTTGACATCCACACGTAAGCCAGAGCCGCCTGCGCCAAGAATCTCTCGGTAACGTCATGGCTTTGCCCAAGCGTTTTGAGACGCTCCAACTCGGATCGGAAAAGCTCCTGCATGGACCGATAGCTCTCAAGCGTCAGTCCTTTTTTTCTTTCGAGAGCCTCGTCCCAGAACCCGAAAAATTCGACAAAAGACGCCAGCACCGTCCACGCGTAAAACTGCATTTCTCCGAAAACAGGTTCCTCGAGAGCGGGGCGGATGACCTCTTGGAGCAGCCTCGAGCTAAGCTCGCCCTCCAGCACCAGAATATTCGTATAAGCAAGCAGCGCCGAGTAAATCCCCAGCACTCCACGGCGCTTCGCGGAGTCCGGCAAAGCCTCTTCGATCGTCTTCTGAACGGAAACCGCGGCTTTTTCGGACCCCTCCTCGGTCAAATGATCGCTTTCCATTTTAAACAAAGCCAGCGTCGCGGACCGCGCCACGTGAAAATCGGAAGACCCGAGCGCCCGGGCCAAGACATCCGGCCACTCTTTCCAATTCAAATCATGCTCAAGCTTCACCGTACCGAGATAGATTATGTCCAAAAGCCTTTGAATCGGAAATACGCGCAGATCGTCGGGACGATTGTTATCAAGATATCGGAGATAATCGAACGCCTGGTTTTGCAAGGACCCTGCCCGGTTCTCTAAGTTTTTTCTCACCTCTTTTTTAGGCTTCTCAAAATCCCCGGCCTCGAGCCATTCGTCCACCCATGTGTCCACGTCAAACCACGCGAGGCGGTATAACGTCCGCGTGACCCAATCAAAAATGACCGGGTCGCCGATCGCTGACGCCGCCGCGATCACCCTGAATAGGGCGCCCTCGCTATAAAGCGGGGCCGGCGCCATCCGGGCTCCCGAAGACCCGCCGCGTCGAAGATCCGCCGACACTTCAGTGGCGGACTCTTTGGCGGGCGAGCTTTCCACCGAACGATACTGCGGAGGAATCGAAGCGGCTTTGATGTCGCCCGTGTCGATCTTAAAATCGGCGGCCAGCGCCGTTAAGAGTGCGCGCTTTTCCTGCTCGCTTAAATCGATCACGCTCTTGGAGGTATCGCTCACGCCGCTCAAGGATTCCACCAGTTTGGGTGTATCTTTCTTGTTGACCAATAGCTTTCCCTTTTTCAGAACTTCCCGAACATTCTCCCTCTCAAAAAGATACGCCAGTCGAGAGAGCGCCGTGAAAACACCCTTTTTATGTTTCGGCGAAACCATGATCCAGGCATAAAAATGAAACCAGATCGCGTAGATTTCCCGGGAACCCTTTTGGACTTCAGGATGAGCCTTTACGAATCCCGCAAACGCTGACTCTAAGGCGCTTCGAGCTGCTTGCAAATGCGGCAAAGTCTGCGCCTCCCTCAAACCCACGTAATCCGAAACATAATCCTCGAGGAAATCGTAAAATTGGTCGGATTGCCGAATCTTGTTTTTGGCAAGTTCCAAATAGTAGCGCGTATCACCGGGGCCTTTCTCGTCGATGCGCTCGAAACGGTCTCTCGCGGCCCAAGCTAGCTCTTTCAGCCCCTCCAAATCCGGCTCCCGGACCACCGTCGTGAGCCTCGCGATGCCATTGGCCGACTTCCCGAAAAATACCTTAAAATCAGCCGGATTTGTTTCCCCTAGATATCCTTCTAAGACTCCGATTCTTCGCCGGAGGTCTTGATTACGCTCGCGTACCAGCTTCTCCAGATCGTCCAGCCGCTGCTGCTCAATGCCGCGGACCATGTCCAAAACATCCTGACGCCGTTTCCGCAGCAGCCCGATCGCATCGTCGATCTGCTGCTTGGCTCCGTCCAGATTTCCAGCTTCAAGCTTGTTGATAGCAACAGCGATGGATTGTTTCGCGTTTTTTTTGCCGGCGATCCACTGAGGACGTAGACCCTCTAAAACCGACTGCAACGCTTCAACCGTCGGATTTTCAAACGCCGTCCTTAAGCTCGCTATAACAGCATCCAGATCTCGAACTTCGTCCAGATGCGAGGCGATACGATTCAAAATCCCGCGCCGCGCATCAAACAGCGTGTCAAAACGCACATCCCGCTTTTCAAGAACGGCGCTTCCCGTAGCCGGATCCAAACGGTAAAAAGATTGCGGGACAACATACTGCTTCTTTTTTTTGTCATACCAAACCATCGCCGCCAACCGCGAGCCCGAAGGCAAATACTGCCGCGCCCTGTCTTCAAAAGTTTCCAGCCGCCATTGTCCGCCACTTAGATTTTCCAACACCGTGTCTATCGGAACATCGAAAAGCGTTCCTTTGTCTGAAGCATCTTGCAGCTTCACATGGCTACCCGGAGCAATCATCATAACCTTATAGACCTCGCCCGCTCTCTCGCCCTTTTCGACGTGCAGAAAATCCCTCGAATCGAACGCGTATGTACGAGACGATTTCTTCCGCGCCTCATCCAGGAAGTCCACCAATAAAGCCAGCACCCGGTCGACCGTAGCGCCGGACGCGTTCCACAGGGCGACAAGATTTTCTCCCATCGCAAAGCGCTGCTGAATAATTCTGGCGTATTTTTCTTCACCATCGGCGAGAAATCTGTCATGCAAGCTAAACCACACAAAATCCTTAAGCCCAACCAAATCTGTCTTTTGATCCCGAAGATGCTTAAACAAAGATTCCCTGAATTGATCTTGGTCGCTCTCGGTGCGGTACACACCTGATTGAAAAATAAAATCCCTAAATTTTTCCTCGCTGTCCGTGTCTGCGTAAAACTCCAAGTTCCCGGCGTCAATCGCGATGTAATGGTCGTCCAGCGTGTGCAAGTAGTCCGTCGCTTCGCTCAAGCCAACGGAGTTTAGCCGACGCTTGATCTCGATAAGATCAGGATGGCTTTGAAATAGATTCCCGCGCCTACGATCCTGCTGCAAAGCTAGTCCATTGACATATTGACCATCGATAAATTGCATCCCATACCCGATCACCCGGTCGGCGCTGTCTTTGACAACCCCATCAAACTTTGGCCCCACGCCCAAAGCATCCACAACCTGGGCGCGAATCAACTCATCTAGCATGACCCCTTCGCGCTCACCTTCTTTAAACAATTTAATCGCAGCCGACTCCTCGGCGCCACTGATAGTCACAGCCATCCGATAAACACCTCCGGAATTTTCTCCCGGGTCCGCTATTTTTTTAGAATTGAGAATTTTGTCTGGATGGTCTATTTTTAAAATTGGAATCTCCTCCAATCGATCCAATATCTTGGCGAAACGAATCGGTCTTAACCCCGCCAGCCGCGCCCCGGCGTTAGAGGAGGCAAGCTGGGTTTCGGGTGTGAAAAATACCCGCAACAGCTCTTTATCCTCGTCATGCGTGAAAAAATCCACGGACTCTTCCAGTTTTTTCATCGCGGGATCCACCGACAGCGTGTCGCCTAGACCCATGTCGACAGCCACCTCTTTCAAGGACTGGTGCAAGCTCAGTAAAATCGCCAGGTCGCGTACCGAGACCATGCCGAGCTTGGAATCAAAAACGATTTCGTCCTCGGTTTTCTTCGTGCGCTCACGGTAGCGGCGCATCGCCGTGTCAAAGCGCTCGAGAGACACTTGTAAAAATTTCTCTGTCTCGCCGGGGTTCTCCCTAAACGCATCGTCCAATTTGTTGCGAATGGGATCGTCCATATCGACGTTTGCCTTTTGCACCACAAACGACAATCTTTGAAATAAGTATCGCACGAGCGCGTTGGCCAGGATTCTCTGTGAATCCTGCGTCACCGCATCACTGGGAGTGCCGCGCTTTTCAAAAACCTCTCTTTCGAGCGGAACGGACAGCGCGCTTAAAAATCCGGTTTTTTCCATGCGTCGCCCGATCTCCTCGGAATGGAACGTGTGCTCTTCAACAGGACGGCTGGGGTCGTGGACTTGGATAAAACCCGGCAAACCATACATGTGCGCGCTGCCGCGAGTAACAATGGCGATGGGTTGCCGACTCGAACCTGCCTCTAAAACACTGTCGATGCGCCCGGCCATCTCGGTATCCCGGCGCTCAATGACATAGCGGTAACTTTCGCGGACAATTTCCAGATAGTAATTCACGGCCCGCGTGACGCGCGCATCCACGCCCTGTTTGTCGGGAACAAGAATGTCCGGAGGAATACCGTCCACCACTTTCCGGCCCATATCCAAAAAGAACACAGCCGGCAATAAAAATGGATTCTGATAAAAATTCCCCCTCGCCTCGCGGATATCTTCGATGCGATAAGTCTGCTCGTTAAAGAGGGTGTGTGTCGAAGACGGGTTTAAAAACACGTATTCCCAATCTCTCGTCTTTTCCACGCCAAACATATCGCCCGGCTCTAAAAGTCCTTCGAAATGGATCTGTAGCCTAGGCCCGTGCTGCTCTTTCTTTTTCAGCAGAAATTCCATCTGTTTTTTCAGAAATTGGTAGCCGTCGCCGCGGCCGTTCAGCGCTACCCAATAGGACAGCGGCATCACAGCTTGTTCTTCGTTCACGGACTGCTCCAGCCGGCCGAGATACCGCCCAAAAGCCGCGCGAATTCTCGCCTTTTGCTCATCGTTGAGTGCGTCGGCTAAGGCCATTTTTTCCATAAATTTTTCATACAGAGTCCGGATCTCCCATAACTGTCGCGACAGGGTCCTATCCTGGCGGGCCTTTCTCAACAGCAAAGTCTCAAGCCCGCTGAATCCTCGGCCAAAAAAATCAACGTCCCGTTCGTTCGCGTTTTCCAAAAGCCCGCGCAGCGTCTCAAAGAAATTGCCGCGCCGATCCACCGTCCCAAACACATCGATTAAATTGTCCGGAGAGTCCGGATCGAGCGCGTCGTAAATCGCCTCGGCGACAATCACCTCGCCAGAAACAGGGCCCTCGACAAAATAGTGCGCGGTTTTCCCCTGCCCAATCGCTTCCTCGATTTGCAAATCAATCTGCGAGCGCATGCGCTCAAAATCTTTGGCACCCGAATGCGAATTAAAATAAAGCGTGACTTTCTGCGCCTGGTTTTTACCTTGCTCGACAACCTGCTCCATCGCCGGTTGCGGCAAAAGGGCGATCAGCGCAAAAAGCGCCAGCGTCATCCATTTTTTCAATACTCCCGACCCCCAACCCCGAACTCTAAACTCCGAACTCGCCGCCAGCCGCGCCCCGCGGCTTGAGGCGATATTTTCAATGCGATAGCGGGTGCCGTTTAAAATCTTGACGATGCGCTGCACAATCTCGGATGCCAGCGCGTCCGACGACGCGTATTTCTCTTGGAAATCCGAGAGTTTGGCTTCAGCCTCCCGTAGCCTCTCAAAAACCTCTTTATCCGGCGAACCGTTGTATGCCCGGTAAAGCGCCCCCGCCAGCGGCTCAAAGAGTATATCCAGCTCCGCGCGCTGTTCTTCCATCAGCAAAAGCCCGGACTCGAGCGCCTCAAGACTCAACTGGCCCCTCTCCCAAGCATGAATCTGCCGAAGCGCTTCGCTGGCCATAATAGCGTGCATTTCCGCGCGCCTGGGCAGCCCCAAACCATGCCAATCCGGATCCATATAAAAAGCGGTGTTGTGATCCCGGCCCCATATCTCTCCGGCTTGATACGGCGTCGTCGGGACCCCGGCCTTGCGCCGATCCATCACTAGAATCATCGTGAGTGTTTCCACGCGCGCGTTCTCCAAGATCAAATCCCGCATCCCGCGGATGGGGCCTGCCTGCGCTCTTTTTCGCGCGTTTTCGTCCTTAATCTTCCAGGATTCTTTCATTGGATCGACCAATGCACGGATTTTTGATTTTGCGTCCTGATCCAAAAATTGTTCGAATACCTGTCGCCGCGGATCGTCTTCAGCCAAATTCAAAACAATCGGCGCGTAAGCCGCCAGCGCCGACTCGCCGCCCTGCTGATACTTACCGATGTATTTATCGTCGTAGGATTCCTTTTTGTCGCTTGGGTTTTCCACTTGCCACACCGCGAAATAAAACATCGTCCACTGGTCGATGAGATTTTCGAGAGCGTCGCCGGACAAATCCGGGTTTAAGGTGGGCACAATAATACGGCTTAAGTCACGCCGGGTATCGGCAAGATAGTTGACCAATTTTTTGATTTTTTTATCGCGGATCTGGGACGGGAGGTTTTCCAGACTATTTTTTTGAATTTCAATGGACGTTTCGGGGATTTCTTTTGCGGGATTTATGACAGCGGGACGCGCGACCATGGGCGGCCGCGTGCGCGCGTCGGCTCTATCCACCCAGGCCGCGTAGGACCAGGCGATAATCGGGATGTTGAGAAACACCAAAAACACGGCGGCCCAGGCGAGCTGCCGCAGCTGGCGCGTCCTCTGCGCCGCACGACTTCGATAGGGAATAAGATCCTCGACACCCAAACGGTAGATGAGATAGTCAAACTCCGAATCTGTCAGCCGATCAAACGGCGGAGCGCGCGTTCCGTCCGGATTTAACTGTGTCATCGTCTTAAATATTTCTTCGGGTGTGCGCCCGGCGCGGCGCATCTCTAAAGCATGGCCCCGGGCTTTTTCAAAGTCAGGCGCGAGCCGCGCGCCAAATTTCCCCGGATACACCTTGCCCGCTGCATACCGGCCTTTTTCCTTCCGTTTTTGAACTTTCCAGTAAACCAATCCTCCGACAACCATGCCAACAATGCCCAACTGACTAACGCCCACACCGATATAGGCCCAGCGTTCGCTTAAATAATGCAGGTAGTTATCCTGAAAATCCGCAAGGATGTGAAAATTTCTGAAAAATTTTTCTTGCGCTTTGAAAGAAGCGGCTTCATAAAGCGGCACATCCCGAGACGTTGCCAATCGTAGGAGATCCCAGCCGCCCCAGAGACTGGACAGAAATGAGTCGCCAAAATTTTTTGGCACAATCGCCACATGCCGGCTCTCATGAGCCAGAATCCCTGCCGCATGCATGGGCCTGGACTGAAATTGATTGCTAAGCTCGGCTTCCGGATTGCCGTATCTCCAGACAAAAAATTTCTTGGGCAACACAGTTCCGCCATAATATTCTTTAGTGGCTACAAACGTTAAAGCTGTGTTGCTTCTCTCTAAAATCTGATAGCCCTCCGGATCGTAGACCGACAAGACGAAGAGCGCTTTTTTCATTTCCGTTGAACTCTGCCCACGAATATACCCGGGCAGGTCCGCTTCATCAATCGATGGCCAGATTTTTTCGACGATCTCATCCAGCTCCCTCAGCCGTCTTTCAGGCATGGTATTGCTGTCATCCAATTTATGCGCTCCCGCCAACTTCGCGCGACGATACGCGGCATCGATCGTGACACGATTCAGAGACCCCGGCTCAAGGTGATGGATTTTTTCGAGTGTGGCGATGTATTCATTTAGATTTCCAAATTCGCCTTTATTCCTAAACTGTGCTTCAAAAGCTTCGGACTTTTCATCCAAATAACCGCTGATTTGACTCTTGAGCTCATCGTTGCCCTCGTGAAAAGTAGCGCCTCCCTTGTCGCGGCTGGAATAATCATCCGCTTGGCCGCGCTCGGCCGCGCCCAACAATAGCCCGCTGATAATAACCCCCGACATCCGAATAAAATCTCTCCTTGAAATCTCCGAAAGCCGCGCGCCTAAATTTTTCTGGTCCGACTGGCGCAGAATGCCTGCGGCTAAAAGCAACGAGCCGATCAGAGCCCCCGCGGGCGTCACTTCCTCCGCGTATTTTTTCAACGCGCTTTCCGTCCCCAGAATCATCGATTCAGGATTGCTCAGAATTTCCATTATTTGCCCGTTCGGGTCCAAAGTATCGATCGGCCGGGCGCCCCCTGTTTCATCGAGCAGAGCTTTCGGTGTCTTGTTGAAACTCCAATCCCCGCGAAAATAGAGGACCGGCGCATGCTGGCTGGCCGGCTCGAAGATGTTCCTGTCGGTTCCCACAATGGCCAGATCGGCATATTCAAAGAATGAAAATAGTTCGCCCATCGTATTGAGGAGGATGATGTCCTGGCGCCCGTAGGACTCCATAGAATCCTCTCGAGAGTTGCGGCTCAATACCTTAAAGCCCTTATCTGTTAAATCTGCCTCCAGCTCGCGGTTCGTGTCAGACTGCCTGATCCCCAAAACCAAAAGCGGCCTCTTATCGGACGGAATCTTTAAAAATGCTTGCAGAATTAAATCGATTTCTTTGTTGTTGTCGCTGGGAGCCATGACAACTATCTTGCGGCCTTCGGGCAAACCCATCCGGCCGCGAAAGTCCTGTGGCGTGTCCGCCCCCTCCTTCACAGGAAGGTTAAATTTGAAAGGATCCATTGGCAATGCTATTTCAGTGGATGAGAACTTGCCGGGCTCATGTTCGGCGAAATCGTAAAAAGCAACGATGAGGCGGGATTTTGAAGCGTGAAAATCGTCTGTCAGCGGAAACCCGGAGGACCGCTGCTCAGCAAGTTTCTTATCCACTTCGGCCCGATACCCAACAAAAATCTTTCCCGATCTTTGGGCCGAGCCGACGGTCAGGCCGAGGGTTCTAAAAAGCCCTTGCGTGGCATTCAATGAGGCGACGGTACCATTCTTAAAAACAAGCGCCACTCCTCGGTCTCTTAGAAGCCCTTCCAAATCAATCCGACCATCGTTCGTGGCATACCGTGAAATTTCCGGCCAAAACCCATCCAAGCGAACCAGGGCATAAGTAAAATTAAATGGATAGCGCACAAAAGTCCTGGTCAAAACTTCACGAGATACCCCATTCTGACTTGTCATCGCTTGATAAGCCGAAAAGAATCTTTCTCTCCTATCTGAATCGGAAAGGTAGCGCAAAGCCATGGCAAACGATACCGGATCATTTCTGAAAGCCCGTCCGACAGCCTCGGAGCCAAATATCTCAGCCGCTGAAAGCCTGTCATAAATGTCCTTTTGATCCCTGACAGCGTTAAACGCTATCAAAAAGTTGTAAAAGTTATCTTTTAGGACTTCTCTCATATTGTCTATGCCCACGGAATTGGGGCCTGACAACTCATAAAACAGCGCGCGATTCTTTTTCAAAAACCCGAACAGGGAATCAACAGCGACATCTTTAATGCCCGGGTGGTAAGCGAGTACCGTGATAACGTCCTGCCCCAAAGACGCCGGCTCGGCCAATTCATCGATAAAAGCATGCAAGTTCTGGGGCAATTTCTTTTTCAAATCATCAACTGCCGCCATCCGCGCGCCGAGCGACGCTACCCAGACATCTTCGGATTCTGGATGGAAATCCATCTCTTTAAAAAATTCTTTGGCCCTTTGCGTTTTGTCCGTAAATTTGCTGGAGGACTTGATCTCAACCGCAATCTCTTCAAATCCTCTAGACTTAAGCCAGGGGAAAAGCTTTTCGTGAAACCATTTTTTTAGCTCGGCATGGCGGTGCGTTATATCGAGGATCAAACTCTCTAACCCTGAGCGGTCACTGTCCAAAAGATAAACGCGCGGACCATTTTCCAACTGTTTGTTAAAATTTGTCTGTGAAAGCGCCACAGAAAAAAGCAGGCCGCCCGTTGAAACGAGCTGTGCTTTAAACACAACCGCATGACCGTCCTCATCCTGGCGATACAACGAGGCGGTGGTGCGATAAATAAATGGCTCTCCTTCCAATTCCGGCGTTAGGCGCTCAAGATCCTCCTCCGTCATTCGCAAAGACCGCTCTTTTACCAAGTTTTCTGCAACTCCCCCGGAATCTTGCATCTCCGGCGCCGACAGACGCGCTCCTGTGGACTTCTGGATTACAAGTGTCAAAATCGCCGTTGCGGCATCTTCGGGATTACCCGCAGCTTTGCTGACAACTTCGGCTAGTCGCGCGCCGCTTTCGGCCAGTGCTTCCGGCCGTGCTTCGCTTTTGGGGCGGCGGGTTGACGAATCATCGGGTAGGGGCACGGCATGCCGTGCCCCTACGGGGTCCACGGTTTTCTCATTCACCGATTCCAATAAAATCCGCTCGTATTTATCCTGATTGGTTTCCTGCGTGACATTGGGCGTCACCACCGCGTACGAGTACCCTTTTTCTTGAAAAAGTTTTTTCAAGTGCTGGGTGTGATAGCCGCCGGCGATCAAGACAGCGACTTTTCCGCCGCGAGGTGACAGCCGAGCGGACGGATCCGCCGACGCTTTAGTGGCGGATTCACCTTCCTGCGCTAAAATTCTCTCGGTATTCTTGATAAACGCGATATCTCGTTTACCAACAGAATCATAAAACTTTACCAGAGATTTTTTGCCCTGGTCGAGATAATCTTTGTACGTCAAGAGATCTTCAAAGTATCCGGTCTCGGCAAGTTTGCGATTTAAAAATGCCAGTGTCGCGTCCGTCAAGAAGTCGGGCTCATTGACCTGAAATGCTTCAAATTCTTGGGTAGTCATCTGGATTTTGTAGGCGGTGTTTAAAAGACGGAGATAGCGGTCGATGGATCGGATCAATAGCGCATCGTGGTTCGTGGATTGTGAATCGTGGATACCGTCATTGCGAGCGCCGGATGCGCAATCTGTCATTGCGAGGCCCGCCCGCCAAAGGCGGGTCCGCCTCCGGAGGAAAGGGCCGA
>CAYJSE010000034.1:0-13770 GCA_964372765.1 uncultured Planctomycetia bacterium | reverse complement strand
GCCGATGCACAAATTAAAAAAGGCATGTATCCAAAATACTCAATACCTGAGTCAACAATTCGGAGGGGGCTTGTTCGACATATTTGATTTGCCGGGTGCGATAATCGATGGATTTGACCTGGTCTACCATCACAAAACCAGTCAGGGAGGTACCTGGGGGGATTTGGACGTGAAAAGGAATCTTACGGTCAGTGTTCGTAATCGGACAGGCGATTGCAAACCCGGTATGCTTATTGAATAAAACATTGCTCACGATGAGCGCGGGTCTTCTTCCTTTTTGCTCATGGCCGGCCTGAGGATCAAACGTTAATATGACCAGGTTTCCTTTTTCGGGAACGTACCCGGCCATTTACCAGACTTCCCTTCCGACTGGCCCTCCCCAATCTTCCACACCAGGCTTATAACCGGCGGGCATTTGAGCCACCAATTGGCGAAGACTGTGCTTCCCACGCAGCTGTTTAATCGGCTGGATAAGAATGGTGCCTTTTTGGACGCTGACTTCAACGGCGTCACCGATAGCTGCGTGCACTTTTTCCAACATCTCTTTGCTGACTCGAAGTCCCTGGCTGTTTCCCCACTTTTGAATTTTGGTCACCATATTGGCGCCCTCCATAGGCTAAACAAAGTATAGCCTTTGTTTATCCTACTGTCAAGTGTGTCCTCTTAAAATGTGTCCTCTTAAAATAGCGTTCAGGGCGTTTCAAATGGTATCCCAGTGGTATCCCGAGGCCTTTTTTGAGCCTTCCAACCCGAGTCTTCCCTTTGCAAACAAAAGACTTACGTTAACGTACCCCCCAGATTTTGTGCATCTGCGCAATCACGCGCACGTCGGTCAGATCACGTTTGGCGATTTTGATGAATTCGCTCTCCACAAGGCCAAGCGACTTCACATTGATCCCAAATGCTTCGCTAAGAGGCTGGAAAATGAATGGGATATTGGGCTGGATGTCTTTTAGCAAGCTCACACAACGCTCGATGTCTTGGCGTGTCGTGGCGGGTGTGATCACGACCTTCACAAACACTTCTTTTTGCAAGGCGATTTTGAGGAACGCCTCATGCTCACGCCAAAAGTCTCGGTCGCCGGTGCTGGATGCGGGCTTTAAGTCCATCGCGATGATATCCACGAAACGAATGACACTTTCAAGCTCTCTGGGGAGTGTGCCATTGGTCTCAAGGTATGTGGTGTAGCCCTTTTCTTTAAGCTTGGGTAGGAAATTCTTTAGGAACGGCGTATAAAAAAGCGGCTCGCCGCCGGTCAGCGACACCGAATGATGCCGGCCTTTTTGGCTCTCAAGTAAATCCACCGCGCCCAAAAGACTCTCCAGTGAATACGTCGAAAAATTTTCCGGGTTCATTTTTTCTATCTCATCGCAGTAACCGCAGTGCATGTTGCAGCGGCCGAAACGCACGAAGATCTGCTGAACACCCAGGTACGGGCCTTCACCCTGCAGAGAGGAAAAAATCTCGCTGATTTCGGTTTGAGTATTACGGGCAGAAGCTAGCGGATGCATCGTCTGTCTCCCAAACCGTTACTTTGATGATTTTAGCGTTATTATCTGATTTTATAGTTTTGCTCAAGTGATCGTAAATCGTTTTGGCGATATTCTCCGTTGAAGGGTTTAATTTTTCATCTTTAAAATCCGGGTGATCGTTGAACGCGATCTCGGTAAATTCTTTAAGGATTTTCTTAAGGTTGTGCTTTAGCGCTTCAAAATCGACGACCACGCCGATGGCGTCGAGACGCTCGGAACGCACGAGCACCGCGACTTTCCAGTTGTGGCCGTGGCGCGGCTCGAAGGTCCCGTCATAAAGCTTTATAAAATGAGCGGCCGAGAACTCATCGCGTACTTCCACCTCGTACATGGTCCCCCACTTTCGCTACTGAGTGAATCGTGCGGCCTAAAAACCGCTCGCCCAAGCTTTTAAACTGCTCGGGCTCGTCCGAAACGTAAAACCGAGTTTCCTGTTCTTTATTAAAATCCTGGCTGAAAATCTTGAGCCGCGCCAGAAGGTCGCGCGCCTCTTTCGCCGTCTCCTCGGCCGAGCTCACCAGCCGCACTTCGCGGCCCATCACCTCGCCGATCACGCTCTCCAGAAGCGGATAGTGGGTGCATCCTAAAATCAGCGTGTCAATACCGAATGCTTTTAAAGGATCCAAATACGCGCGCGCGATTTTTCGCACGATCTCGCCCTCCAGCCATCCCTCTTCCACCAGCGGCACAAAAAGCGGGCAGGATTCGCTGTAAACTTTCACCTGGGGGTCGAGATTTTTGAGACAGGTTTCGTAGGAGCCGCTGCCGATGGTGGCGCGCGTCCCGACGACGCCCACGCGTCCGTTACGCGTCACCTCGAGCGCGCGCTTAGCGCCGGGCTCGATCACGCCGATGATCGGAATGTGAAAATTGTCTTTCAGCGCTTCCAGCGCCAGCGCCGAGGCCGTGTTGCAGGCCACGATCGCGAGCTTCACGTCAAACTCCTGCAAGAAATGCATATTGGCCGTCGAGTATTTCGTGATGATCTCTTTGGACTTGGTGCCGTAGGGCACATGCGCCGTGTCTCCGAAATAAACGATATCTTCGCGCGGGATTTCTCGGCACACTTCTTTTAAAACGGTGAGCCCGCCTATCCCCGAATCAAAAATCCCAATGGGCTTATTCACCCCGTCCTCCGCTAGCGTGTAAATCCGTCCGTTCCATCAAACTCTTCTTTATAGTTCAAGATACCTTTCGCGATCGCGCGCGCGAGATTTTCCCGGTACCGAAAATCTTTTAGTCTCGCCTCGTCCTCGCGGTTGGTGATATACCCCATCTCCACCAAAACGGCCGGACACTCGGTCCATTTTAATACGTAAAATCGCGCGGACTTGATGCGCCGATTGGAGATCCGAACCGTGCCCTGAACCTCATCGGCGATTTTATCCGCGATTTTAAGCGATTCGCGGCGGTTCTCGGTTTCTTTCAAGTCCCACATCACGGCTTTGAGGCCCCGGTTTTGATACTCGTACTGCGCCGTCTCGAGATCCAACACCGAATTCTCCGCGCGTTCGAGCGCCAGCGCCGCGTCATCGATCGCCTCGGATAAATAATAAACCTCGAAACCCTGCAGTGAGCGCGCCAGCGACGCGTTAGCGTGTATGCTCACGAAAAGATCCGCGCCTTTACGGTTCGCGATGCGCGTGCGGCCTTGAAGCGGGATGAACGTATCGCTATTGCGCGTCATGATCACTTCCAGCCCCGCCGCGCGCAGTTCATCGTACACGCGCCGCGCCATGTCGAGTACCAAATGCTTCTCAACCGTCCCGCGCGGGCTGATGGCTCCAAAATCCTTACCGCCGTGCCCGGCGTCCACGACGACCCTTCGGATCCTGTGCGTTCCCGTGTAGGCCGAGATTGTCGGTGTTGCGGCTTTAAAGACCAGCCCTTCCAGGTAAGGCCGCGCCGAAACCGGAGCCACCACTTCGCCGCTTTCAAAGCGTACCTCGTCGGAGAGCTTTGCCACCTGGCCGCTGCTTAAGATAAACTCACTGCCCACGTGAAACTTGACCGATCCCGCCCCGCCCGACACCACCGCATTCTTTAACAGCGGGTCGTAAGCGTACTGGAGATTCTTTTCCTGGGCAAAATTTTCAAGAGAAATGCCCGCGGTCTGCGCCAAAGCCGACGCTGAGACTCCGCAAGACAGGACCACCACAAGACCTAACAGAAATTTACGCATGGCTCATAATTTTATACCACATACCAACCCGCAAAACAACTTTCCACACTGGCCACACTAGCGGTTATCTTCTCTCGACCGGGCGGGGCGAGAGAAGATAACCGCCCGCCGCCCATAAATCGCAGGACTCAAGATAGATTTTCGGGTACAATCTTCGGAATATGTTTCAGTACGATCCTTTCCAATTAAAAGCCATTCAGGCGATCGATGAAGAAAAGTCTGTTTTGGTGTCGGCGCCGACGGGTGCCGGCAAAACCGCGATCGCCGAGTACGCGATTGACAAGGCGCTTTCCCGCAATGAGCGCATCCTCTATACGGCGCCGATCAAGGCGCTCAGCAATCAAAAGTACCGTGACTTCAGCTTAAAGTACGGTCCGGACACCGTCGGTATCCTGACGGGTGACGTGAGCTTAAATCCAGATGCGTCGCTTGTGATCATGACGACGGAGATTTACCGCAACCAGCTTTTCGAAGACCCAGCGCGTTTAAAAAACACCGCCTGGGTCATTTTTGACGAAGTTCATTACCTGGACGATGTCGAACGCGGTACGGTCTGGGAAGAGGCGATTATGTTTTCGCCGGAGCACGTGCGGTTTTTGGCGCTGTCGGCGACGGCGCCCAATATCGAAGAACTCGCCCAGTGGATCCGCAATATTTTAAAACACGAGATTGAGGTGATTGTCGAGACGCATCGGCCCGTGCCGCTCGTGCACATTTTTCAGTGCAACGGCCGCATCCTCACGAACCCCCAGGCGCTTAAAAAAGAAGGTTACCTCGACCACGATCACTGGCCCTCGGGGCATGAATTCAGTCGCCGCCCCGGCCGCCGCGAACGTTTTCGGCCGCATCAGCTCCATAAAATCTTGCGCGCGCATCCGAATCGCATGGAGGATCTCGTCCGGCAGCTTCTCGACCAAAAACAGCTTCCCTGCTTATATTTTTCCTTCGGTCGCAAGCGCACCGAGGAGCTTGCCTGGGAGCAGCAACGCTACGACTTTCTGACTCCCGAAGAAAAAGCGACAATCACGAACCTTTATCAGAAACTTTGCGAAAAGTTTGATCTTTTGAGTGAGCCAAGCGCCGTCGAGATGAAACGGATTGTGCTGCGCGGCGTCGCGTTTCACCATGCGGGAATGCTCCCGACCTTGAAAGAAGTGGTTGAGCAGCTTTTTACTTCCAAACTGATCAAGCTCATTTTCACGACCGAAACATTCGCGCTCGGGATCAACATGCCCGCCAAAACCGTGGTGTTTGATGAACTGCGAAAGTTTTATGGCACGCATTTCGGTGACCTGCGCACACGCGACTTTTTCCAGATGGCCGGACGCGCGGGCCGACGCGGCATGGACAAAGAGGGCTTCGTGTACACGCGCATCAATCCGCATCAAACAAGCTACACGACCGTGATGCGCATCCTCTACGGAAAACCGGAACCGATCGAAAGCCAGTTCAACTCCTGCTACGCGACACTATTAAACCTTTACAGCCAGTTTGGCTCCAAACTGATCGACATTTATCCGCGCTCATTTCATTTTTTTCAGTCCAATAAAAAGGGCCGCCGCCGCGCCGAGGAAGCGATGGGACGAAAGCTGGAGCTTTTAAGCGATCTCGGATACATCGCTTCGGAGAAAATGACTCAAAAAGGAGAGTTTGCGTCCTGGATGTACGGGTATGAGCTGATTCTCTCGGAGATGCTGGAGGAAGGGTATCTCAATACTTTAAACGAAACACAGCTTGCGGCGCTTTTATGCAGTCTCGTATTTGAGCCGCGGAAAAACCAGCTCTGTCCCCGAATCCCGGCTCAGATTCAAAGTGTCGAAAAGCGTTCAATGCAGTTTTTGAAAAAAATCCACGCGAAAGAGGCGATGCATCGTGTGTGGCCGTATACAAAAGTACCGTATTTTCACCTGGCGCCGGCCGTGGAGGCGTGGGTCGGAGGGTGCCGGTTTGTGGAGCTTGGGCGGCACAGCGACGCCGACGACGGGGAGCTCATCCGCCATTTCCGCATGGCGGTGCAGCTCTTACGCCAGATTAAACATGCGCCGCAGGTAAGCCCGGGTTTGCGCAAAACCGCCGACAGCGCCTTCCACAAAATCAACCGTGACTTGGTCGACGCCGAAAAACAACTCCGCAATATGTAAAGTAATTGATTTTGACGAGGGGTCCTGCCCAGCGCCCGCCGCCTAGGGTTCTATTATTTCAGGAGAGGGAGCAATTCGCCGCGTTCGTGCATCTCGTGCACGATATCGCAACCGCCAATGAGCTTTCCGTCGATAAAAATCTGCGGAAATGTCGGCCAGTTGGAGATTTCCGGGAGTGCCGCACGGATATCCGGGTTCGCTAGGATATCCACGGAGTGAAATTTCACCCCAAGATTCTTAAATAATTCCATCGTCGCCGCCGAAAACCCGCACTGCGGCGCCTGGGGCGTGCCTTTCACAAACAGCACCACTTTATGGGACTTGATTTCTTTTTCGATTATTTCAACCGTGGGATTACTCATAGAGTTTTTGTCCTTATCTGTACGGCGTGTATGCGCCGGTCCATTTCGGATTTCAGGGCCTCGTGCACGATTTTGTGCTGCTCAACGAGACTCTTTTCTTTAAACGTGCTTGAAACCACTTCGATGTCGAAATGGTCCCCGCCCCGCAGATCCCGGACCCTTACCTGAGCATCCGGAATCCCCGCTCGAATCATCGTCTCAATTTCGGCGCTCGAGATCGGCCCAAATCCTGTTTGATGCATTACCCTAGCCGCTGGCGAAGCGCCGCCTGCTCCTCCAGGATTTCTTTCGGCAGACGGCTTCCGATTTTTTGAAAAAACTCGGTGCAGCCGTCCGCTTCATTTTTCCATTCCTCGCGATCGATGGACAAAAGATCTTTGATCACTTCGGCCGAAAGTCCCAGACCCTCGGTATTGAGCGCGCCTTGTTTGGGAATGTAGCCGATCGGAGTCTCATCACTTTCGCTTTTGCCGTTCGCGCGGTCGATGATCCACAAAAGCGCGCGCAGATTTTCGCCGAAGCTCGGCCAGATAAATTTGCCGTTCGCATCGGTGCGGAACCAGTTCACGTGGAAAATCTTAGGGGGCTTCGGAATTTTTTTCCCCATCTCGATCCAGTGCCGGAAATAGTCGCCCACGTTATACCCCATAAAAGGAAGCATCGCCATCGGGTCGCGGCGCACCACGCCGACCTGCCCGGTCGCGGCGGCTGTGGTCTCGGACGCCATCGTGGCGCCCACGTACACGCCGTGCTGCCAGTTGAAAGACTGATAAACCAGCGGCGCTACGCGCGCGCGGCGTCCGCCAAATACGATGGCTGAAATCGGCACACCCTGCGGCTCCTCCCACTTGGGAGAAATCGAGGGACACTGTGAGGCCGGCGCTGTGAAACGGCTATTGGGATGCGCGCCTTTTTCCGGCGAGCTCGGCATCCACGGCTTCCCTCTCCAATCCCACCCTTCAGCCGGCGGATTGTCAAGGCCCTCCCACCACACCGTTTTATCTTTTCCCAAAACTGTATTCGTAAAAATCGTGTTGCGCCGCACGGTTTCGAGCGCGTTTGGATTTGTCTTGGCGTTGGTTCCGGGCGCCACGCCAAAGAAACCGGCTTCCGGATTGATCGCCCACAACCGCCCATCGGGCCCGACGCGCAGCCAAGCGATATCGTCCCCCACCGTCCAAATTTTGTACCCCTTCAAAGCGACAGGCGGAATCAGCATCGCCAGGTTCGTCTTGCCGCACTGGCTAGGGAATGCCGCTGAAATATAGGTAATCTCGCCTTTCGGATTTTCGATGCCCAAAATCAGCATATGCTCAGCAAACCATCCTTGCTGGCGCCCGAGCCAGCTGCCGATGCGCAGCGCCAGACATTTTTTTCCTAAAAGCGCGTTTCCGCCGTAATCGGAGCCGACGCTCCAGATCGTATTGTCTTCCGGAAAGTGGCAGATAAAGCGCCGATCCATATTGAGATCCGCCTTACCGTGCAGACAGCGTGTAAAATCGTTGGAGTTCCCAAGCTGTTTGAAGGCCACAGCGCCCATGCGCGTCATAACGCGCATGTTGAGCACCACGTAGAGACTGTCGGTGAGCTGAATCCCCACCTTGCTAGACGGCGAACCGACCGGGCCCATGATAAAAGGGATCACGTACAGTGTGCGGCCCTTCATCGAGCCATTGAAAATAGTGGAAAGTTTCGGGTAGGCCTCTTTCGGGTCCATCCAGTTGTTGGTAGCGCCCGCATCGTCTTTGGAGCGCGTGCAAATGAAGGTCAGGTGCTCGGTGCGCGCCACGTCGTTTTCAGCGGAGCGGTGATAGTAACATCCGGGCCACTTTTTTTGATCGAGTTGGGTGAGCTCGCCCGTGGAAACCGCTTCTTGAATAAAGCGTTTCTTTTCCTCTTCACTGCCGTCGCACCAGACCACTCGGTCCGGCCCGCAAAGCTCCGCCATTTCCCTAACCCAAGACTGCACATGGGGATTCGATGTAAGATTTTCCTCTTTAACAAGCGCCATAAAAACCAACCTTTCTAACTCTATGCGAGTGCGCTGATTTTACACAAAACCACCCTATTAAGCAAGCGAGGCGACGGGTGCCGGCGACGGGTGACGCCAGCTAGTCGGAAAAATCGCGGGGTTTAGAGCGGTGAGATTTTAATTCGGACCGATGCTTTTTGGCTTCGAGCATTTTCTCTTTGGCGCGGCGAGAGCGTTTGCGCTTCTGGCGGCGGATCTTTTCGATCGCTTTTTGGCGCGCGCTTTCGACGCCCTTTTGCGCGTCCTCGATTTTCTCGACCAACAGCCGCTTCGCCAAAAATCGGTTCAAGCCTTGAGAGCGCTCTTTTTGGCAGCGCACCTCGAGCCCCGTCGGGACATGCCGCAACACCACGCAGGTCGAGACTTTATTGACGTTCTGCCCGCCCGCGCCGCCGGAACGGACAAAACTCTCCGAAAAATCGGATTCTTTGAGACCCAACTGTTTTATTTTAGCTTCGAGAGATTGGATTTTTTGTGGCGAGACCGGATAAACCGACATTATTTGTATTTAATAAAAATTTTATCCCGGTAAAATTTTAATTCTTCGATCGACTTTCGGATATCATCCATCACGCGATGACTCCGGTGCGCGCCCTTCGCCATGTGAAACTCCGTTGGGTACCACCGCTGCACCAGTTCTTTCACGGAGCTCACATCAATATTGCGGTAAAATAGATACGCCTCGAGCCGCGGCATGTATTTAAAAAGAAAGCGCCGGTCCTGACTGATCGAGTTGCCGCACAAGGGCGCCGTGTTTTTTGGGCAGTACTCCCTTACAAACTCAAGCGCCTCTTTTTGCGCTTTCTTCAAAGAAATCTTAGAGGCGCGGCACTCCTCGGTAAGGCCCGATAGCTTATGGTGATGCTTGCTCCAGAGCTCCATGCCGCTTAAGACCCTATCGCTGTGATGGATCGCGATCGCCGGCCCCTCGGCCAGTACATTCAATTGACTGTCCGTGATGATCACGCCAATCTCCAAGATCGTGCACGTCTTGGGATCGAGGCCCGTCATCTCAAGATCCATCCACACGAGATTGTTTTTGGAAGCTTTAGAGCTCATGAAATCTACGGATAATCCACAGTGGGCCGGCGATTTTGAAGCCGAGCGTACCAGTTGCAATCCCGCAACCTTAGCCAGGTTTTATACACCGCCGGGATCAAGCTAAACCGCCGCAGCGCGAAAACCGCGTAGTTGGAGCACGTCGGCTGGTAAAGGCATCGCCGGCCCGATTGGGCGATCTTGGGAGATAGGGTCTTCTGGTAGACGCGAACGGCCGCCACACCCTCGAGGTTTGGAATGGCCGTCAGAAATCCCGGCGGTGCATTCAACGCCCGTGTCATACCGAGGTCCACTGCGCCGCTCGGGAGAAAGAAAGCGAGGATTAAAAAAATACCCACGCTTCAGCCCGTTGTTTCGCCATAGGGATTCCCCTCATTTTTTTTAAAAATCGGTATTTCCACCGTTTCCTCCCCGGTCTTGACAAACACGGAGTTGGGTGAAATGCGGGTGATCTTGATCCCGCTGATCTCATCACCCACTTTCATCACCTTGCTGTTGATGATTGCGATCGGCAGCGTCTCGTCCCACACAATCCCGCTCAACACGAGCCCTCCGACAGCGCCGGGCCCCGTCCAACCACCCGCGGCCCCTCGGATAAACGGATCCCGCCCCCACCCCGCCAACCATGCCGCGTATTGAGTTTTCCGCATCGCCTCTGCCACGCGCACCTGTGTCAAAAATGTGAGGTCCTGAACAGGCAGAGCCACTTTCACGATCGACGCCCCGCCCAGCTTGGCCCGTATCCTCCGGACAGAATTGAGAAACGACAGCACAAAACCGACGGCCAGCACCACGACGAGCAGATTGATGGTTTGTTTGCGTCGCACGCGGCCCCCGCTAGATTTTATAAAAAAAGTTGATCGTCATCTCGCAATCCACGGCCGGGACATCCGGTTTTTTCTTGGAAATCGTCATCTGGTCCACCACATACACGCTGGATGTCTCCTCCAAAGACTGCAAAAACTGTGCCACGGCCGCCGCGGAACCGCGCAGCACGACGCGAATCGGCAGGTAGCTATAGTTCTGCGCCGGCTGGGGCGAACCCCTAAAAATATTCGCGACAGCCGCGATCGGCGACCGCGTCCGGGCGTCAATACTTTTCATCGGGTCCGCGGTCTGCAGAAGCTGGCTCGCAACGCCCACCATGGGGTCCGATTTGATGTTGACCACTTCGATGGTATTTTTCTTGGCTTCCTCGGAGATCAGATTCAGCACCGTCGCCGATTCTTTGAAGTTGGTGAGACGATTTTTAAACTCTTGTGCGCGCGTGCGGAAAACCTCCAGCTCTTTGGGGTCCAGCGCGCCAAACCCGGTGGCCTTGACGCGATCGAGCTCGCCCCGCATCGCCCCAAGCTGCCGATGGGTGTAGTCCATCTTCTGGGCGAGAGGAAAATAAAAAATGAAAAAAACCATGATACTCAAAAATGTCACCGCCCCCCACCGCAGATACGGCAAAAGTTCCGGCTTTATTTTGACTTTGCCAAATGGATTTTTAAACGGGGCCCGAGGTTTTTTCATGCCAATGTCTTAGCCACGCATCTGATCTCAAACTTCGACCCCTGGCCGGGAGCTCCCTGCCCGGACTGAATAAGTTCGGCCGAGTTGAAAAAAGGAGCGCCGCTCAGGCTGTTCATAAATTCCGCGAGTATTTTGACTTCGTTTTTCTCGCCCGTCGCGAGCACGCTTCCCCGCAGGATGATCGTCTGGTCCTTGCGGCTGTATTTGATCTCCTCCAGAGCCATTGTCGAAGACATGCGCCGACTGAGCTCCTTTAACAGTCCGGGCAGATACACATCGCCTTTCAGCACCGACACGCGAAATTGTTCTTGATGGCGGATATCCTCGAGGCCCTCGGAAATTTTTTTCATCTCCACCCACTCCTTCTGCGCCGCCAGAAGGTCCCCCTCTGAGACTTTGAGCAGAAAAAATTGATGAACCGAAAACAAGGCTAAAACAGCTGTGGTGACAAAAAACGTGAGCTTCGCGGAAAATTGCTTCAGCCGCGTGATTCTCCCCTGCGGAGCCTGTTTCGGTAAAACATCGACCGCGGACCGGTGATACGTCGCGACCGCGGCGGCCGATTGGAAAATACCCGGGTTCTTAAGCAGCGCTTCTTTTTTGTCGAGGCTTGCCATGGACAGCCAATCCTGCGGAATCTCGAGTTTTCCGACCGCCAAACCCAAAAACTGCCCCATAAATTCCAGGAGCCCCTTTAAACCGGCGCCGCCGCCGGCAAAAAACACTTTCGAAACCGGCTGGGCGATTTTCTGCGACTCATAAAAATCCACGGTACGCTTAATCTCGCCGAGCAGTTTATCCAAGTAAGGCCGCACGAGCGCCATATAGTCACTTTGAGAGGACTCTGCGCTTTCGTCCAAGCGCGGCGCCTCCTGCCCCCCAAACCCCACGGTTCTCATAAACATCACTTTGCCGTCGCGCGCGATAAAAATACTCGTGCGCGCCTCGCCGATGTCCACGATGAGCAAATCTTTATCCGGCTCCGGAAAACCCGCTTCGGCGGTCCACCGGGCCAGCGCGCTCACGCCCGGAACCAGCGCCGCGAGCTCCAATCCAAACAATTTGAAAAGTCCTATCCGTTCGGCGAGAGCTCCCTTTTCCATAAAAAACACGCCAAACATGCGCTCGCCAGACCCGGCTTCGGAAGAAGTCTCGGCCAAAAGACTATAGATAAAGTAGTGCGTCTCGGGGTCCAGCCCCAGCTTACTTTTGAGGTCCCAGAGAATGGCTTTTCTCTCTTCCTGGACCGGCATCGGCGGCATCTCGAGCGTCCGGAACTGCACCCCCTCTTCCATCGTCAAAATCACCGGCGGCTTATCTTTCAGATCGGCCAGAAAACCCTTCAAATCCTGGCTCACCGCATAGTCCGAAATCACGACTTTGCCACCGGCCTGCTGGGCCCACATAGCGAGCGTCGATTTTTTCTTTAAATCCAGAACGAGGAAGCCCTTAGTGCTTTTAGGCATAGTTTTTCATTTTAGAACAATCTTTGATAATTAACAACAAAATCACGCGCTGGCTAGAATTTACTTAAATCTGATCCGCGGATCTAGCCATCAGCTCTTGAATGGAAATATCCCCACCGTCGGGCGTGGCCACGATGACCCTGGCATCCGGATATTTTTTGAGAAACGCGCGTCCGGCATCGAGAGTTTTCACGGCTTCGGAACCTGTTTTGATTTCAATGCCGGCCACTTTTCCGGCGCCGGCATCCACGACAAAATCAATCTCATCGCTTCGTTCCCGCCAGTAAAAAATACCAAAACCCTTTCCGATATTATTATTCACCAAGGACGCCCCGGCCGCGTTCTCAACGAGTCGTCCCCAAAGCGCCGCGTTTTTGCGGGTATCCTTGAATTTTCTCTGACCTTGGGCGTTGATGAGCGCGTTGTTTAGTATGATCAATTTTGGGCTTGAGATTTTCTGGCGTAACCGGTTTCCGCTGTACCGCTCAAGCGGTTTTAACAGCATGGCGGCGTCCAGAAGCCTCAGATAAGAAGCGATGGTTGAGGCATTGCCCACCTCCTGCAGCTGTCCGAGCATTTTATTGAGTGAAAAAATCTCAGCCGGATGCAGACAGCTTAAATGAAACACTTGCCTGAAAAGCGCCGGCTTGGTGACCGGCGTTAAAAGCAAGATGTCTTTGCTCAGAACCGTTTCGATTAAGGAATCCCTCACATAAGCGGACCATCGGTCTTCGTCGCGGCCGGAATCGAGGAATATCCTCCAAGCCCCGGGGTATCCCCCGTAAAAAATATACTCATCAAAAGAGATTCCGAAACATCGGCGGCACTCCTCCAGCGACCAGTGAGGAAAATGAACGATTTCAAATCTTCCGGTTAAGCTCTCGGCAAGACCCCTCTGAACCAGCAAAGAAGAGGATCCTAGCAGAACCACCGAAAGCAGGCGCTTTGCCCTTTTATCCTCATCAAAGCATTTCTTGACTACCTCACTCCAACGCGGGATTTTTTGGATTTCATCATAAATAAGCAGGCCGCGGGATCCTCGACGAAGCTGTCGCCGGGCCTTTTCCCACTGCTCTTCGATCCAACGAGCGTCGGGCGGAGATACCTGATCCGCTGTGCAATAAAAAGTCGGACCACCCCACTGTTTCAGGTAGTCCAAAATAGCCGTTGTTTTTCCGACCTGTCGAGGCCCTAGGATCACTTGAATAGGCGGGTGAGGAACGTCCAGATGGGATGTCAGAACTTCTAAATGGGATCGCCTGAACTCTATCTTTTTCATAACAGACTATATTAAATGAGGTTACGAAAATGTCAACAATTTGTTCAGTCGACTGAAAATATTGTTTTATATCCGCGAAAACGGTTTAACTCTGCGCTTTATTACGATCTTTGACGATGAACAACACAATTACGCACAGAGTCAGTAGGGTAATACCAAGACCTACTTTGAACAAAATGGGTTCATAGCGCCACACCAC
>CAYJSE010000033.1:0-15251 GCA_964372765.1 uncultured Planctomycetia bacterium | reverse complement strand
ATGACAGTGCGGCTAAACGGAACAGTACATGCATTAAAGGCATAGTCATGGGTTACATATAGTTATAATCTATACAACCCCGTCATTGCTAAACGTTCAGGACATCCCCGTAACCGCTTTGGACGATGGACTGCCTGAGCTCTCTGTGAATGCGGTCAAGATAGGCTTGGCTTTGCTCTTCGGTCAGATCCTTTTTAACTTCCAAGATATGGTCGGCGATTTGCTTTTCCAACAAAATTTGAAGCGCGCCAATTTTTTCTATTTTTTGGTGAATCTGCGCCGGATCTGCCGTTTTGTCCCGCATGATCTTCAAAAGCTCGAGCCGCTCCCTGCAAACCGTCATACAAAGCTTGTCCGCACTTTTTCGGAAAGAGGTTTCCAGTCCTTTAAGCGATTCGGCCTGTCCGGAATTAAGCCCCAAGGTCAAATACCAATTCTGGCTGGGGTTGAGACTCGCCGGCCACATGAGCATGCAGGCCTTTTTCCCGCCCCAGAAACCCGCCAACGTCACCACAGAAATAAGGATCGTAAAAAGTAGCAGTCGTCTCATCTTTTTTTAAACCTCTTCATTCAGTGTTTTTAAATAGCTTCCCGCTACCGACGAGGAGGGTACGCCCTTGAACTCTTGAAACCCCGAAAGGTATCGGACCGACATTTTCTCCGCTTCAAAAGTGGCCCCCGAACGAACACCCGAAAAAACTCCGCCGGCGCCTCCGACCACAAACGCGATCAAAAACACAGCCACCGCCTCGGAAAAACTCGGCACCGGAAAGCTTGCCTCGAACCACTTCCGCCCGCGGACAAACCACGGCTCTTTTTGCCTGGAAGCAATTTTTTCCCAAAATACCCTGTCAAAATTAGGGGTTACTTCTATTTTAGGCGGGGCGGCTTTTTTTAATAAATCGTCAAAATGGTCCATTGCACAACCCTCCACTTAGAATGCCCTGCTCGAAACTCTAAGAGCAGGGCACCCATTGTCTCTAGAGTTGTATTCTAAGCCCGGCCATGCCGATATTCAATATACTTTCTCTCAACCAGCTTCTTATCCAATGATCGATTTTCCGGCTGAGCCGAAAATTCGAGAATACCCTTCGATCCTGTCTCCGCTTCAGCGAAAGCCGGCAAAGCCATCGCCAGTCCCAGAGCCAGCACCAAAACTCCCAACACCCGAGTAATGTTTCTCATGATTGAAGCCCTCCTTTTTTCTCTACTGATTCAACGAACCAGCCGGCCAAAACCCCCCGCAAACATTGCTTCGCATGATAAATACGCCGCTCAACCGCCTTTTTGCTAACACCTAGGATAGAGGCAATCTCCTCATAGGACAGATTTTCAAACTGGAAAAGCAAAAGCGGGTACTTGAGCTTTTCGGGCAGACGATCGATTTCCTGACGAAGCTTTTCTTTGAGTTCCTTTTCCTCGAGTTCTTTGGAAGGCAGAGAAGGCGCGGGGTCGGCCACCTCTTTGGCATCGTCTTCGTCCAAAGAGTGTGAAATAAATTTTCTTTTCCGGACAAAATCAATGCCGGCGTTGAATGTCACGCGATAAAGCCACGTTGAAAACTTGACGCCGGTGCTTGCCTTTAGCTTTTTCTCATAAATTTTAATGAAAACGTCTTGGGCAATATCCTCGGCTGCCGATCGCTCTTTGACACAGCGAAACGCCAGGTTCACTACCAGACTTTTGTACTTCTCGAAAATTTTGCGAAAAGCCGAAAGATCGTTAGATTTTTGAAAACTCTCGATCCATGCCCAGTCTTCGTCCATCGGTACTCCGTTTCCACATTTGATAAATTGGTGGATACACCAAAAGCTCCATGATAAAGCTTGTCAGAAGCCCGCCGATCATCGGCGCGGCGATGCGCTTCATGACGTCCGAACCCGCGCCGTGGGCCCACATGATGGGCATGAGGCCGATCATCGCCGCCATCACGGTCATCATCTTGGGGCGGATACGCTTCACGGCGCCGTGAATGATGGCGTCCTCCAAATCTTTTTTGGTTTTCATTTTCCCGGCGGCTTTCGCTTCTTCATAGGACATATCCAAAAATAACAGCATAAAGACACCCGTCTCGGCATCGAGACCCATGAGAGCGATCATCCCGACCCATGTCGCGATGGAAATGTTGTATCCCAGAAAATACAGGAACCACACCGCTCCGACGAGCGAAAACGGCACAGCCAGTAACACAATCCCGGTTTTGACCATGGATTTTGTATTCATGTACAGCAAAAACGCGATCAGAAAAAGCGTCAGCGGCACGACCACAAGGAGACGCTTTTTGACACGGATCATATTTTCATACTGGCCGCTCCATACCAACAAATAACCTCCCGGAACTTTCACCTCGCGCGCGACGATCTTTTTGGCCTCGTTCACATAGCCGCCCACATCGCGGCCGGAAATATCGACGTACACGTATCCCGAAAGCCGCCCATTTTCGTCGCGGATCATTGCAGGTCCTTGAACGAGCCGAATGTCCGCCAGCTGCGCTAGCGGCACTTGAGCGCCGGAGAGCGTCGGCACCAATACGCGCTTTAGGTCATCGATATTTTCGCGAAACTCGCGGGCATAGCGCACATTGATGGGGTAACGCTCGCGTCCTTCGACGGTGGTTGTGATATTTTCGCCGCCGATCGCCGACAGGATCACCATCTGGGCATCATCAATCGACAAACCGTAACGCGCCAGCTCCTCGCGCTTTAAATCAAAATCGATAAAGTAACCGCCGGTCACGCGCTCGGCATACACACTGCGCGTGCCTTTGACTAAACGAATCGCGGCCTCCACCTCTCTTCCGATTTTCTCAATCTCTTTTAAATCCGCTCCGTAAATTTTGACGCCCACCGGAGTTCGGATCCCGGTGCTGAGCATATCGATGCGGTTTTTGATCGGCATGGTCCAGGCGTTGGTCACACCTGGAAACTGAAGCTTGGCGTCCATCTCATTGATCAGCTCCTCGTAGCCGATGCCTTTACGCCACTCTTTCTCCGGCTTTAACACCACCGTGGTCTCCATCATGGAGAAAGGCGCCGGGTCCGTCGAAGTTTCAGCGCGGCCCGCTTTGCCAAAAACCCGCTCAACCTCGGGAAAACTTTTTAAAATTTTATCCTGCGTCTGCATGAGTTTCTGGGCTTCCGTCACTGAAATTCCGGGAAGCGTCGTCGGCATGTAAAGAATGACACCCTCGTTTAAGCGCGGCATAAACTCGGAACCGAGTTGGAAGTAAACCGGGATGCTGACAAGAACCAAAGTCAGCGCCGCAAAAATGGTCGTTTTGGCATGCCGCAGCACAAAATGCGCGGCCGGTTCGTAGATTCGAAAAAGCAGGCGGCTGATCGGGTGCTTCTCCTCGGCGTAATAACGGCCGACCAGCACGGTGTTCGCGATGCTCGCAAGCCAGCGCGGACGAAACTTGAACGGGTCCATGCGGATAAACAGCATGCGCATCGCCACATTGAGCGTGATCGCGAGCACCGCCGCGATCGCCATCGCGAGATTTTTACTGTAGGCGAGCGGTTTAAAAAGCCTTCCTTCCTGATCCACCAACGTAAAAATCGGCATAAACGCCACGGCAATGACAAGCAGTGAAAAAAATACCGCCGGCCCTACCTCTTTCAGCGCTTTTAGACGCACCTCGTGGAAATCGCCGACGCGGCCGCCCGCGTCCCAAAGCTGAAGTTTTTTATAGGCGTTCTCCACCTCGATAATAGCGCCGTCGACCAAGACACCGATCGAGATCGCGATACCTGCGAGCGACATGATATTGGTGGTCACACCCATAAAATACAAGGGGATAAACGCCAGCAGCACGGAGATCGGAATCGTGACGATCGGAATAATCGCCGACGGCACATGCCACAGGAAAATCAAAATCACGATACTCACAATGACCGTTTCTTCGATCAACGTATGCTTGAGCGTTTCAATCGAGGCCTTGATGAGCTCCGAGCGGTCATACGTTTCGACGATTTCCATCCCGGGCGGCAAATAGGGTGTTATGTCCTCCACTTTCTTTTTGACGCGGTTAATCACATTGAGCGCGTTTTCGCCGGAACGCATCACGATAATTCCGCCGACGGTATCACCTTCGCCGTCCAAGTCCGAAACACCGCGGCGGATATCGGGGCCTATCGCGACCGCCGCGAGATTTCGGATTAAGACGGGGACCCCTTTCGCGTCGGTTCCCACAACGATATTTTCAATATCTTGGACGGACTTCGCGTAGCCCCGGCCGCGCACCATGTATTCTGCGCCCGCAAATTCCAAAAGCCGGCCTCCGACATCGTTGTTGCCTGAGCGAATGGCCTCCACCACGCGCATGAGCGGGATGTTATAGGAAAGAAGTTTATTGGGATCGACATTGACTTGATACTGCTTTTGGAAACCGCCAATCGAGGCCACTTCGGCCACGCCCGGCACCGATTGCAGCGCATAACGCAGGTGCCAGTCCTGGTAACTGCGCAGTTCCTGCAGATCGTGTTGGCCGGTTTTGTCGACCAGCGCGTATTGGTACACCCAACCCACGCCGGTCGCATCAGGACCGAGTTCGGTTTGCACTCCTTGCGGAAGCTTGGGAAGAATTTTACTTAAATATTCGAGAACCCGCGTTCTTGCCCAATAAATATCCGTGCCGTCTTCAAAAATGACGTAGACATAAGAAAACCCAAAATCCGAAAACGCCCGGATGTCTTTGACTTTGGGCGTTCCCAAGAGCGCCGTGACAATCGGATAAGTCACCTGGTCTTCGATGATATCGGGACTGCGGTCCCAGCGGGAATAGACAATAACTTGCGTATCGGAGAGGTCCGGAATCGCGTCAAGCGGCACCTGTTTCATCGAATAGATGGCCGCCACGACCCCCACAGCCGTCAAAATGAGGATCAGAAATTTATTGCGCGCTGAAAATTCAATAATTTTTTCAATCACCGTAAACCACCTTTACGAAGACTTTGTCATGGAGCTCAAAGCCGCTTTCAAGCGGCTCTCCGAGTCGACGAGAAAGTTGCCGTTCGTAATCACCTTTTCGCCTTCCGACAAACCTTCTTTCACGACATACGCTCCGTCCGCTTTTTGCCCCACCACCACAGGCCGCGGCTCAAAAAGACCCTCTCCTTTATCCACAAACACGATGTTGGATGTGCCGGTAAAAAATACCGCCTCGTCCGGCACCGCCAATACTTCTCCTAAATCCGCCGCGACCGTGACGTTCACAAACATATCCGGTTTCAAAAATCCGCCCTCGTTCGGTACCTGCGCACGCACGCGCACTGACCGCGTCATCGGGTCCACCACTTTATCTATGGATCGAACGATGCCGTTTAATTTTGTCCCGGGCGACGCTGCTACTTCGATTTCGAGCGTGTCGCCGACTGATACGAGCGGCAGCTCATACTCGTAGATATTGGCATACACCCACGCATGGGCTCCCGGCACAGAGTAGAGCAGGCTTTTGTCGGGTCCGTCGCTTTTGCCGATTTCTTCAATCAGATCCGTATTTAAACCCATCAACATTAGCTTCGTCTGGGAGCTTTCCGCAAGTCCCTTGCCCCATGCCTCATTTTTATTTTTCAACGCCTGAATATACTCGGCCTGGGCCTGGTAAAGCTCCGGGTCGTAGGCAATGCGCCCCACAGCGCGTATCGACTTCACCATTTTCTTGCGCTCAACAAAGCTTGTTTTGACGCCGATCATCTGCTGTTTCTGCGGGCTGATCATAATTGTCGCGTAGCCTTGCACCATCGGAGTATTCTGCGCTTGTGCGTTTGCCATTTCAATTTTCTGTTTGCAGACCGGACACTCAAGATTTTCACTCGGATTGGCAAGAACGAGCATCGGGCATGTTTGGCCGGCCTTGAGCATCGTGCACTCGTGAAGCACACAAATGCTTTTCGGATCTTGGCTTGCGGTCTCCTCCTCATAAACCGGAATGTAATCCATCCCCATATCGTCCTTGGCCGGCACCGGTGACGACACATCCGGACGCATCGGATGCCGGTAAAAAAGGATCTTCTTAGGTTTTGGCTTTGAGTCCACGCGCGCCGGCAATTCTGGCGTATCGTTCATCGGCACGAGCCGCATATTGCAAATCGGACAGTCGCCCGGCTTATCCGCCGTGTAATGGGGATGCATCGGGCAATAGTATTTCTTCGCGGCCTTACTCTCACCGTAAGCGCGTTGCTCCGATAAAGAAATCACCGCACTACTCGCGATCAAAAAAATGAGAATAAAAATAATCCTTTGGTTCATCTTCATGACTGGCTCCTTTCGGCCGTCGGATGCGTTCCGTGCACCACCGGGGCACCCACCGCCAATTCTAAATCCGAAACACCCATTCCAAACTCCGCAACGTGTTTGTAATAATCAATCTCGGTGTCTCTCAAGGTCCGATGCGCGTCGATTAGATTTAAAAAATCGCTTTTCCCCGCCTCGTAAGAGGCCAGCGCCAGCTCCACCTGCTGCCTGGCCTGCGGCAAGATGGACTGCTCGTAAATTTCAAGCGCGTTTTCAGCCGAACGTACTTTGGAATAGGCCTCATGCACGGACAAAAGCGTCTCGTTTTTCATCTTGGTGTACAGGGCCTCGGCAGCCGCGACCTCGTCACCGGCGCTTTTCCAGGTCCCGCCGATTCCTTTTAAAAGGGAAAACACCGGCACCGTCACGCCGATAAACGTGTCGTGTTCATCGGGCATCTCGGAATCGCGAAAATCCCGCTTTTCATACCGCGCCGTGATGTCCGGAAGCCACTCCGTTTGGGCCAACGCGCGGCTGGCTTTTGCGCGATCGATCGCCACTTGGAAGCTCTGTAGCTCGGGCCGCTTCTCCAGCGCCTCTTTTTCAAGCTCCGGTAAAGAAAGTGAGAGCGTCGGTCTGGTTTTTTCATCCAAAACCTCATAGGACGTCGCCAGGGATTCATTCAGCGTATGCGAGAAATGCGCCTCTTTCAAATGAATCCCTTGGTCTAAATCAAAGAGCTCAATGGATATTTTTGAAAGTTCAATCTGGGTTTTTAGAACATCCGCTTGAGAACTTTGGTTGGATTCATAACGCGCCTTCACCGTTTGAAGCAGTTGGTCTAAAAGTTTTTGGCTCTCGGACAAAGCTTCCTTAGTTTTTCGTGTCACAAAGAGCTCGTAAAAGGGCTGTTCGATATGCCAGATGAGGTCCCTCTCCTCTTCCTTATAATTCTCATAAGCCATATCCGCCTCTTTGGCTGCCACGAGCCCTCTTAAAAAAAGCTTGGTCGGAAATGGAATCATCTGCTCGACCATGTACTCGTTGTTGCTGCGCTCATCAAAGTCGAAAATATTTGGCTGGCCCTCCACATCCACACCAAAAGTTGGGTCCTCCGGAAGCCAGGCACCGATCACTTTGGCCTTTTTGGCTTCATAATCCTTTTTTTTGGCCTCGAGCCCCGGATTTTTGCGCATCGCCTCTTCTATTAGAGATTCCAAGCTCGCCTGCCGTATGACAGTGTTTTCAGCACGCAACGCACCCCCATCGGCAAAAACCCCGATCCCCGCCGCAATCAGAATCCAAGAAATTTTTCTAAAAAACCTGTTCATAAAATCCTCCTTTCAACCAAAGAAAAAGGACGCTGGAAATTCTCCCGGCGCTCACACTTGTCCCTAAAATAAGATTAAATACGGTAGTCGGAGTAAAGTCGGTAGAGCTTTTGCTTGTTGGAGTTTGGAGGTGAGTCGGAAAAAGAATCAGAAGTGTTAGAATCGCTCTTCTCCGGAAGAATTGAAAAACTGGAATCTATCGTGAAATTGTCTTTTAAAGAACCTGCGACACTGGAAGCCCATAAAACGCTTGCCTCGCTCTTAGAAGGTGCCTCACAACAAATCTCATGCGAAGCACAGCCGCTCGTCTCCTGATGAATCCCGGCCGGCATCATCGGACAAGACGAAGGCGCCCACGCATAGGCCGATGATGAGGCATACAGCACGCAAAAGAAAATAAAAACAGCCAATATTTTCCTCATTATCTCACAAACCTCTCGATAGAACAAATAAGCTCATCAATCATCGGAGCCCCTTTACCGCCGCGGATAGCCGTCGAAACGCAGGTTTCCACATGCCCTTTCATGAGCAGCATACTGACCCCGTCGAGCGCCCGACGCACCGCGGCGATTTGAGTCAAAATGTCGACGCAGTAGCGCTTATCGTCGACCATCTTCTCGATGCCGCGTATCTGGCCCTCGACCTTCCTTAAACGCTCAAACACATCTTTTTTAGATTCATCATTCAGCATGGCTATATACCCCTACCTGGTAGGAGTATACTACAACCTCACACCCTTGTCAAGCAACAGGGACAGTCCCGGGACTGTCCCTGTTCGATTAACAGGTTGCGGGGGCCCGTTCATCGTTCTTCAAATTTATTGTAGTCCATGATCTCGTAGACGGTTTCGTTGCCTTCGTCGTCCACCGTGCAGTAGAGGTCGACCATGTCCCCGGCGGCCACTTGGGACAGCTCGAGGTAGTGGTTCAGGGGATTGGTGACGTAGACGTCCGCTAGCTTGATCGCCAGGGACTTCTTGAACGCTTGCCCGGTTTTCTCGTCCTCACCCTGCACCGCGATCATGCCTTTCTCAGAGTCGACGAGAAGCACCGTCGTCCCGTAGTACTCGGTTTCCAGGCCGGCTGCCCATGAAAACACGGGCAAAAGCGTTAAGGCAAGGGCCAGAAATTTAGTAGCGGTAGGCTTCTTCAACTTTTTCGTGGACACGTTCGAGGGAAAGACCGGATTTTTCAAAATAGGCAAAGTAACCCAAACCTTTAAAGCGCTCCTCCACTTCCTCGCCGATACAGCCCGTCACGACGATCACGCGCACGGACGGATTGACGCTCTGAAACATCGGCAGGATTTTCTCGCCGCTCACCACCGGCAAGTTGAAATCGAGCAACACCACTTTAGGCACAAACTTCCTGTAGAGCTTCAGCGCCTCATCCACGTTCATAGCCGTACTCACTTCATACCCTTTGGACACAAAATAATCCTTCACGAGCTCCAAGAAACCCTCCTCGTCGTCCACCACTAAGAGTCTTTTTTTCGCCATTTACCTGTTCTCCACCAGTCCATCGTGCTCATGCGAAAGCGGCTCGATGTGCACCACGACATCCGTAACACCCAAAATCCCATCGCGGATCTTCTTTTCAATAATGTTTGCGAGGTGATGCGCCTCCACCACCGGCATCTGAGAATCCACCAGCACATGCAGATCCACGTACACATCGTCGACGCGCCCGCGCGTGCGGATCTCATGACAGTCGCGCACACCTTCGACGCCACGCACGATGCGCTCAATCTCGGATTTTTCAATGATCGCCCGGTCACACAATACATCCGAGCTGTGCTTTAAAATACGAAACGCGGTCCACACGATCACTCCCGCGATCAGGATCGAAAAAACCGAATCCACGCGCGGGATCCCGAGCCCGATCCCAAAAAGCGCCGCAAACACCGACAGCGTCACGAAGACATCGGTAAGCGTATGCCACGAATCGGTGACCAGAAGGTCGCTTTTGAGCTCTTTCCCGCGCGCGCGCTCAAACAGCACTGTGAAGATATTCACCACCAGCGTCACGGCCATCACGATGAAACTCGTAAGATTGACCTCGGGCCTGCGGTCCACAAAAAATCCCGCGATGCCTTCACGCAGTATCCCGAATGATGCCAAAAATAAAACAAGCGCGATCACCACCGTGACAAACGTCTCGTATTTGCGGTGACCGTAGGGGTGCTCTTCGTCGGCGGGTTTGCCGGCGATCGTGATACCTACCAAGCCGATGATGTTGGTGAGTCCATCTGAAAAGGAATGGATGCCGTCCGCGACGATCGTCATGCACTGCGTCGCCATCCCGAACGTCACTTTCGCCGCAGCCACGATCCAATTGAGCGCAAGCGTCACCCAAAGCACAAGCGCCACCTGCCTCGTTCTTTGGGTTCTATCCAAGGCAGGACTTACTTCTTTTTGCTGGGACCGGACTTATCGATGTCTTTTAAAAGATAATTGTCGAGCACTTCTTTTTTAGTGCGCCACTGACCGCCGACCTTAAAGCCCGGCAACTTCTTTTCCTTTAAGAGACGATACACGGTCATTGTGTGCACGCCCAGGTATTTCGCGACTTCCTTCAGCGTCATGATCTGCGTACGCTGTGGCCGTGGTTGTTGCTGCTGTTCTTCTGCCATTTTTTGACCCTCTTTCTCTACTAATTTTTGATAAAGAAATTATAACATACTTTTAATAGATTTCAACTAATTATTAACAAATTTAACTAGTCTTATTTGGAGGTCTCGATGGCCACGCCGAGGCGCTCTAAACCGGCCTGTTTGGCGGCGTCCAGCACCTTGACGAGAAAGTCGACGGACGTTTGCTTATCGGAACGCACAAGAAGTCCCGTAGCGGGGGTGGACTGCGCGCGTTTTTTGAGTTCGGACTGGATCTGTGTGGGCAGCACGCGTTTTTTGTCGATGAAAATCTCGTTGCCGGAGGTGATTGTGACAACGAGTGTCTGATGATCGCCTTTGGACTCGGCTTGGGTCAGCCCTTGCGGTAGTTTTACCTCGATCTTGGACTCTTTGTGGGGGTTGAACGTGTAAAGCAGGCTGAACGAAATGAAAAAAAAGATAAAAAGATTCATCACGATGTCGGTCATCGCGACGGACTCAAGTGTCATAAAAGATTTATTCTGGGCGCGAATCTTCACCGAATGCTCGACAATTCCTTTTTCGCCAAAACGCTCACCAACCCATCGCCGTAATGATTTAAATCCTGCGCGGCGCGATTGACGAAACCGAGCAGCAGATGATACGCCACAAAATAAGGGATAGCGATGATCAGCCCCGCCGCCGTCGTGATCATGGCCTGGTAGATTCCGGCAGCGAGCGCGCTCACGGTCACCGACGTCGAAAGTTTCTCCCAGGTCATAAACGCCTGAATCAGCCCCAGGATCGTGCCCAAAAATCCCAAAAGCGGTTCCACGCCCACGACCACGAGAAGTATCCCTAAATTTCTCTCGAGACGCTGAACCTGCCGATTGCCCTCACGCTCCATCACGCGCTCGATTTCCTGAGAGCTTTCTCCGGTGCGCTCTAACCCTGCGCGAAACACCAAAGCGAGCGGCGCACGCTCGCTTTCGCAGGCGCCAAGCGCCTCCTCGAGGAGACCCACCTTCGCCAGAGAAAATATTTTCTTGGAAAAGCTTTCCGCATCGATCCGGATACGCCAAAAAAACCAAATACGCTCCAGCACCAGCGTAAGCGCCACCACCGATCCCAAGAGAATCGGGATCATGACCCAACCACCCTTCACAATCAAACTACCCATCAAGACCTCCCGACATTTTTCACAAATTCAATCGCCTCTTCTTTAGTCTTTAATTTTCCTTCCAACTGCGCTTCTTCGATTTCACGCAAAATCTTTCCGATCGCGGGTCCTTCTTTGAACCCAAGCGCCATCACGTCGTGACCGCTCAAAAGCGGCACCGGCTTGATTTCCTCCCTGGAGAGCTCTTTTAATTTTTTCTTTAAAAACCGGTAGTTCGAAATATCCCCGTGGCTGGCCAGGCAGTCGATCTTGTGCTGTTCCAGCTCACTTAAGAACGTCGGCCGCTGCATCATTTTCTTCAAGGTGCTCTGCTTCATCTGCTTGACATCTTTAAAGCGCATGTGCCCATCGACACTGGCGACAACTCCGTCTTTCAAGTCGTTGGGAAAGCGAAGGCGCTTTAAAATCTCATCCGTTATCCGCGCCCCCACGACGTCGTGGCCGTTAAAGCGGATGCGGTCACTGCGCTTGTAGGTGGCGGGCTTGCCCACATCGTGCAACAGCGCCGCAAACGCCAAGAGCGGTGTTGGGTTTTTCAATTGCTTCAAAAGAAGCTTGGTGTGCTTGAATACATCCCCTTCGGGATGAAATTTCCTGGGCTGCTGGACGCCCTTCATGCGCGCCACCTCCGGCAGGATTTCTTTGAGCAGCCCCGCTTTATCGAGAAGCTCCAGCGCCAGCGCCGGCCGCGGCCCCGTAAACATCTTGACCAGCTCGTCGCGCACGCGCTCGGCTGAAACCTGGCTGATCTTGGGCGCCATTTTTTTGACGGCAGCGAAAGTTTTGGGCTCGATTTTAAACCCGAGCACGCTGGCAAAGCGCACGGCCCGCAGCATGCGCAGTTTATCCTCTTCGAAACGCTTTTGCGCCACGCCGATCGCGCGAACCAATTTCTTTTTTAAATCCTTCCGGCCGTCCACCCAGTCCAAGACTTTCCGCTGCACCGGATCATAAAAAAGACCGTTCACGGTGAAGTCGCGCCGGACTGCGTCTTCGCGGGCGCTCGTGAACTTGACCGCCGTAGGCCGGCGACCGTCTTCGTAACCCACATCGCTTCGAAACGTGGCTACCTCGAAAGACGTGTCTTCCTCAAGCACGATCATCACGCCAAACTGGGCGCCGACCGGAATCGTCCGCTTAAAAATCGACGCGATTTCTTGGGGGGTGGCGGACGTCGCGATATCAAAATCTTTGGGCGCTTTCTTCAAAAGAAGATCGCGCACCGAGCCGCCGACAAAATACGCCTCGAACCCGCGTTCACGAAGAACGCGCGATATTCGAAGCGCTAATTTTTCCTTCTGGGTCATTAATTCAGGGTTTTTTCGCCGGGCTTCCACTCGCAACCGGTCAGCTTGCCGGTCTGCAGAGCCTGAAGCGTGCGAAGCGTTTCTTCGACACTGCGGCCGACGGGAAGATCGTTGACCACCGCGGACTTGAGGATCCCGTTGGTATCGATGATGAAGGTCCCGCGCAGCGCGATGCCCTTGTCGCCCAGGAGCACATTGAACGCCCTGGAGACCGAGTGGCTGGTGTCGCCCAAAATCGGAAACTGCACTTTGCCGAGACCGTGCTCCACCCACGCCTTGTGGGAATAGACGCTGTCGGTGCTGACGGCGATCACGTCGCAGTTTAGCTTTTTAAACTCGGCGTAGTGCTTGTTGAAGCCCTGAATTTCCGTCGGACATACAAACGTAAAATCCAAAGGATAGAAAAACACGACGAGCCACTTTCCTTTGTAATCGGAAAGTTTCACATCCTTAAAACTGCCGTCCGCTAAAAGAGCCTGGGCTCCAAAATTGGGGCATGTCTCTCCTACCTGCAAGGTACCATGAGCGCATTCTGCTGTTGTCATGACTAGTTCTCCTTCTTCTAGGGTGTATTATACCACACGAACGTAATCTGTCATTGCGAGCGAACAAAGTGAGCGAAGCAATCTTTGCTAAACCTGGACTAGCTTAGATTGCTTTCCGCCTGAGGCGGACCCGCCTTTGGCGGGCGCCGCTCGCAATGACACTACAATATTACAGGTCCAGAACCTTCACCTTAGGCAACAATTTCGGGATGTCCTGGCGCCGGCAAAGTTGGGTGCCTTCCGTCGTCACCGAAGAAGCGCTGGCCGCCACACCCAAACACGCCGCTTCCTCAAAACTCATCCCCTTTTCGAGGCCCCACAAAAACCCGCCCACCAGTGAATCCCCGGCCCCGATTCTACTTTGAACCTTCACCGTGGGCGCCGCTACGTGAAACCTTTGAGTGCGGCGGGCAAAGAACGCCCCGCGCTTACCCAGCGAAATCACGACGACTTGAACCCCCTTTTTTAAAATCTCCTGTGCCGCCCTCGAATAGTCCTGTATCGATCGCATCTTCCGTCCCAGAAGACGCGTCACTTCATGCTCGTTGGGCTTGATCATAAACGGCTTCGCCTCGATACCCAATCGCAGAGCGTCATTGTCGGTGTCCAGCACGCACGGAGCGCTGTGCTTTTGTAAATTCAGAATGAGCTTTTTGTAAACGTCCTGTTTCATACCCGCCGACAAGCTGCCGGAGAGCACCCAAACAAATGGCTTCGGCCGCGCCGCCAAAAGCCGCCGTCTGAAGCTCTCAAACTCCGTCGCTAAAATTGTGGGTCCTGGCGCGCTGATGCGCGTCTGCGTGTGGTCGTCGGTGTCCGTCAAAAAAGTATTGATCCGTGTCTGGCCGCGAATCGGCGTGATGCAGAAAGGCAGTGCTTCGGCACGCAAAAGACCGCACAGCCAGTTACCAGTATCTCCGCCGGCCGGCGCATAGGCGCGCGTGCGGCCGCCCAGCTCCTGAACCACTTTCGAGACATTGATCCCCTTTCCTCCGGGGTCGTATACAACCCGATCCGCGCGGTTGGAATCATCTTTGACAAGATTTTCGATAAAGATGTGCTGATCGATCGAAGGATTGAGCGTGATCGTGCCGATCATCCGGTCATCTCCCGGCGAATGCGCCCAAGCTCCCGCCCGTCTTTACGCTCGTAATGCCGTTTGATCCACTCCTGCCATTTTTCATAATCCTGGAAAATCATCCGCGCGGGTTTTCCGCGCGTCTTGCTTGTGAGCGTCATTTTAAATCCCTCATGCAGCCACGAGATACCGCGACCAAAAGCTGTCGGCACGATTTTAAGATCGCCCGAAAATGCGCGTATCTCGGTGCCCAACGCCGATGTGCTTACCCAAGCTCCCCCTAAATCAAAAAAAATCTGCGCGTGTTCGGTCGCGAGCTCTATGCCTCCTTCGCGGCTTTTTTCATTGAGTATCCAAAACTCACCACGCTGGAGAGAAAAACGAAACGGCGTTTCCCCAAGTACGTCGAGCCGCGCGTCAGGCTCCAAATGCGCGCCCCCTTCCAGCGCGGGATCCAGCGCAAACTCCGTCATTCCATTCTCTTTCGCAATGACCTGAGGATAATCGGTCTTGGCTGCCCACACGGCGCCCGCGAAGAAAAGTAACACAAGCGCCGATGCCGCGGTCAGCGCCCGGCGGCAATAAAACCGGATCGACGGTATGACTTTAAATTTTTTATTCACCAAATCCAGCCGCTCAAACCATCGAAACTCGTGATGCTCTCTTTCGTGCAATCGCACACGGTCACTTTTAGAAACCGCAAAGTACACAAACGCGACGTGTTTGTGCGTGGGGCTAATCCGGTGCGCGTCCATGTAAGCGGGAGTCGGCAGAGGTTTCACGCCGCGGTGAGCGATCTTCGGAGTCTCCGACAAAATTTTTACTTTGAGACCGCTTTCTTCACGGATCTCCCGGTACAGCGCCTCTTCGGGATCTTCGTCCAACTCTACGTGCCCGCCGATCGGCAGCCATTCGCGGTAGCGTTTGTGATGCACGAGCAAAACCCTGCCGCGGCAAACGATAAACGCTGAAACCACGAAATCATAA
>CAYJSE010000032.1:12069-15261 GCA_964372765.1 uncultured Planctomycetia bacterium | reverse complement strand
GCAATCTGTGCGCAGTCTTAGCATAGATTGCTTCGCCCCGTCATGCGACGGGGCTCGCAATGACAATGAAGGTTTAAATGGCTAACATCACCATCGACGGCAAACCGTACACCGTCAAAGACGGCATCACGATTATCGAGGCCATTGACGAGGCCCGCATCGATCTGCCGCGCTACTGCTATCATCCGGGACTTTCGATCGCCGGCAACTGCCGCATCTGCCAGGTCGAGGTCGAGAAAATGCCACGGACCGTCATCGCCTGCAACACGCGCGTCGCCGAGGGTATGGTGATTTCCACAAAATCCGCGAAAGCCAAGGAATCTCAAGCCGTCGTGCTCGAATTTTTGCTCGCCAATCATCCGCTGGATTGTCCCGTGTGCGACCAGGCCGGTGAGTGCAAACTGCAGGATTATTACATGGAGGTGGGGCTCTACGATCCCCACTTTAATGAAAATAAAGTTAAGAAAACCAAAAAGGCTTTTTCGATCGGGCCGACCATCCTGCTCGATCAGGAGCGCTGTATTTTGTGCTCGCGCTGTGTGCGTTTCACCGATGAAATCACAAAAACGCATGAGTTTGGTATCTTCGACCGCGGTGATCACGCGCGCGTGGACGTGGCGAAGCCGCTCGACAATAAATATTCCGGCAATGTCGCGGACATCTGTCCCGTCGGGGCGCTCACCGACAAGGATTTTCGCTTCAAGATGCGCGTGTGGTATCTCGGGTCCGGCGACTCTGTGTGCCCGGGGTGTTCGCGAGGGTGCAATATCAAAATCGAGTACGAAAAGTCGCGGCCTTACAAATCGGACAAGGGTCGGGTGATGCGCTTGAAACCCCGCGAAAATCAGGAAGTCAACCGGTGGTGGATGTGTGACGAGGGCCGCTACAACTATAAATTTATCGATGAAAATAGAATCCTAAAACCCACGTATCCGTGGAGCGAACTTTTTGAAAAGGTCGCCGAGCGCTTGGGCTCGGGCCGTTGGGCGCTTTTGGCCTCGCCTCAGCACACCAACGAAGAGCTGGCGCTGCAGAAGAAACTGTTCGTCGATGAGCTAAAATGGAAAGACATCGCCTTTAAGGCGCCGGGGCAGGACGGCTACGAGGATGATTTTTTGATCAAAAAAGATAAAAATCCAAATACGCGAGGCGCCGTCAACGTCTTTGGGATTGAGGAAGAGAAAGCTTATTTGACGCCTGTGATTGAAAAGGCCAAGCGCGGGGAGCTGGATGGCCTGTTTGTGTTCGGGCACGATTTGGAAAAGATTTTTGGGAAGGAAGCCGTGAAAATTGTTCGTGAGAAGGTAAGGACGATCATTTATGAAGGATCAAATTTGAACCCGATGGTGGCGATCGCCGACATCGTAATCCCAAGCGCGGTGTACGCCGAAAAATCGGGAAGTTTCACCAATTTTGAGGGAAGGGTTCAGAAATTTAAAAAGGTTCTGGAGCCGCTCGGGGAGTCGAAACCGACGCTTGAGATTTTAAAAGAGATCGCCCAATGCCTATCGATTTTCTCATCAAGAGCGCTTTAGCTCTATTTTTCCTCGGAGGGATTTTGAACCTCGCCGGACTGCTCACCTGGGTCGAGCGTAAGCAAAGCGCTGTGATGCAGGACCGCATCGGCGCCAACCGCGCGTGGATCGTGTTCCCCAAGTGGCTTTTTCCTTTGAATTGGCTCGTGGCGCCTCTGAATCATTTGGGTCTTTTTCACGCGCTGGCGGACGCGGTGAAGATGTTTGTCAAGGAAGACTTTGTGCCGCGCGGCGCGGACAAGGTTTTATTTAATCTAGCGCCCGTTATCTCCGTGACGTTCGCGCTTTTGGCGTTCGCGGCGATCCCGTTTGGGGACGTGTTGCAAATCGGGGACCGCGTCATCAATCTGCAAGTGGCCGATATCAATGTCGGGCTTCTTTTTATCTTTGCCATGATGTCGCTCGGCGTTTACGGCGTGATCCTGGCCGGATTTTCTTCGAATAGTAATTATGCGTACCTGGGCGGCATGCGCGCCGCGTCACAAATGTTGTCCTACGAGATCACGATGGGAATTTCGATCATGGGGCTCGTGATTAGCTACGGGACCTTAAGCCTTCAAGAGATGGTACGCGCGCAAGGCGGATACTTTTTTGGCTGGCTGCCGGCCTGGGGGATTTTCGTGCAACCCTTGGCTTTTATTTTATTCATGACGGCGGGTTTGGCGGAAACCAAGCGTGTGCCGTTTGATATCCCGGAAGGGGAGTCGGAGATCATCGGATACTTTGTCGAATACAGCGGCATGAAGTTTGGCATGTTTTTCCTGACTGACTTGATCGAGACCTGTCTTATCGCGTGCCTTATGACGACATTTTTCTTCGGAGGCTGGCAGGTGCCGTACATCGAGAAGCTGGGATGGCCCCATTATGGGGTGGTGGCCGCGCAGATTTTGGCGTTTATGCTGAAAGTCGCGTTTTTCAACTGGTTATTTATGGCGATACGCTGGACACTGCCGAGATTTCGCTACGACCAGCTGATGCATCTGGGGTGGAAGATTTTATTTCCGGCGGCGCTCGTGAACGTACTGATAACCAGTATTATCGTGGTATGGCAACAAAAATAATTAAACCACAGGAATTAAACTGGCTCGACCGCACCTATCTGCCGGCCGTGGCGCTCGGTCTTTGGATTACCTCTAAGCATTTTTTTAGAAATCTGGCTCTGCACGCGCTGCACTCCATCGGCTTACTGAAAGGAGTGCGCGCGGCTGTGACGTTCCAGTATCCGGAAGAGCAGCGGCCCTTGGCCAAGCGCGCCCGCACGCGCCATCGCTTGACGAAGCGCGAGGACGGTAGTCCTCGATGTGTGGCGTGCATGATGTGCGAAACCGTGTGCCCCGCGCGCTGTATCAACATCGTCGCCGGTGAGCATCCGGATCCTAATATCGAGAAAGTCCCCGTCGCCTTTGATCTCGATCTCGGCATGTGCGTCTACTGCGGCTATTGCGTGGAAGTGTGCCCCGAAGACGCGATCCGCATGGATACGCAGATCCTCGATATCGCCGCCTACACCCGCGAGCAAATGCAGCTTGACATGGAAGAGCTCCTGAACCCCAGAACGAAACACCTCTACAAACTTGCAAATAGTAAATAATGTCAGGCGGCGGGTGGCGAGTATTGTCTTTCTCCAGGCACGCTTGCTCGCCCCACCGAGGCGAGC
>CAYJSE010000032.1:2762-12059 GCA_964372765.1 uncultured Planctomycetia bacterium | reverse complement strand
CCGCCGCCATCGGAAGCTTTCTTGGTCTTGCAGGCTGTCATCTTTTCTTGCCGAGCGATTCGAAATTTTCGAGAAGCAGCGGACGTAAGTCGCTAGGGAAACGGCGAGCGTTCAAAAGCAGCGTACCCTTTGAACGCGTAGCCGAGGGTTCCCGCGACTTACGGGAGCTGCGCCCTACGAAAATTTCGTTGGAGCGAGGCGAGAGAAGATGACAGCAGAACCCGTCGCCTTGGTTATTTCTTTTTGGATGTGGAACGGGATTGCTTGGTGAGTTCGGTTTTCATGACTTGGTCGAGGTAGGCGTCGGCTTCTTCGATACTGTGGTACAGCGTGTCTTTCAGCATGTGCTTGACCGCTTCGAAGAGCCGGTGGATGTGAGGTTTGGGGTGATAGATGATGAGACGCCCGCCGCTCGTGGCCAGCGTTTTTTTGATTAAAAAAATGACACCCAGGCCCGCGCTGGAGATGTAGTCCGTTTTTTCTAGGTCCAGCACAATGTGCTTGGTCGACTTGACGAGCAGGGGCTTGATCTTCTCCCGGAAGTCGTCATGCGTGTCCGAGTCGATGGATTTGTAAGGGAGGACTTTAAAAAAGCCCTTTTTATTTTTGATAGCCGTGATTTTGACTCGCATGATAATATACCATGCTACACTAACTTACGATGAAAATGCAAGGCGTTCCACTCAAACAAGGACTGTATGACCCGGCTTTCGAAAAAGATAGCTGTGGCGTCGGTTTTGTCGTCAATATTAAAGGAAAGAAGTCCCATAAAATCGTAGAGCAGGCGCTCACGGTTTTACTCAATCTGCGCCATCGCGGCGCCTGCGGTTGCGAGGCCAATACCGGCGACGGTGCCGGGATTTTGATCCAGGTCCCGCACACGTTTTTGAAAAAAGTATGTGCTGAGGCCAGCGTGAGGCTTCCCGAAGCAGGACAGTACGGCGTGGGGATGCTGTATCTTTCACCGGAATCGAAAGAACGCAAGGCCTGCGAGGCGATGTTCGAAAAAATCGTTCGGGAAGAAGGCCAATCTTTTTTGGGTTGGCGCACGGTTCCCACCCGCAACGACTCGCTCGGTCCCACCGCGAAAAATTCTGAGCCTTTCATGCGTCAGGCGTTCATCGGCCGTGATTCCAAGATTCAGGACGATCTGGCTTTTGAGCGTAAACTTTACGTGATCGGCCGCCGCGCCGAAAACACGATCCGCTACAGCGCGAACGTGCCGGGCGGAAAATACTTTTATATCTCCAGCCTTTCCTGCCGGACGATTATTTACAAGGGAATGCTGATGTCCGAGCAGGTGGAGCTTTTTTATCCAGATCTGAAGGACCCCAGTTTTGAGAGCGCGCTGGCGCTCGTGCACTCTCGCTTTAGCACCAACACGTTTCCCAACTGGGAGCGTGCGCATCCCTACCGCTACATCGCGCACAACGGCGAGATCAACACGCTGCGCGGCAACGTCAACTGGATGCACGCGCGGCAGGCGATGTGCGCCTCCGCGTTGTATGGCGCGGACATCCAAAAAATTATGCCCGTGATCTCCGAGGACGGCAGTGACTCGGCGATGTTTGACAATTGCCTTGAGTTTTTGGCGCTCTCGGGCCGCTCGCTGCCGCATGTGGTGATGATGATGATCCCCGAGCCGTGGTCCAACCACGAGAGCATGAGCGACGAGAAAAAAGCATTTTATGAGTACCACGCCAGTCTCATGGAGCCGTGGGACGGTCCGGCCTCAATTGCGTTCACCGACGGCGTCAAAATCGGCGCGGTGCTGGATCGCAATGGCCTGCGGCCTTCACGGTACTACGTGACGAAAGATGAGCTTGTGATCATGGCCTCGGAAGTGGGTGTTTTGGATGTGGCGCCGGAAAATGTACTGCAAAAAGGCCGTCTACAGCCCGGGCGCATGTTCCTCGTGGACACCGAACAGGGCCGCATCGTCGCCGATGAGGAGATCAAAGAGACCATTTCGCATGAGCGTCCTTACCGGGAATGGCTCGATAAAAATCTGGTTTCTTTGGAAAAGCTGCCCGAGGCGCCGCATACCCGCGAGCCCGACCACGGCACCGTGCTTTTGCGCCAGCAGGCGTTTGGGTACAGTTTTGAGGATTTACGGATTCTCATGTCGCCGATGGGTCAGCAAGGCGTCGAGGCCGTGGGCTCGATGGGTACGGACACGCCGCTGGCCGTTTTGTCCAACAAACCGCAGCTTCTTTATAATTACTTCAAACAGCTCTTTGCGCAGGTGACAAACCCGCCGATCGACTGCATCCGGGAGGAAATCGTTACGTCCACCGAGACCACGATCGGCTCCGAAGGAAATCTCATCGATCCCAAGCCGGAGAGTTGTCGGCAGATCAAGCTGAAGAGCCCTATTTTGACCAATGAGGAGTTTGAAAAGCTGCGCCACCTGAATGACCCGCATTTTAAATCGGTGGTGCTCCCTATCCTATATAAAGTAGAGGGCCGGCATGCGGCGCTCGAGGCCGTGCTGGAACAGCTGTATAAAAAAGCGAGTGACGCGATCAAAAAAGGTGTGAACGTCTTGATCATTTCCGACCGCGGTGTGGACCATGATCACGCCAGCATCCCGGCGCTTTTGGCTGTGTCGGGTCTGCACCATCACCTGATCCGCGAGGGCACGCGCACGCGTGTGGGGCTGGTGCTCGAGTCCGGTGAGCCGCGCGAGGTGCATCACTTCGCGCTCTTGATCGGCTATGGAGCCGGCGCTATCAACCCGTACCTGGCTTTCGAGACGCTGGACGACATGATCCATCAGGGGATTTTGACCGACATCGATCACAAAACAGCCGTGAAAAACTACGCCAAGGCCGTGGCGAAAGGCGTCGTAAAAACCATGTCCAAAATGGGCATCTCGACCATTCAAAGCTACCGCGGCGCGCAGATTTTTGAGGCCGTGGGCTTGAATAGCGACGTGATCAAAAAATATTTCACGTGGACGTCTTCCCGCATCGAAGGTGTGGGCCTCGAGACGCTGGCCGAAGAGGCTTACAAGCGTCATCGCCACGCGTTTCCCGACCGCCGTGTGAATGGCGTGACGCTGGACCCCGGCGGGCAGTACCAGTGGCGGCAGGACGGTGAGTACCATCTATTTAATCCCGAAACCGTGCACAAGCTTCAGCTAGCCTGTCGCACCAAAAATTACAAGGTATTTAAAGAGTACTCGAGCGCCGTCAATAACCAATCCGAACACTACTGCACGCTGCGCGGGCTTTTGGATTTCAAATGTTTGCCGAATCCGATTCCGATCGAGGAAGTGGAGTCCGCCGACGCGATCGTCAAGCGTTTCAAAACGGGCGCCATGTCCTACGGTTCGATCAGCAAAGAGGCGCATGAGAGTCTCGCGATCGCGATGAACCGTATCGGCGGCAGAAGCAACACCGGCGAAGGCGGTGAAGACCCGGCGCGCTATGAGCTTGATCCCAATGGTGACTCGCGCAACAGCGCCATTAAACAGGTGGCTTCGGGGCGTTTCGGCGTAACGAGTCTGTATTTGGTGAAAGCCAGGGAATTGCAGATCAAGATGGCCCAAGGGGCCAAGCCCGGCGAGGGAGGACAGTTGCCGGGAGCCAAAGTGTACCCCTGGATCGCGAAAGTGCGCTTATCCACGCCGGGTGTCGGTTTGATTTCTCCGCCGCCTCATCACGATATTTATTCCATTGAGGATTTGGCGGAGCTGATTCATGATTTAAAAAATTCAAACCATCACGCGCGCATTAGCGTGAAGCTCGTGTCGGAGATCGGCGTCGGAACGATCGCCGCGGGTGTGGCGAAAGCGCACGCGGATGTAGTATTGATCTCAGGTCATGACGGCGGTACCGGCGCTTCGCCGCAGTCCAGTATCAAGCATGCCGGCGCACCCTGGGAGCTGGGTTTGGCCGAGACGCATCAGACGCTCGTTTTAAACAATCTGCGCAGCCGCATCGCCGTCGAAACCGACGGACAGCTTAAAACCGGACGCGACGTGGTGGTCGCGGCGCTTTTGGGCGCCGAAGAGTTTGGTTTCGCGACGTCGCCTTTGGTGGCGCTCGGATGCATCATGATGCGCGTGTGTCATTTAAATACCTGCCCCGTGGGTGTCGCGACGCAGGACCCGGAGCTACGAAAGAAATTCACGGGCGACCCCGCGCATGTCGTGAACTTTATGTACTTTATCGCCGAAGAGGCGCGCGAGTTGATGGCCAGGCTCGGATTTAGAACTTTCAATGAGATGATCGGCCGTACGGACAAGCTCGAGCCTCGGCGCGCGATCCTTCACTGGAAAGCCAAGGGATTGGACCTGACACCGATCCTGCATCAACCCGAAGTGCCGCCGGGCGTCGGGCGCTACTGCCAGATTTTACAGGATCACGGTCTCGGGCAAGCGCTCGACAACACGACGCTTTTAAAGCTTTGTGAACCGGCGCTTTCCAAACGCCAACCGGTAAAAGCGTCGCTGCCGATCAAAAATACAAACCGCGTGGTCGGAACGATTTTGGGAAGTGAATTGACACGCCGCTACGGTGCCGAGGGTTTGCCGGACGACACCATCCACTTGCACTTTACGGGATCGGCCGGACAGAGCTTCGGAGCGTTTGTGCCGCGCGGGATCACGCTGGAGCTGGAAGGCGACGCGAACGACTATGTCGGCAAAGGGCTTTCGGGTGGCAAAATTATTATTTATCCTTCACCCAAAGCTAGTTTCAAACCTGAAGAGAATATTATTATAGGAAACGTGGCCTTTTACGGGGCGACGCGCGGCGAGGCGTATATCCGGGGGATGGCGGGTGAGCGTTTTTGCGTGCGCAATAGCGGCGTCGATGCCGTGGTGGAGTCGGTGGGTGATCACGGCTGTGAGTACATGACGGGCGGCCGCGTTGTGGTGCTGGGCCCGACAGGGCGCAATTTCGCGGCTGGTATGTCCGGAGGACTTGCGTACGTTTTGGACGTGAAGGGGGATTTCGCCAAGCGCTGCAATCTGCAAATGGTGGAGCTCGAAACGCTGCAGGACGCCGACGAGATCGTCAGCTTGCGCGCGATGATCGAGCGCCATGTTCAGTACACAAAGAGTAAACTGGCCCGGCAGATTTTGGATCTGTGGGAGGAAATGATACCTAAGTTTGTCAAAGTGATCCCCAAAGATTACAAGCGCGTGCTCGAGGCGCTGAAACGTGTACAGAGCCAGGGTTTGAGCGGGGACCAAGCGATCATGGCCGCGTTCGAAGAAAATGTGCGTGACTTGTCGCGCGTAGGCGGAAACTAGCCGTGGGAAAACCGACCGGATTTAAAGAGATCCAGCGTGAGCTCCCCAAGGATCGCTCAGCCCTCGAGCGCGTGAAGGACTGGGAGGAGTTTCATCTCCACATGCCGGAGGAGAAGCTCAAAAGCCAGGGAGCGCGCTGTATGGACTGTGGGATTCCTTTTTGCCACAACGGCACGCTCCTGGCTGGCATGGCTTCCGGATGTCCTATCAACAATCTGATCCCCGAATGGAACGACCTGGTCTATCGCGGTCTTTGGCAGGAGGCGCTGGAGCGCCTGCACCGGACCAATAATTTCCCCGAGTTTACCGGCCGTGTGTGTCCGGCGCCCTGCGAGGGTTCCTGTGTTTTGGGGATCAGCGAACCGGCTGTCACGATTAAAAATATTGAGTGCGCGATTATTAACAAAGGTTTTGACGAGGGTTGGGTGAAGCCAGAGCCGCCTGCGGTGCGCACCGGCAAAAAGGTGGCGGTTGTGGGCTCCGGTCCCGCGGGATTGTCCGTCGCGGCACAGCTCAATCGCGCGGGTCACACCGTGACCGTTTTTGAACGCGCCGATCGCGTCGGCGGACTGCTCATGTACGGCATCCCGAATCCAAAGCTCGATAAAAAGATCGTCCAGCGCCGCGTGGACTTGCTGGCAAAAGAAGGCGTCAAGTTTGTCACAAAAACTGAAGTGGGCAAAGACTATCCGGCCGAGAAGCTTTTGAAAGAGTTTGATGCGACGCTTTTATGCGGCGGCGCCACGAAACCGCGCGATCTGCCGATCGAAGGACGGAATTTAAAAGGCATCCATTTCGCGATGGAGTTTTTGCAAGCCAATACTCAAGGATTGCTGGATGGCAGGCGCGGGCCCGATTTTATCTCAGCCGAGGGCAAAAATGTCGTCGTGATCGGCGGCGGAGACACGGGCACCGACTGTGTGGGCACCGCGATGCGGCATGGATGTAAAAGTCTCGTCCAGCTTGAGATCATGGCCAAGCCGCCTCTGGAGCGCGCGGGCGACAACCCTTGGCCGCAGTGGCCGAAAGTGTACAAGCTCGATTATGGCCAGGAGGAAGCGGCGGCCAAGTTTGGCAGTGATCCGCGGCAGTATCTCGTGACGGCCAAAAAGTTTGTGGGCGACGCAAACGGTTGCGCAAAAGAGGTGCACATTGTGCGCGTGGAGTGGGCCAAAGACGATAAGGGCCGTTTTATTCCGAAAGAAATTCCAGGGTCCGAAGTGATTTTAAAAGCCGAGCTTGTGCTTTTAGCGATGGGTTTTTTGGGTCCTGAAAACACGGTGCTCGACGCGCTGAAAGTCGAGCGCGATGAGCGCTCAAACGTGAAGGCGGAGTACGGAAAATACTCGACCAATGTGAAGGGTGTATTTTCTGCCGGCGATATGCGCCGCGGGCAGAGTCTCGTCGTGTGGGCGATCCATGAGGGACGCGAGGCCGCAAGCGCCGTAGATCGTTACCTGATGGGTCACTCGATTTTCAACGGCCGCTAGAGGGGCCGATCGAGCGTTTGACACCGCGAACGTTTCTTGCTAAACTCTAGCGCATCTAATTTAGAAGGAGAAAGAGATCCATGGCAGACAAGGCAAATAAATACGCGGACAACGCCGCAGGCGCTTATTATGTCGACACGCAGTGCATCGACTGCGATCTGTGCCGTCAGACCGCGCCCAACAATTTTGATCGCAACCAAAGCGGCGGATATTCTTTCGTAAAAAAGCAGGCTACGACGCCGGAAGAAGAGGCGTTGTGCAAGGAAGCCAAAGAAGGCTGCCCCGTCGAAGCCATTGGAAACGACGGCCCGTAATACCCCAGTTCGCGATCTCATCATCATAGGATCAGGACCCGCCGGTTTCACGGCCGCGATTTACGCGGCACGCGCGTCTTTGAGCCCTTTGCTTTTTGAGGGGTTTACGCGCGGCGGCCAACCCGGCGGGCAGCTCATGCTCACCACCGAAGTCGAAAACTATCCCGGGTTTCCCGAAGGCATTCAAGGTCCCGAGCTCATGGAGCTCTTTCGCAAGCAGGCGGCGCGTTTCGGCGCCGAGCTTATCCAGCAGGATGTCACCCGCGTCGATTTTTCAAAGCGTCCATTCAAAGTCGTCGTCGAAGACAAAGAGTACCAGGCCAAATCCATCGTGATCGCGACCGGCGCCTCGGCCAAGTGGCTCGGGATTCCGTCGGAAAAGGCGTTACAGGGTTTCGGTGTCTCCGCGTGCGCCACCTGCGACGGGTTTTTCTTTAAAGGAAAAGAAGTGGTGGTGGTGGGTGGCGGCGATTCGGCGATTGAGGAAGCGACGTTTTTGACAAAGTTTGCCACGAAAGTCACGATCGTGCACCGGCGCGACAGTTTACGCGCATCCAAGATCATGCAGGACCGCGCGCGTAAGAATCCAAAGATCGGTTTTATCTGGGACTCCACCATCACCGAGATCAAGGACCCGGCGCAGAAAAAGGTGACAGGCGTGGTTCTAAAAAATCTAAAAACAAACAAAACCTCGGACTACGCCTGCCAAGGTATTTTCATGGCGATCGGACATGAGCCCAACACCCAAGTTTTCAAAGGTCAGGTCGATCTCGATAAAAAAGGATACATCCAAGTGCAAAACGGCACCTATACGAACGTGCCGGGCGTATTTGCCTGTGGTGACGTGCAGGATTTTAAATACCGCCAGGCCGTGACGGCCGCCGGCTCCGGCTGTATGGCGGCGTTGGACGCCGAACGCTTCCTAGAAGCCGAACACTAAGCGTGTTTCCTTTTAAATTTAAAAAGAAAACTGAAGTTCAGCTCCCCAAGAACGCGCTTCCGAGAATTCGAACCAAAACGGTTCCGGGTCCCAAGTCCCAGAAGCTGACCGCAGAGCTAAAGCGTTTTGAATCCCCCAACATCACGTTTATCAGTGAAAACTATCCCGTCTTCCTAAAAAGCGCCGCGGGTACCAACCTCGTGGATGTCGACGGCAACCGCTACATCGATCTCACGAGCGCTTTTGCGGTGTCGAGCATCGGGCATGGCAACGCGGCCGTGTTGCGGGCCTTAAAAGAGCAGTCGCGTTTCATGATTCATGGGATGGGCGACGTGCACCCGAACGAAGTGAAAGTGCTTCTGGCTAAAAAATTGAGCGAGATGACGCCCGGGAATCTCACGATGAGTATTTTTTCCTCGACCGGTTTTGAGGCCGTGGAGTCGGCGTTGAAAACGGCCGTGATGCACACGAAAAAAACAGGCGTGATTGCGTTTACCGGCGCTTATCACGGACTGGGTTATGGCGCTTTGAACGTCACGCACCGCGAGGATTTCCAGAAACCGTTTTTAAAGCAGCTCGGGAAGTTTTCGTATTTCGCGCCGTTTCCCGACACAAAAGTTTTTGGCGACAAGGCCTCCGAAGTGAGTTTTAAGTCGATGAAGAGCCTTCTCAAGAAGGCGCGCCGCTCGGCGCATCCGGTGGGAGCGGTGCTCATCGAGCCGATTCAAGGGCGCGGGGGGATCACGGTGCCGCCGCTCAACTTTTTGAAGGAACTGCGCGCGTTTTGCGACCATGAAAAAATCTTGCTCATAGCTGACGAGGTTTTTACAGGTTTTGGCCGCGCCGGGTTTATGTTTGCGGTTAATAAAAGCGATGTCGTGCCGGATATTCTGTGTTTGGGGAAAGGCATGGGCGGGGGTTTTCCGATTTCGGCGTGTATCGCGTCGGCACGCGTGATGTACTCCTGGGGCACGTCCACGGGTGACGCGGTGCATACGAGCACATTTTTGGGCAACCCTCTGGGCTGTGCCGTGGCGCTGGCCGCGATCGGCGAGATCGAGAGTAAAAAACTTGTCGAGCGCTCACGTCAGATGGGCGAGATTTTCCGCCGCGAATTGCACGGTTTGAAGTTGAGACACCCCGTGATCGGCGATGTGCGCGGGCAGGGGCTGATGATCGGGGTGGAGCTGAACGAGCCCGCCACAAGAGCGTCGGCGGGCCTTCGGCCGGCGACGGACAAAGCGAGGAAATTTATTGCCGAGAGTTTGAAGCGCGGCATTATCCTGCTGT
>CAYJSE010000032.1:0-2662 GCA_964372765.1 uncultured Planctomycetia bacterium | reverse complement strand
GACAAAGCGAGGAAATTTATTGCCGAGAGTTTGAAGCGCGGCATTATCCTGCTGTCTGCGGGGCCGGATCACAACGTGATTTCCATCACACCGCCGTTTGTGATCACGGAAAAAGAGATTAAACACTGCGTGGGTGTTTTTGATAAAATCTTACAAAAGATATAGGAGGGTTTATGAAAAAGATCGTTTCAATTTTTATGATTTTAGTTTTTTTTATAGCGGCACCGAACATATCTTGGGCGGCCAGCGACATCGCCGAGGACAACGTGATTGAAAAGCTGGGCGACTGGCTTGCCACAGTCGGCAAATCTGAGGAAGATCGCGATGCCATGGTGGCCGAGCGTCAAGCCGACCGCGCCGCCGAGCGGCTCCGGAAGATGTTGAAAAAAGAAAGCAAGGCGGCCGAAAAGAAAATGAAAAAATTCGGCAAAGAAATGGAGAAGATGTTTGAGTGAACTGGAAGACAAGGTTTTAACCTTTATTCAAGGATATTCCAAAAAACCGGCGCCAGACAGCAAGTTCGAGAGTCTGGCGCTTCAAGTTTTTGGGTACCAGTTTCGGCGCAATGAATTTTACCGCCGCTGGTGCGCGTTGGAAAAAAAAGAGCCGCAAAGCGTGCGAAACTGGAAACACATTCCGGCGATGCCGGCCGCGGGCTTCCGGGAGCTTGTCTTGACGACGTTTTCGGCTAAGCAAGCGGTGAGGGTTTTTAGAACCAGCGGCACAACAAAGACCGAATCCAAGGGTACGCATTTTTTTAAAACACTGGCGCTTTACGACGCCGCGGTAATTCCGCCTTTTCAAAAAAATCTGATTCCGGACGGGGTGGCCCGACGGTTTTTCTTCCTCATGCCTTCGCCGGCCGAGGCGCCGCACTCGTCGCTTTCCTATATGATGGGCGTGGTGAATCGGAAGTTTTCCGGACCCGCAGGGAAATTTTATATCCAAAAAGACTGTTTGATGGCCGAAGATCTGCTAAAGGATCTGCGCGCGGCCAAAGATCGGCCGGTGATAATCCTCGCGACCGCTTTTTCTCTCAAGGCGTTTCTGGATTTTTTAAAAGAAAAGAATATCCGGCTGAAGCTCGCGCGCGGCAGCCGCATCATGGAGACCGGAGGGTTTAAAGGTAGGACACGGGAAATTTCTAAAAGCGAACTCTATGCGCTCTGCGCTCTGCGCTTTGCCGTACCCAAAACATCCTGCATTAGCGAGTACGGGATGACTGAGCTCTCGAGCCAATTTTACGGGCAGAAAGTTTTTCGAGGGCCGGCTTGGACACGCACGCTTGTCATAGACCCGGCGACGGGTCGCGAGGCACCGAAGGGTAAGGGCGGTATTTTGAGACACTGGGATTTGGCGAATCTTTATTCGGTGATGGCGGTCGAGACCGAAGATCGGGGGCGACAGGTGAGAGGCGGTTTTGAGCTTTTGGGGCGCGCACAAAGCGTCGAGCCGCGCGGCTGTTCTCTCGATTTTGAGGAGCTCCGGGCGCATGCGTAGTACGGATTCGGTGATTGATTCGCTGGGGGAGCTGTCAAAAAAATGGCTGCGACCCAACTTTTTGTATCGAAAGAAAGCAGTTTTGAGAATGCAGCCGGAGCTTTTGGATTCGCTCTTTGGCGAGCTGACAAGCCAAAAATTAAAAACTCTTTTAAAAGCGGAGCTTCGGCTGCCAAAAGCGCTCGATCAGTTTGTCCGGGACCCCTTGACGAAAACTTATGTGCGTGCGCGAGGCCCGCGGCAAATCACGCATATTTTCTCATCCAATGCGCCGAATCCGGCAGTGTTGAGTTTTATCTTCGGGATTATTTTACGCAGCCGCAACATCGGTAAAGTCTCGCGGCGTGATCCGGGGATATTGGATTTGTATCTGGGATCGCTGAAAAAACACGATCCGGAATTGGCGAAGAGTTGTTTTTTGATTGCAGGTAGGGGCGCCTCGCGAGGTGCCGCTACATTGCAAAAATTTATAAATGCCTCGGATCTGGTTGTGGCCTACGGCCAAGAACAGACAATCAAAAAATTTAAAGAAATGACGCGGCCGAGCGCCCGTTTTATCGGCTACGGCCCGCGTGTCAGTTTTTCGATCATAACGCGTGAGCGCCCAAATATTTCGCACGCTCTAAAGGACGTGTGGCTCACGGGGCAGTCGGGGTGCCTGTCGCCGCAGGTGTTTTTTGTGCGAAAAAATGCGCGGGAATTTGCGCGAAGGTTGGCGAAAGAATTGGATCGGATGGCGGAGGTGGAGACCTCTACGGCGAACGCAACCCACCGAGCTATTTTTGACCGGTATCGTATGAAACAAATTAAAGGCGAACGCGTCGGTATTTGGCAAGCGGGTACGGCGAAAGATTGGCTCATCGTTTATGATGAAAAGCCGACAGAACTGCCGTCATTGTCGGGCTCCAAAACGATTTATGTGAAGCAATTTCAGAGGGTTGAGCAGATTTATAAAGCACTCGCGCCGCTTCGAGGAGTCTTACAGGCGGTCTCGTGGGACAGTCCCGGGACTGTCCCTGTTCGCTTAACGGAACTCGGATTTAACCGTGTTTGCCGACCCGGCCGGATGCAGAAACCGCCGATTGCTTGGCATCACGATGGGATGCCGAACCTCGCAAATTGGGTCACATGGACTGACATAGAATGGTAAAATAACCCGGTG
>CAYJSE010000031.1:16196-17176 GCA_964372765.1 uncultured Planctomycetia bacterium | reverse complement strand
CGCAATGACGGATGTGCTTTGCTGCAGGGTGACGGTTAAGGCTTCAAATTTTTTCTCAAAATCCCCTTCATTTCCTTCCACCTTCGACCTTCCACCTTCGACCTTCTCATATTCCACCAATTCCTTCGGATATAGCTTCCCCTTCGCCTTCTCCACCCCACGCTGAATAAGCTTTAAATATTCCAAAATCTGTTCTCTCTTGTCAGCGAGCCGCCCGTACTGCTCGACGCTCCTGAAATACAGCGCCATGTCCTCGACGCCGATGATTTTCATGGGGTGATCGGTGGTGAGATTTAAATATTCCTCGCCGTTCAACTTGCCTTGCAGGAGATATTTTTTCGCAACTTTTTTCCAGGTTTCGGGCGAAGCGATTTCTTTGACGGGGGTGAGTGAGCAGTCTTTGGTACCGCCTTCGGACAGCACCAGCGATACGCCGTACTGGGTCATGATCTGGTCCATAGCGCCGGCGAGATTTTCCTGACCCGAAATATTCGTGTGGGCATCCTGGATGTGGATGATAAATTTGTCGCTTGTGCCGCGGTGGATTTCTTGCAGGGAAGCGAAATCCAAAGGTGCTTCAAATGAATCGGGTAGGGGCACGGCATGCCGTGCCCCTACGCCAATCCCCAATTCCTGCGCAGGCGCCGCCCAGGCACGGGCGGGGGCAAGCCCCGCCCCTACTTCTTCTATTAGAAATAGAAGTACCAATACCGAAGCGATGGCTTTCGTCCATTTTTTATGAACGTTACGCACCCATTTTCCCCTCATTTATATTTAATCAATTCTTATTAAAAGTATGCACTATTATCTATCTGATTTCAAATGCCGGGCAGGGTCATTGCGAGCAAAGCGAAGCAATCTCTGCGCATAGATTTCCGCCACAAATCGCGGACGGACCCGCCGATGTTTTGATGGCGGGGCTTCGTCGCTTGTGCCTGCCTGCCGGCAGGTAGGCTCCTCGCAATGACATTTTAGATCGG
>CAYJSE010000031.1:0-16186 GCA_964372765.1 uncultured Planctomycetia bacterium | reverse complement strand
AAGCAATCTCTGCGCATAGATTGCTTCGGGCACTTCGTGCCCTCGCAATGACAGTTATTGACTTTTTCACTTTATGATGAAATTTAGTCTTGACTTTTTCACTTTATGGGTTATTATTGTTAGTGTATGGAGCGTAAACTCTACCTCGATATTTGGGAAAATCTGTCCAAGGAAAAACCCATGGTTTTCTTGGCCGGCCCCCGTCAGGCCGGTAAAACCACTTTTGCCCGCCAGCTGATGACTTCATTCAAAAACTCCTTTTATTTCAACTGGGATCTCACTGCCAATAAACGCCTGCTCACTGAGAACGCCACTTTTTTTCAGGATATGAACCGCGTGGATGACTCTGCCCCGCTCGTCGTCTTTGACGAAATCCATAAATACAAGAAATGGAAAAACTATTTAAAGGGTGTCTATGATGAATTTTCGAGCACTTATAAGTTTTTGGTCTTGGGAAGCGGCCGGCTGAATGTGTTTCAAAAAGGCGGCGACTCACTGGCCGGCCGTTATTTTTTATTTACGCTTTGGCCTTTTACGCTGGCGGAGCTAGCCGAAAATAGGAGATCTTTTGAGGACTTCATGAAAGACCCGCTAAAACTAAGCCACGCCCACAAAAACGGGCAAACTATCTGGGAAAATCTGTCGCGACTGAGCGGATTTCCGGAACCCTATCTTTCCGGCAAGGAAACGTTTTATCGCAAGTGGTCTACAAGCTACGGCCAACAGCTCATCCGTGAAGATATTCGCAATATGACGGGTGTGAAGGACATCGACTCTATGGAGGTGCTTTTTTCACTTCTACCGTCACGTATCGGCAGTCCCCTGTCCATGGCGAGTCTCGCTCGAGATGTCCAGGTATCGTTCAACAGCGTCCGTGACTGGCTGGAAGCGTTCGAATCTTTTTTCCTCGCGTTTCGCATCCCGTCTTGGGGAAAGAAAATTACTCGAGCCATCACGAAAGAGAAAAAGCTATACCTCTATGATTACGCCCACATCCCTTCCCTGCCTGAAAAATATGAAAATATGGTCGCTCTTGAATTGTGGCGCGGCGTCTCCAATTGGAACGACTTAGGCCTTGGAAATTTTGGCTTGCACTACGTGAGGAACAAAGAAAAAGAAGAGACGGATTTTCTCATTAGTTCCGATCATAATCCGCTTCTTTTGATCGAGGCCAAGCTATCGGATGCCGAACCCTCCAAGAGTCTTTTAAAATTTCAGTCCAACCTTCAAGTGCCGGGCATACAATTGGTCAATAGCCCCGGAATTTACAAGACATTCTCAAACCACGGCCAGCAAACCCTGGTCATCACCGCCAGCCGCTGGCTGTCTACTCTACCTTAACTCTCTAATTAAAGATTTTTTAAATATTTTGACACGGTATCGTGGCTACCGATCAAAACGAATGTCACTTGTTCGGGCTGTTCGACCCACAAAATTCTTAAATGAATACTGGCGCGAGCCTCGTAGACCAAACCATGAATGCTCTCGTGCAGTTTCTTGACCCTCAAACCATGGGATGCCTGACGGATCTGATAATATTTTTCAATTTCGTTTAAAGTCTCCAAAACAAGCTGTTGATCATCGGCATTTAGGGTTTCGAATGCTTTATCAAAAGCTTTTTTACGCGAAAAATGCGTCACTTTTTTGCGCGTTTTTTTAGGTCGGCGATCATTTCAGCCATCGATGAAAAACGTTGGTCGCCCGGCTCTTTCTTGACTGCTCTTTGAATGAGCTTTTCATACACCTCCGGCGGAATCCTCTCCTCGACATCGACAGGCTTCAGATGAATCACACCATGAGAGTACTGAACGTCGAGATAGTCCTGCCCCTGCTTTAGGTGGGCTTTAAGAACGATATCCTTCGGGATAGTGATTTGATTTCCGCGCGTTAATTTAGCCAGCATGATCTCATTCCTCCTCTAAGATTCAATGAGAGTATACATGTAAAAAGTAAAAAAGTAAAATACTTTTTTACATTTTAACGTGTCAGAAACAACACCTATGTTCCCAATTTGGGTACAAATATAACCATTTTGGGTTCAACTCACATTGACTTAACTGCAGGTTTTTTGTATACTGCCCCGCATAAACTTTAAGGCTTTCTAATGTCTTTACTGCACGACTATTCGTACGTTCTGGGGTTCCTCATCATCGGCATCGGCTTCGTCGTCGTGAATACTCTTCTCCCGCTTCTCATCAGTCCCCGCAGCCGTGGAAACCGCGCCTCGGACCCCTACGAGAGCGGTGAGGTTCCGATCGGCTCGGCGTGGATACAGTTTGACATCCTCTACTACCTTTTTGCGCTCATCTTTTTGGCGTTTGACGTCGAGGCGGTGTTTTTATTTCCGGTGCTCATGGTGTACAAGGATATGGCGGGACCGGTCGCGTTTTTTGAAGTAACACTTTTCCTCGGAATTCTATCTTTTGCGATTCTCTATGCCTGGAAAAAAGGGGTATTTGAATGGAAGTAAACTTAAATCCTGAGTACCTCATTACCCAGGACCGCCCACCCGTCAATCTCTTTAAAGTCGAGGACGTAATCAATATGGCTCGGGCCAATTCGCTGTGGCCTTTGACGTTCGGCCTCGCGTGCTGTGCGATTGAGCTCATGGCCGGTGGCGCGGCGCGATTTGACATGGATCGCTTTGGCTTTGGCGTGTTTCGTCCCTCGCCGCGCCAGGCGGATCTCATGATCGTTGCCGGGACTATTTCCCGCAAAATGGCGCCGTGCATCAAAACGCTTTACGACCAGATGCCGGCCCCGAAATACGTGATGGCGCTCGGTGGCTGCGCGACAGCCGGCGGCCCCTTTAAATACCCCGGCCAATACGGCATCCTTGAAGGCATCGACAAAATTATCCCCGTCAACGTGTACGTGCCCGGCTGTCCGCCGCGCCCTGAGGCTCTCATCGCGGGCATCATTGAACTACAGGCGCAGATCAAATCCGGCAAGATCCAAGGCAGAATGTCGCCCGCGGTTGCGCACGATTCTCAGGACAATCGACCAGCCGAGTACAAGGACGCGATCTCACGCGCGGATTTCCGCAAACCACCCGCACCGCCGGCGCCGCCTGCCCCGAGCTCCGCCGCGGGGCCGACACCGGCAACGCCACCCCCAGCCGCTCCAGCAGCATGATCACCGTCGCAACACTCGAAGAATTGAATCAAAAAGAGCTGGCCAAAACCGGCATTCTCTACGAAGCCGTGGTGCCGATCGACAAAATCTGCGACGTGGCCCGTGAATTTTTACAAAAACAATTTTTCCTTGAGTCGTTCACAACCGTCGACTTCAAAGAATGTTTTGAGCTCGTCTATCATTTCAATCACTGGGATTCTTGCCAACGCTCTTGCGTTAAAGTTCTAGTCCCCAAAGAAAAGTCGATAGCGCCAAGCATCTCTTCTATTTATAAAAGCGCCAATTGGTTCGAACGCGAAATTCATGAAATGTTTGGCATTGGTTTTGACGGCCACCCCAATCTTAAACGCCTGCTTCTTCCTGAAAGCTCTACGATTTTCCCGCTTCTCAAGAGCTTCAAGGGCGAACCGGCCGGTTCCGATGTCGAGCAATGCTTGAAGCTGATCGCGGAGGACAAAGAGGGCTTTGAAGTCCAGTACCCCAAATCCATCACCCAACACAACCAAGATTATTATTTGAACCTCGGCCCTCAGCACCCCAGCACACACGGCGTTTTGAGAGTGCTGCTTCACCTAAACGGCGAGCGGCTCCTCGATGCGGAACCTGTGATCGGCTACGCCCATCGCCATCACGAAAAAATGATGGAGATCCAAAATTACCTAGCTTGCTGGCCCAACATGGGCCGTCTTGATTACGTGGGCGCCATGAGCTACAACTTTGGCTACGCGCATTTGATTGAGCGCGCAATGGGTATCGAAGCGCCGCCGCGTGTGCAAGCGATCCGCGTGCTCACAACCGAGCTCAATCGCATCGCGAGCCACCTGCTCTGGGCCGGTACTTTTCTCTTGGATCTCGGCGCTTTTACCCCATTTTTCTACTGCTTCGATGATCGCGAGCGTATTCTCGATATTCTGGAGATGGTGACGGGTGAGCGGCTCACCTACGACTATTTTCGCTTTGGCGGCCTAGATAAAGACGTTCCCGCGGACTTCATTCCTGCGGTCAAAGAATTTATTCCCCATTTTAAGAAACGCTTGAAAGACTACGACCTGCTCATCACCAAAAATATTATTTTTAAGAAACGTACGCAAGGCATTGGAGTTATCTCCAAAGACACAGCGATCGGCTTCGGCGTCACCGGCCCTTCTCTGCGTGCCACCGGCGTTCCGATGGACTTACGCCGTCATGAGCCCTATTCCATTTACAAAGATCTCGATTTCGAAGTCGCAACGGCCAAAGACGGTGACGCTTTCGCGCGCTATCAAGTACGCATGAAAGAAATGAGTGAAAGCTTGAAAATTGTTGAACAACTCATCGACAAAATTCCGGCGGGTGAAGTCACGCTCGGCAAACTCCCTAAAAATGTTCCGAAGGGCGAGTACTACGCCGCTGTTGAATCGGCGCGCGGACTTTTCGGGATTTACCTGGTCTCCGATGGTGGACTAAACCCCTATCGCATCAAGCTTCGCACACCCTCATTTTCAAATCTGAACGCGCTCGTGGACATTTTGCCGGGAAACCTTGTGTCGGACGTGATCGCAATCCTCGGAAGCGTGGACGTGGTCATTCCGGAGATTGACCGGTGATACCTGTCATTGCGAGGAGGCGCGAAGCGACGACGAAGCAATCTCTGCACATAGATTGCTTCACCCCTCGCTACGCTCGGGGTTCGCAATGACGATCTTTCAGGAAATTATTAAAATTGTTCTCTGGGGCACGGTCGCGATTTCATTCGTGTCGGTCAACGCGCTCTTCCTCATCTGGATGGAGCGGCGCGTATCGGCGCGCATTCAACTGCGTCGTGGCCCCATCCACGTCGGGCCCCAAGGACTCTTGCAAACCGTGGCTGACGCCGTGAAGCTTCTCACGAAAGAACTTGTTTTCCCGCGCGAAGCTGACAAGTTTTTGTACGTCTTGGCGCCGATGGTGGCGTTCGCGCCGATTTTATGCGCGTTTGTGATCATTCCTCTCGGGCCCGGACTGATTTTACGCGATCTCAATATCGGATTTTTGCTCGTATTTTCTCTGACCAATATCAGTTTTATCGGGATCTTTCTGGCCGGCTGGTCGTCCAATAATAAATACGCTCTTTTGGGTTCCATGCGCGCCGTAGCGCAAAATATTTCTTATGAAATTCCACTACTACTCTCAACCATGGCGGTGGTTATCCTGACCGGATCGCTCAAGACTTCGGAAATCGTGGCGGCGCAGAGTCCGGTGTGGTTTATCGTGTACCAACCGCTGGCGTTTCTTATTTTCTTCTGCTCCGCGCTGGCGGAGGCTAACCGCGCGCCGTTTGACATCCCGGAAGCCGAGTCCGAACTCGTCGCCGGATTTCACACCGAGTATTCCGGCATGCGCTTTGCGCTTTTTTTCTTGGGTGAATACACGGCGATTTTTATTTCGTCGGCGATCGCGGCGACTTTATTTTTGGGTGGATGGCATGGGCCGCTGTTACCGGGGCCGGTGTGGCTTTTACTAAAAACGTATGGGATCGTGTTTGTGGTCATGTGGGTGCGGTGGACTTTTCCGCGTCTACGTAGTGACCAGTTGATGGCGTTCGCGTGGAAAGTGCTAATCCCGTTTGCGCTCATGAATATTTTCGTTACAATGATAGTTTTGGAATTATTCAAATGATGCGATATTTAAAAGAAGTCTTCGAGGGTTTCTGGAGTCTCGTGGTCGGCATGACCGTCACGGCGCGGTATTTCTTTAAGAAACCGGTCACCGTGCTCTACCCCAAAGAGCGCATCCCGATTCACCGCTTTAAGGGGCCGATCACCTTCACCGTCGACGAAAAAAATGGCGACCATAAGTGCATCGCCTGTAACGCGTGCATCAAGACCTGTCCCTCGCGCTGTATGACGCTTCAAGCCGGCAAAAGCGCCGCGGATGCCAAGCGGGTCCTCACAGACTTTACCGTAAACTACTCGCTCTGCAGCCTCTGCTCGCTCTGTATCGACGTGTGCCCGACCGACGCGCTGAAACACGAAGATGAAAACTACGATTTCGTTTCAGACAACCAATCACCGCTCGTAATGAATCTCTTACAACCGTTTCGTGACAAAAAGACACCGTTGACGCAAATCCCGATTGCATCGGCCACGCCACCCACAACAGCATGAACCTCGCGGATTTTGTCTTTACACTGATCGTGGGTATGACACTCGTGGGCGCGTTTTTAGCGGTGTGGCTCAAAAATGTGTTTTACAACGCGTTGTCCTTAATCCTCTGCCTCTTTGGCGTTGCGTGCCTCTTTATTTATCTAAACAGCGAATTTTTGGCGGTCATGGAAGTGATCGTTTACATCGGCGCCATCTCGGTCGCGATCATTTTCGCGATCATGCTGTCGCGGCCGATGACGCAAAAGCATGAAAAGCGAAGCCCCGTGAAGCTTTTATCGGGACTGGGTTTAAGCTCAGCGCTTTTTTGGATCCTGACTCAAGCGATCGGGAAAACCCACTGGCCGCTCGAAGAAACGGGCGGCGACTATTCCATCCGGTCGATCGGAAAATCTCTTTTGACGGTCAATATTCTGCCGTTTGAAATGATCTCGCTGGTTCTGCTTGTAGCGATTATCGGAGCCATTTTAATCGCGCGGCAGAAGGAGTCCGGCTCATGATGAGCGATTCCCTTTACAGCTATCTTTTGGTCTCAGCGGCTTTGTTTTCACTGGGCCTGTGGGGCCTCCTGGTGCGCCAGAACCTCATCGCGATATTGATATCGCTTGAGCTCATCTTAAACTCGGTCAGTATCAACTTTTTGGCGTTCAACAAATTTTGTTTCTTCGACAAGGCCGTCGGCCAAGTGTACGTGCTTTTCGTGATCGCGCTCGCCGCGGCGGAAGTGTCGATCGGTTTGAGTTTGGTTTTACTTTTGTATTCAAAACGATCCTCGATCAACGTTGAGGACGCGAAAGAATTGAAGGGATAAATGGATCTAATTCTACTCTGGATCATCCAGTTAGCACCGCTCGTGGCGTTTATCAAAATCCAACTGTTAGGGACAGTCCCCCGAAGCTTTAGCGTAGGGGGACTGTCCCTTAAGCGCTTTGCGCCGCTGGTGGCGATCGCGGGCGCTTTGGCCGCCGCCGTATCGGCCTGCGCGCTTTTCTTGACAAACCTGGACGCACACGCGCCACCGAAAGAATTTATCCACCACTGGCTTTTCGTCGCGGATTTCCCTCTCTGGGACAATGTCGCGGTGGACCGCTATGATTTTGTCGTCGGGTTCCTCGTGGATCCTTTAAACCTTCTCATGATCACGATCGTCACGACGATCACGCTTTTTGTGCAGATCTTTTCATTCTATTACATGGCCGACGATGAGGACCGCTCGCGTTATTTTAGTTTTTTAAGTCTTTTCGCGTTTTCCATGACGGGTATCGTCCTCTCCAACAATCTACTGCAGACATTTCTATTCTGGGAGCTCGTGGGTCTTTCCTCGTATCTATTGATCGGTTTTTGGTACCAGAAGCCAAGCGCCGCGCAGGCCGCGCGCAAGGCGTTTGTGATTAACCGTCTCGCGGATCTCGGATTTTACCTGGGGATCATTCTTTTATTTATTTTCGCAGGGACTTTGAATTTTTTGGATATGAGTCACGCAGTGGAGACAATGCGTGAATTGCCCCTACCACTATTAACCCTCATCGGCATCCTCGTGTTCATGGGCGTGATGGGTAAATCCGCGCAGTTTCCGTTTCATGTGTGGCTGCCGGACGCGATGGAGGGCCCGACGCCCGTTTCGGCGCTGATCCACTCCGCCACGATGGTTGCGGCGGGTGTATTTTTACTCGTACGCGCGTTTCCCCTTTTTGCCGCCTCCCAGACCACCCTGACCGTCATCCTGGTTATTGGCACGTTGACGGCCGTCACTTCCGCACTTTTGGCGACGATTCAGCGCGACATCAAACGCATACTCGCCTATTCCACGGTGAGCCAATTGGGGCTCATGGTGATGGGCATCGGCGCCGGAAACGCCGTCGCCGGCATGTTTCACCTGGCGACGCACGCATACTTTAAATCGCTTTTATTCTTGACGGCGGGCGCTTTTATCCACCACTTCCACTCCAACGACATTTGGGAGATCGGCCAAAAAGGCGGAAAAAAAGAAAAGCTCTCGATGATCGTGCTGGCCGTGGGACTCCTGTCGCTTTCGGGAATATTTCCATTCTCAGGATTTTTCAGCAAAGATATGATCCTCGAAGCATTACGCGAACATAATTTTATCTTTTACGTCGTGGCGCTTTTTGTGAGCTTCCTGACGGTTTACTACTCAGGGAGAATGTTTTTCGTGATTGCGCTCTCGAAAAACCACGCACACTCCGCCGCTTCCGCCATATTGCCGGCGGATCCGTCCTCTGGCGGAAAAGCGTCGGGCGGGCGCACACCGCTCACCGACACCTGCCGTGTCATTCCCCTCGTGTCACTCGCACTCATTTCACTTTACGTCGGATTCTCCGGCACCCCGTTACTCGGCCAATCCGTCATCCACTGGCTGCACGGCCCTGCCCATCCGGCAGGCGGGCACGAAACACATCTCAATTGGGAAATCATCGGCACGACGACAGTTTTGATTCTCGCGGCCCTTGCGCTCGCCTACTTGCAGTTTAAAAATCCGGAAGCCGCGCTGGAAAAACTAAACGTATCGCGTTCGCCGATCAAGAATATTTTAGAAAACAAATTTTATATCGACGACCTGTACCAAGTCGCGACTAAACACATCGCTCTGCGCTTTGCGGGAGTACTTCACTGGTTTGACCGCACGTTCGTGAATGAACTCATGGTCAACCAAACGTCTTACAGCGTGAAACGCTTAGGCGCTCTGGCGTCCAAGCTTCAAAACGGCCTTTTACAAAACTACCTGTCGCTGGCTGTGGCGGCGGGGGTACTCATTTTGTTTTACGTGACGGGGTTTTAAATGGGTTTTTCGATTCTCTCTTCGATTCTGCTCGCTCCGGTGGTCGGTCTTTTTGCGATTTTGCTCATACCGCGCCGCTACGAACAGCTGATTCGCCTCGTGGCGCTGGCTGCATCCGGCGTGACGCTGGTGCTGTCGATCTATCTTTGCCTTATTTTCAACGGTCAGGACCCTTCGTTTCAGTTTGTAGAAAATGTGGCTTGGGTGCCCAGCTACGGCATTCACTACTCGAACGCCGTGGATGGCCTCAACGTCTCGATGATCCTTTTAACCTCGATCGTAATTTTCTGCGGGGTGCTGGTTTCTTGGACAGTCACCTACCGGGTCAAAGACTTTTTCGCCAACATGCTATTTCTCGTGTCGGGTGTGTTCGGCGTTTTCATGACAACAAATCTATTTTTCTTCTTTTTATTTTATGAAATCGCCGTGATCCCAATGTATCTTTTGATCGTGATCTGGGGCTCCACCAATAAACAGTACGCGGCCATGAAACTGACACTGTATCTGCTTCTGGGAAGCGCCTTGATGTTCGCCGGCTTCCTCTATATGTACAGCCTGCCGGGCTCGGGAACCTTTGACCTCGTGACTTTGAAAGAAACGGTGGCGTTTACGTCGGAAGTGCAAAAAATCCTTTTTCTGGGACTGTTTCTCGGCTTTGGCGTTCTGGCCGCGTGTTTTCCATTTCACATCTGGTCGCCGGACGGCCACGTCGCGGCACCGACAGCGGCGAGCATGCTGCACGCAGGCGTTTTGATGAAACTGGGTGCCTTTGGTATCCTGCGCGTCGGCGTGTACCTTCTTCCCGAAGGCGCTTATTACTGGGCTCCGTGGATCGCGGGACTTTCGCTTTGCAATATCGTTTACGGCGCCTTTGTGGCCACTCAGCAAAAAGATTTAAAATACATCATCGGTTACTCAAGCGTTTCCCACATGGGTATCGTCTTGCTTGGCATTTCCACGATGACCACCACCGGTTTTAACGGCGCCCTTTTTCAAATGTTCGCGCACGGCATCATGACGGCGCTTTTCTTCTCCTGTGTGGGCTGGATCTACGACGGCTGCCACACGCGCATGTTGGACGAGCTGGGCGGATTGTCCAAAAAAGCGCCGTTAATCTCGGCTTTTTTCATCCTTGCGGGTTTGTGCGGCTTGGGGCTCCCGGGTATGGGCAGTTTCGTGGCCGAGCTTCTCGTCACGATCGCCGCGATCAGCATCTACCCCGTCATAGGAATCACATCGATCCTGGCGCTTTTGATCACCGCGTACTACGTCTTGTCCGCCGTGCAGAAAGCGTTTTATGGCCCTGTCAATAAACACCATGAGCATTTCAAGGACATCGGCGTGTTTCAGTTTATTCCTAGGGCTGTCTTAGTGGGATGCCTGGTTTTCTTCGGCATCTTCCCGCAAATTTTTATCAACTGGATTTCGACGTCCACACAAAGCTTACTGGGTGTATTCTGATGCTTTTTTTACCCGAAATCGTCGTTTCAGTTTTCCTTGTCACGCTGTTGTGTCTCATGCTGTTTAAAAAGGAGCCCGGTTTAGCGCTTTTAAAACCGGCTTGGCTGCTTTTTGGTTTCGGGAGCTTGGCGGCCGCGGTGTACACCTTAAATTTTTCCGGCGCGCTCTTTGAAAGTACCTACACGATCGATCTTTTTTCACAAATATTCAAAGTCGTTCTGACGCTGGTGCTTGTCGTTGTGTTCTTTCTATCCGAAGATTCTCCCGCTATTTCGGACGGCAAGCGCGTGGAATATATGTTTTTCCTGTCAACCGCGACGCTGGGGATGATGATGCTTGTGAGCGCCGCGGACATCCTGACTTTTTATGTGTCGCTGGAACTCTCGAGCTACTCGCTCTACATTCTTTCGGCCTTGAAGCGCGATCGTCAAACCTCCGAAGCCAGCATGAAGTATCTCGTGTTTGGCGCGGCCGCGAGCGGCCTTTTACTTTATGGGTTCAGTTTACTGGCGGGCGTGTCCGCCAGCACGTATCTGCCGGAGATCGCGCTCGGCTCCGCCTACTTCATCACAGAACCTGCGTTCGTCGTCGGCCTGGCGCTGGTTTCGATGGGACTTCTTTTTAAGCTTTCGGGGTTTCCGATGCATTTCTGGGCGCCGGATGTGTACCAAAGCGCCGCGACACCGGTGACCACGTTTATCGCGACAGCTTCCAAAGCGGCAGCCGTCGCTATCCTCATACGCATCTTTCTGTGGATGGGTATCAGCGACAATTTTGTCGTGGTGTTGGGTATTTTGGCCTTTATCTCGATGACGCTCGGGAATACGGTAGCGCTGGTTCAGCAGGATGTGAAGCGGCTACTGGCCTATTCCAGCATCGCTCAAGCCGGTTATATCATGTTGGGTCTCTTATCGGGTAGTTTTGAGGGTTTTTCTTCAGCCGTGTTTTACGCGATCGCCTATATTCTCATGAATACCGGCGCCTTTTTGGTGGTGCTCGAGATCGCCCGAGACTCCCAGGACGACAACCCGCAAATTTCAGATTTCAACGGCCTGGCGGACCGCTCACCTTTTTTGGCGCTTATTTTGCTTTTGAGCCTTTTGTCGCTGGCTGGAATTCCGCCCCTCATCGGCTTCACCGGTAAATGGATACTCTTCTCGGCCGCGATGGACCAGGGGCACTGGTTTCTCGTACTCTGGGCGGTCTTGAACAGCGTCGTGTCTCTTTTTTACTACCTCATCCTCGTCAAACACGCGTACATGGAAAAACCAAGCGTCTCGACGCCGCTTAAGCTCTCCTTTTCGGTGAAGTGGATCGGCCTCTTACTCTTCATAGCGATCGTGGCTTTAGGTATTTTTCCCAATTCGCTCATCGAGCTCACTCAACACGCGATTGAAAACGCAATCTATTTCTGATGCCCGAGCCCATCTGGATACTCCCCTTTGGGTTGCTCTTGGGCTCTATCGCGGTATTACCGCTCGTCCATAAGCACTTCTGGGAAAGATTTTATCCAGTCATCGCTCTCGGTTTAGGGGCACTGGTCGCCGCCTATTATCTTCTGGGGCTAAAAAATAGTCACAGCCTAGCCCACACGGCTCAAGAGTACTTTAGTTTCATCGCCCTTATCGGATCACTGTTTGTCGTCGCGGGCGGTATTCACATCAACGTCAAGGGTGAGGCGACGCCTGTCGTCAACTGTGTATTTCTTTTTATCGGAGCGGTGCTTGCGAACTTCCTCGGCACCACCGGCGCCTCCATGGTGCTGATTCGCCCCTGGATACGCATGAATAAATACCGCATCACGGCGTTTCACGTGGTTTTCTTTATCTTCCTCGTTTCGAATATCGGCGGCGCGCTGACGCCGATCGGCGATCCACCGCTTTTCTTAGGGTACTTGCGCGGTGTGCCGTTTTTTTGGGTGATGGAAAATGTGATCTTCGAGTGGTTCTTGACCACGGTTCTCGTGCTCGTAATCTTCTTTGTCCTGGATTACCGCAATTTCTTAAGGGCTCCGAAAGCCGTGCGCGCCCAGGAAACGGCTCACGAGGAATGGCGTTTTGACGGGACACACAACGTACTCTTTCTTTTGATGATCTTGGGGTCCGTGTTTATCAACGACCCTCTTTTTTTAAGAGAAGCGATCATGATCGCGGCGGCGGTGCTTTCCTATAAAACAACCCCGAAACAAGTTCACGAAATGAATGATTTTAACTTCGCGCCGATCCGGGAAGTCGCCATTTTATTCGCGGGGATTTTCGCGACGATGATTCCGGCCTTGGAGTGGCTGGAACATCACGCGCAGGATCTCGGCATAAAAACGGTCGAACAATTTTATTGGGGAACCGGAATTCTTTCAGGCGTACTCGACAACGCTCCGACGTATCTTAATTTTTTAACAGCCGCGGTTGGACTTTTTGTCGAACCGGGCGCCCATGCATCGTTCAATGATCAAGTACGCGGACTCTTGATCAACCATTCTCTTTATGTGAAAGCGATCAGCGTCGCAGCCGTGTTTTTCGGCGCGATGACCTATATCGGCAATGGGCCGAATTTCCTCGTCAAATCCATCGCCGATCAGCAAAAAGTGCACACACCGAGCTTTTTCGGCTATATTCTGCGCTACAGTCTGCCGGTTCTCTTGCCGATCTACACGCTTATCTGGTTTTTATTTTTTAGAGTCTGATTTCAACGCGGGGAGCGTTGTGACGGAATTCCCCTTCATCGAAGGGATCAGCACCTCATCTTTTTTACGGTCATAGGAAATATCGGCCGGGGTTGTAAGGCCATTCATCCAGGTCTTAATCGTACCGCGGCCGTAGTTTGGAATCTTGTAAATCTCGCCTTTTTCAAAACTTGAAACATAGAGATTCCCTGAGCGGTCGTGGTCCAAGCCGTCAAGCGTCGTCAAACCACGTTTGATCACGTGGATATCGCCATCGCGATCGATCTCGAGGATGCGTCCCGACTTAAACGTCACGACCATCAGATTTTTATTCTTGGGGTTGATCACAAGACCGTTGGGGCCGCCCAGTTTCACGCTTCCAGCGTACACCGACGCCTGGTAGTCTTTATTGGAATCGATCTTGAAAATCTGATTCGTCATCATGTCGCTTGCGTAAATCATGCCTTTTCCATCGGTTGCCAGATCGTTTAAAAATTTAACACCCAGTTTCGACAGATCCACGAGCACGGACGCCTTGCCGGTTTCCTTGTCAAACCCCTTCACCGTGTCGATATCCGTCACAAAAATATTTTTGCCGATCACAAGAAGCCCTTTCGGGGCATGCAGCGCGTGCTGGTCTTTCTGACTGGCAATAAATCGTTGAATCGACACGCTGCCCGAGGGATTGATTTTAGAAATGTAACCGTTACCGTCTTTGTCGGTGGGATTCCCGTTGATATTGGAAACGTAGTAGTAGCCGTTTTCGGGATCGACGATGATGCTCTCAGGCGTCTCAAAACTAGACAGCGTAAAGCTCTGTGCAGCATCGGCGGCAATAAGAAAAATGATGAGCGAAAACACGAACCGTTTCATCATTTCATTATAACGAGCTAAGTGGAAAAAAGGAAGCCCTTGAGGTAGTAGGTTTCGGGGATGAAAGGGTTGATGGGATGATCGAGGGACTGCTTGAAAAATTTGATGACGCGCAAATCCCGACGCGTGTCCACCGCGGCGCTCATACAAATCTGCATGAGCAGTCCTTCGTCCATGTGAAACGAGCAGGAAAATACAGCCAAGAACCCGCCCGGATTTAAAAGCTTCATCGACCGAAGAACGATCTCTTTTTGGCCCGCGACGGCGCCCGCCAGCTCTTTTTTCCGTTTCACAAACGACGGAGGATCCAGGATCACGAGGTCAAACTTTTCTTTCTTTTTCTCTAAGTTCCTCAATTCGTCAAAACAGTTTCCCGTTTCAAACTGCAGCTTTTTCGGATCTATCCCGTTCAAGTCGCGGTTTTGCTCGGCCAAACGTATCGCATCTTCCTGGCTATCGATACCCAACACCTCACAGCCCGCTTTTGCCAAGTGTAGACCAAATCCGCCCACATAACAAAACGCGTCCAGCACACGCCCCCGAATCCCGAGATCTCTGATCATAAACCGGTTCTCCCTCTGATCCAGGTAAAGCCCCGTTTTGTGGCCCTCCCCAAACCGCACCGTGTAACGCACGTCGCGCTCAAAAATGACTGTCTCCGCGCCGCAATTCTGCTCAATCCAACCCACTCTTTTATCGAGCCCTTCGGACTCGCGCGAATGCGAGTCGCTTCGCTCGAAAATTCCTTTGGGTTGAAGCATAAAAGACAGAACTTGGAGGATAGGATTTTTTAGCGCCTCCATACCGGCCGTCAAAAACTGCACCACCAGCACCTCCCCGTATAGATCCACGATAAGCCCCGGCAGACCGTCGGCTTCGCTGGAGATCACCCGAAACGCGTTGGTCTCACGCACAAATCGCTTCCGAAACCCGATAGCCGCTTCGATTTTCGCTTTTAAAAATGCTTCAATTGAATCAATCGGTTCACGGGAAAGAAGACGGACTGTGATCTCGGATTGGGGATTGTAGTAGCCGACACCGATCGGCTTTTTGTTGCGCGCTAAGACCTCGACCCATTCTCCGGGTTTGGGGCCGCCATCGGCGGACTGGATCTGGGAACGATATATCCACGGATGCCCGGGACGAAACCTGGCCTCCGACGGACCTTTCAGAAAGACTTTTTTATACATCCGGTTATTTTAACACAGAAATTTTTTCAATTTGTCGTCGAAGGGCCGATGAAATCCGTGGGACTGGGTCCGTGTTTTAAAGGCAACATCGCCGCGCTCTTTCGATACCTCTTCGATCAGCGCGACAAACTCCGCCGCTTTTATCACGCGCGCGCCCGATCCGCGAGCCATGTTGGAAATCGCGCGGTCTTCGGTGACGACAACGCCTGATTTTTTCTCGCACACATAGCGCTCAATCCACGAATCGGCCGAAACGTTTTGAGAATAAATAATCTGAAACTGTGCTGTCTTAAACGCCGCAAAATCATCGGGTTGACCTTTGCCATCTAAAACAAGCGTGACTTTAAGATTGCGACTCGCGGCAAAATTGGCCAAAATCTGGAAAAGTTTTTCTCTGGGGACGTTTTTCAGTCGATGCAGAAGGTTATAACCGTCAACGAGCCATTCTTCCAAATTAATGTTGTTCTTCCATATGCCGAGTCAGGTAAGCGTCGAGCAGGTCTTTCTTGCTGCGCCAACGACCCCCGATTTTAAAACCGGGCAACACGCCTTTCTTCAGCCACCGGTACACGGTCATCTCATGAACGCCTAAGTATTTGGCGATCTCCTTGGTGGTCATGATCTGCGTACGGACCGGCCTTCCCGGCTCTTCTTTCGGCATTGGAACTGGTTCTGCGCCCATCATGGCTTGAACCCCCCTTTGCCTCAAGTATATAATAATAATTACTAATTGTCAACATTACTTACTAATATTTATCAATATTATTATATTTAATCAAATATTATCAAATATCTATAACCTATGCTGTACTATTGGGTTACATATAGTTATAATCTATACAACCCCGTCATTGCGAGGCGCAAAACGCCGAAGCAATCCAAACCCAGTCGGCTCAGATTGCTTCGCTCCCTTCGGTCGCTCGCAATGACAGTGCGGCTAAACGGA
>CAYJSE010000030.1:0-17628 GCA_964372765.1 uncultured Planctomycetia bacterium | reverse complement strand
AACTGATCTTGCCGGACCAGAGATGGTCCGTAAAAACGGAGTAGGGTAAAATCTCGATCCCGTCCTCAGTCCTTCTAGCCCGCGGCTCAAGACACACCACGATTCTTCGCTTGAGCTTGGGGTGGTCCTTCACGACTTCTCTTAAATTTTTTAGGTGATCGGAATTGATTTTGGCGCTCGCCTTGGCCTCGATCGCAATCTTCATATCCCCTACAATAAAATCTACCTCGATACCGCTGGCGAGCCGCCAATAGCTGAGATCATAATCCTGCCCACTATAGGCGCTGTGAGCGCGGAGCTCGTGAAACAGCCAGCTCTCAAATGCTTTGCCAAAAAGCTCCGATCCGGGAACAATCTTCCCCCGCTTGGACAAATAGTTGACGACGCCCACATCTGAAAAATAAAACTTCGGCGCTGTGATCACTCGCCTCTTTGGCCGCTTGCGATAGGCCTCGAGAAACCGCGCCAGCAGTGTGTCGACCAAAATCTGAAAATATTCTTTGACGGTCGGAGCAGACACACCGCAATCTCTGGCAATCGTGGAGAAATTGACAAGCTCCGTGTCGGAAAGCGCCGCGGCGCTCAGGAAACTGGAAAAAGCGGGCAGATTTCTGACCAGCGCTTCGGCCGCGATTTCTTCTTTGAGGTAGTCGTTGACATAGGATCGGACAAGCCTGTCGCTGGCCTCCGCCAAATAGTGCCTGGGAAGATAGCCATGATTCAGCATCCGCTCGAGATCAAATTTAGACCCAAGCTCGCCGGAGACAAAACCAAAGAGCTCGTGCCGTATCGCGCGGCCGCCCAAAAGATTGGCATGTCCTTTTCGTAGCTTGCGGGCACTCGACCCGCAGAGACCAAAAACAATACCCGCGTTTTCGATGAGCCAATGCACCTCATCGAGCAAGGCGGGAATTTTCTGAATTTCGTCGATGACGACAAAGAGCGGTTTTTTTTGCTGACGCCGAGCGTGTAAAAGCTCTTCTCTTAGCAGGCTAGGTTTTTCTATTAAACGAATATATAAATCGGTATTTAAAAGATCATACCAAATGGCGTGCGTATAGCTTGAATGGAGAAGCATGCTCTTCCCGCTCTGGCGGGGACCCCATAAAAAGAAGCTGTTAGCGGGACTTGCTGGGAGCCGTATCCTTCGAGGTATCATCGACATATTAACATTGGTATATCATGATAATTAAAAGTAGTCAATTAAATTATCCTAGGATACATTTTCTGTGCCCGATTACGTCCGATTATATCCATTTTGAAGGATCCGTTAAATCGGGCGAATCCAAATTGTCTTTATCCTAGCTGTCTGGCTACGGACGATCACCAGGCGCGACTTAGCCACGCCCAGATGCTCGGCCAGCGCCGCGATCACAGCCGCGTTGGCCTTGCCGTCCTCGAGCGCAGGGCGCACCCAGATCTCGTAGGCGGCCTCGCCGGTCTGCGCGACGCGCTCCCGCTTGGACCTGGGATGCGCTTTGACGGTGAGTCTCATTTATCTGGCCAGCAGATTGACAATTGATTCTTCGCCAAGCAAGCGCAGTTCTTTTAAAATTGCACTTCTCCATCTTGGCGGACAACTATCAAAAAGTTTTACAATTTTCCAGTCCTCTTTCTTGGCGATTAGGCTTTTTAGGATATTAACCGCAGCCGCACGATCTTTGTCCCCTTTCCCCTGAGATCTTCTCGCCGATATAATGAGCTTATGGAGAGCAAAATTCACCGGGTGAGGCAAGGTTAATGAAATTCCCTCAACAGCGACCACAATCGTATCCTTTGAAAGGAGTTCTAGAAACCGCAAGCCCTGGGCATTAAAACCAAGGCTGGGTAGCGGCACAGGTTTATCAGAACCTTTTCCACGCTCCGGCACCAAAAATTCAACAGCGAGATCCGGGTGCTCCAGCACCATATAGCCCTCTCGCCCTCGAAATCCGATGATAAATCCCAGATCCTTCACAAGATCCTGCGCCTTTACAGATGAACGAAGTGTTTTTGGATTGGGTACCAAAAAATCAACATCTCGAGTACGGATGGAGGGAAAATAATCTATTCCTTTAAAATAATCCTTATAAAATGGCAAACACCAGCTGCCGATCAAAATAACGTCCCCCAAGAAACCCGCCTTGTCCATGCGGCTAAAAACTTCTAGGCAGAGCTTATATTGATTCTTTTCCACGGAGACTGCTCTTTAAAAATCGAATCTGTTTTTTGACTTGGGAGAGGAGTTTGCGGTAACGAGCCCGAGATTTCTTGGCGGCGATATACCTCCGAAGATCTTGTGGGCTGGACTTGCCCTTGTAGACAAACCGCACTTTGCCATTTTTTCTGCAAACAAGGTAATAGTAGACATGGCCTTTGATCCTTTTTTTAATGAGACTGCCTACAGGGAGCTTGCCGAGCTCTCTCTCGTAACCCTCTTTCATTCGGAGTGAATTGGCGAGCTCCTCCCTCAACACCCCCTTGATCACACCCATATCGTATCCCTCACGAAGAATAAGTTACCATACAAAATACTAAATATCAAATAATGTATGGTAACTTATTATCAATTGTCCGCCTCGCCGGTTTGCGTGACGCGCTCCCGCTTGGACCTGGGATGCGCTTTGACGGTGAGCCTCAATGGGAATTTTTGTAAAGATCGATTATCTCCCGCCAGGGAAATATCTCGATTCCGGAATCAAGTTTACGCCTATTTTTATCTGAAAGAGACGCGACAACGAGTGGCGTTTTAGGAAAACGCTTTTTAAAAGCATCAATAGTAACTCGAGAAGGTGTGCCTTGGCCGGACTTACATTCAACTCCAAGAATCGGGCCCTTCCCACCCACAATCAGCAAATCGATCTCATGAGAACCTTCTCTCCAAAACGTAAACTCATGGTCTTTGCCCAGATAATCCCGATAAGCGGCAAGCTCCAGGATAATCCAATTCTCAAACAAAATTCCCGTCTCCTGCGGCGTTGGCGGATCTTGAAGCCGATTTTGAATAGCTCGAACAACACCGCAGTCAAAAAAATAAAACTTTGGCCTCGCCTTTTTTCTTTCACTGCGGTCCCATGGCCACAAAAAACTACCTATTAGCGTATCTTCCAGAATAGAGTAATACTCCTTGACGGTGCTGGCCGGCACAGAGCATTCACGGGATACATTCTGAAACTCAATGATTTGTCCGTTACCCTGTACAGCCACATTCAAAAATCGTTGGAAAGCGCCCACATTACGCGTCAGCGCCTCTGCCTGGATCTCCTCTTTAATGTACGTCGTGTAGTAGGTGTGCAGTAAAGACCGCGCGGCATCTTTGTCTTTGGAGAGAATCGACTGGCTGATTTTTGGCAGAGTGCCAAACTGTAGAGCATCGTCAATATTAAAGTGCGGGCCAATTTCCTCAGCGGTCAGGGTGTGAAGCTTTAAATCCAGAGCTCGTCCGCCGAGTAGGTTGGCGCCTCCGCGGCGTAGTTTGCGGGCGCTAGAACCCGAAAGGATGAAACGCAGACCCAAAGACTCAATACCCTTTTGGACATAGTCCAGAAGCGCCGGCACCCTCTGAATCTCGTCCACCACGACAAGATCACCCTTTTTTAAAGCCTGGATCTCCTCCCAAAATAGCCGCGGCGTTCTTTCAAACTGTAGCTCCTTCTCAGGATCCAAAAGATCGATGTACCGAGCACAAGACAGACTACTAATGAGAAACGTTTTACCCGTCATGCGCGGACCAAAAACAAACGCTGAGTTTTTTAGACTATCGAGTTTTAATAGACGCTTAAATCGCATATCAGAAGAATAACATATTATTGTTATTTAATCAAATTAAATAATAATCCTATGTGTCTTGAGAATCAGGGGATTCAGCCGAGCGGCGACTTTTTGGGGAGCAGGCCTTTTGAAATCCTGTCGTTTTTTGGCACACATAATTTTGTTTTCAAATTCCCTGGCGCCAGTTTTGCGGAATTACTTACAAACTGCGTAGGTGCTATGAACCATACGTGATGGGTGCCGGGTTTTCAAGGGTGGGCTTAGGTTTTTATAAATAAACTGAGGATGATTGAGTTGGATGTGGATTTGATTAAAAAAATAAAAAACTACACAAACCGGTCGTCGGAAGGCTTTTTATTGTAGCTCTTGCACTGAGGGCATTGCGAGATTTCCTGATGCAGAGAATCCACGTAGGTGTAGGCGCAGATCGCGCACTCCCACACATCCGCCTCCTCGCGCACAAACTTGGGCAGGGACACACTGCGCTCAAAAAACACCCAGCCGACAAAGATCAAAATGAGCGCCGACATCAGGTACCAAAAAACCGCGGTCGAAACGTCCATGTGAAACATTACGGACTCTGCTCCAGTTCCTTTTCCATATCAAACGATTTCTGCTCAAATTCAGTGCTCATCCGCTCGGTAAATTCGTGCACCGGCACCTGCTTCTCCCCGCTCAACATACCTCGAAGAGACGACCCGAAGCGACGATCCGGCATGCTGACCACGTCTCCGGGCCCGTAGCGCGGCGGCGCGGCCGCCGGCACGTCCAGCGCCGACGAAAAATCTGAAAGACGCCGGTAAAAGGTCTCGGAAAGCTCCGGCTTCGTCTCGATCAAAACTCTAAAAAACGAATCCTCGAGCACCGGCCCGAGTGAGACGATCGTGGGCCGCGGCTTGGACGCAGCGTGATGGGGATTGACCTCAATCGTCACCATAAAAAACCAAAACGAATGCCACAAAAGCGACGCGCCAAGCGCCCACAAAAATGACTTTTGCGTAAATGACCAGGTTTCGTAATCTTTCAAAGAGTATCCCCGATTTTTTGATTCGTCGCGATATTGACCTGCGCGATCCCCAACTCGCGGCACAGATCCCAGATCTCGACCACGCGCCCCAGCGATGAGCGCGTGTCGGCTTTGATGAGCAGCGATTTGTTGTCCCGCGCCGCGATCTTTAGCTCCGCCACGAGATCACTGATCGTGATCGGCTTTTCGTTTAAAAATAAAAGATCCTGCCCGCTCACGGCGATCACGAGGTTTTCGCTTGAAATCACTTCGCTCGTGATCGCCTTTGGCAGATGCACCTTGATGCCCGGCTGAAAGATGAAGTTGGACGTGAGCATAAAAAATATTAAAAGTAGAAACACCACGTCGATCAAGGGCGCGATGTCGAGCTGGCCTTTTTCGATCTCAGTGCGCCGCTTGAGACGACTAAACCTCATCGTCCTGCCTCTTCTCGCCTAAGATATTCAAAAGGTCCGTGGCGCTGCGCTCCATATCCAGCACAAAACCGTCCACGCGACTGGTGAGATAGTTGTACGCCACGTAGGTCGGAATCGCCACGCAAAGACCCGCGACCGTTGTCAAGAGCGCCTCCCAAATGCCTCCCGCAAGATCCCCAGGATTCACGGGGTTCACGCTCGAAGACTTGGACTGGATCACCTGAAACGCCTCGACCATGCCGGTCACGGTGCCCAAAAGCCCCAAGAGCGGCGCGATGTGCGCCACGGTGGCCAGCACCGGCAGATTTTTCTCTAAGCGCGGCACTTCGTGGATCGCGGTATCCTCGATCGCTTCGCGGATCTCGGCGCGCGGCCGGTCATGCTTCAGGATACCCGCCTTCAATATATTGGCGATCGGCCCGCGCGTTTTGTCGCAGAGATCGATCGATTCCATGACGCGGTTACGCTTCAGACTCTTGGAAATCTGCTCCATGAAGGTCCGTGTGTCGATCTGCTGGCGCCGTAAAAATAAAAACCGCTCCACCAAAATCGCAAACGCCACCACCGAACAAAAAAATATCGGCCACATGATCGGCCCGCCCTTTTGCATTATCTCCCACATACCGCCCCCTTTCGTTAACTCTGGATACCTTTCAAACGATTCACTTCCACAAGCTCCGCCTGAATTTCCCGCACCAGATCTTTGTCCCCGTGCTTGATCGCTTCATTAAAAAAAAGCTCGGCCTCGCGTAAATTTCCCTCCACCTTCAAAATTTCGGCCATCTTTTTCTCGGCCAACGCGCGGTAAAGGCCCGTCTCCCACCGGTTTAAAATCTTGAGGAGCTCCGACTTGGCCTCCTCGCGCTTTCCTTGTGAAATCAAAAAATCGGACACTCTCAAAAGACCCCGCGCCGCGAGTTCGGACGTCGGAAACTCCTCGGCCAAAAGCCGGAGCTGTGTCACACTCCCCCAGAGATCTCCCTCGCGCTCGTACGTGGACGCCGCCCAGGAACGCGCGTCGTCGGACAACGCGCTCGACGGATACCGCGACGGCATGCTCTCAAAATACTCGCGCGCTTTTGCGTAGCGGCCGCGGTTAAAGTAATACTGTCCCAGCGAATAGTGCACGTCGCTGGCGATTTCGCTGTCCGGATATTTCGCGAGGAAGCTTTCAAACTCTTTGATCGCCACGTCCTGCCGGCCCATTTTATAATAACACCATCCCATGTGATATTTCGAGAGCTTCGCGATCTCCGAACCCGGAAACTGCGTTTCGATTTCTTTAAAGATCGATACCGCCTTGTCGCTCTGGCCCGCGTTGGAGTAGCAGTTGGCGATTTGAAAATAGGCCTTTTCGCGCAGAGCGCTTTCGGGAAAACGCTTCATCAGCTTTTGAAACTGCGCGATCGCCTCAAGAAAGCTGTCCTTTTTCATGAGCACAATGCCGAGCCGATAAATCGCCTCGTCCTGAAAGTGGCTTTTAGGGTAGTTCACGAGAAGACTCTGGTAGCTAAGCGCCGCCGCGTCATAGTGACCTATCTCCAAGAGAGTGGTCCCTAGCTGATACTGCGCGTAGTCGGCGTAAAAACTCTTCGGATAGTCTTTCAGCACGCGGTCATAGGCGTCCTTGGCCTCCTCAAAACGCCGAGTCTCGAGCAGTGTGTCGCCCATGCGGCAGACGGCGCTGATCTTCAGCACCTCGTTGTTGGAATTGTCAGCGACAAACTGAAATGACTCGATCGCGCGGTCCGGTTGGTTGAGCCGCACGTACACCCATCCCAAGTTATAAAAAACCTCGTCCAAAATATCCGGGTCCTGAAGCTGGCGCGACATGGATTCGTAGAGTTCGGCGGCTTCTGCAAAACGCGCTAGGTCGTAATACGCCTGCCCCTTCCATAAAAGCGCTTCGTCCCGAAACGTCGAGTCGGGGTACCGCTTCAACACATCGTCGTAGGTGGACAGCGCCTCCGCGTGGCGCCCGAGCTTGGCTAAGCTGCGCGCTTTTCCGTACAAAAAGGAGTCTCCGAGCGGCGCGCCGCCGATTTCCTCCTCGAACGGCGAAAAACTGCGCAGCGCCTCTTCGTAACGGGCGAGCTGAAAATAGGACCAACCGAGGCCCTGCATCGCGTAAGGCCGCAGTTCGTCCTTCAAACCCAGTTCCAACGATTTTTTAAACGCCTCCAAGGCGGGCGTGTACTCGCCGAAATGATAGTGGGCCTCGCCCAAAAGATAATAAGCGTCCGGCAGCTTGGGATTCAGCGAATACTTTTCGGTAAACTCGGACAAAACTTCGGAAGCGGCTTCGTACTTTTTAAGATCAAAATAACACTGGCCCAGTTTATAGCGGGCGTCGATCGCGAGCGTATGGTCGGGAAACTGCTCGACGACTCTTTTAAACGCGACGGCGGCTTCTTTGGAATTCCCAAGCTCATACAACGACCATGCTTTCGAGTACAGACTAAACACGGAAAATTTGGAGTTCGGAAACTTACTCTCCACGTCGCCATAGAGTTTAATCGCCGACGCGTAGTCTTTGGCTTTGAAATACGTTTCGCCGGCCCAGTACAGCGCCTCCTCTTTCACGGCCGACACACCCGAATTGCGCGAAAGCGACTCAAACTCCTTCGCGGCTTTCGAATACTCGCCTAGATTTAAAAAACTTTGGGCCAACATCATTCGCGCCGAATCGCGAAACTTGGAATCGGAGTACTGTTTAAGAAACTCCTGACTTTCGGTTTTCGCTGTCTCGTAGAGCTTGTCGGCATACGCCTGCTCGATCGGGGCAAAGCCAGCCCGCTCGTCGCTATCCGCCGCCCAAGCCGCATGGCCCAGCAGCGCAAAACCAACGATCACGCCCCACGATTCACGCCCCACGAACCGCAAGCTCCTTTCCCAATACTTCCTTCAGAAATCTTCCCGTATACGACCGCGCATTGGCCGCTACTTCTTCCGGCGTCCCCACCGCCACCACCTCCCCGCCGTGGTCGCCGCCCTCCGGACCCAGATCCACGATATAGTCCGCGGTCTTGATCACATCGAGATTATGCTCAATCACGAGCACCGTATTGCCCTGATCCACCAGCGTTTGCAGCACCTTTAAAAGACACGCGATGTCGGCAAAGTGAAGTCCCGTCGTGGGTTCGTCGAGGATGTACAGCGTGCGGCCCGTGGCGCGTTTCGAGAGCTCGGTGGCCAGCTTCACGCGCTGGGCCTCGCCGCCGGACAGCGTCGTCGCCGATTGCCCAAGCTCGATGTAGCCCAGACCCACGTCGGCGAGCGTCTGGAGCTTGGATTTCACGGCCGGCACGTTCGTGAACACACCGAGCGCCTCTTCCACGTCCATCGCTAGCATATCCGCGATAGATTTTCCTTTGTACCAAACCTCGAGCGTCCCGTCATTGAAGCGGCGCCCCTTGCACACCTCGCAGGTCACATACACATCGGGTAGGAAATGCATCTCGATCACTTTCACGCCGTCGCCTTCGCAGGCCTCACAGCGGCCGCCTTTGACGTTGAAGCTAAAGCGTCCCGGCTCATAGCCGCGTATCCGGGATTCGGGAAGTCGCGCGAAGATGTCGCGGATCGGCCCAAAAAGCCCCGTGTAGGTCGCCGGATTGGAGCGCGGCGTGCGGCCGATCGGCGACTGATCGATCTCGATAATCTTATCGATCGCTTCCAGTCCCAGGATGCGCTCGTGCTTGCCCGGTTTTTCCTTGGAACCGTAAAGCCGCTTCGCCAGGCCCTTGAAGAGAATCTCGTGCACCAGCGTACTTTTGCCGGAACCCGACACGCCGGTGATGCCGATCAAAAGCCCGAGCGGCAGTTCCACGTCTATATTTTTCAGATTGTGCTCGCGCGCCTTTTTGACCGTGATCTTTTTTCGCTTGCGGCAGTCCCGCCGCGTCGCCGGAACCGGGATCATCACTTCGCCCGAGAGATAGCGTCCCGTCAAGGAGATGGGATTTCGCATCACCTCAGCCGGCGTGCCCTGCGCCACGATGTATCCGCCGTGTTTGCCGGCGCCGGGGCCGATATCCACGAGAAAATCCGCGCGCCGCATCGTCGCCTCATCGTGCTCGATCACGATCAGCGTATTGCCGAGATCGCGCAAACTGCCGAGCGCGTCGAGCAGCTTTTCATTGTCGCGCTGATGCAGGCCGATCGAGGGTTCATCCAAAACATACAGCACGCCCATGAGTCCGGACCCGATCTGCGTGGCGAGCCGTATGCGCTGCGCCTCGCCGCCCGAGAGCGTGCTGCTGGTGCGCGCGAGTGACAGGTAGCCCAGGCCGACGTTCGCCAAAAACCCGAGACGCTCCCGGACTTCTTTTAAAATCTGATCCGCGATTTTTTCTTCAGTGGCCGTGAGCTTTAGACTTTTAAAAAATACTCCCGCCTTCTCGATCGAAAGCGCCGTCAGCTCCATGATATTTAACCCCTGAACGCACACCGCCAGCGCCTCGGGCTTCAGACGGTTTCCCCGGCAACTCTCGCAAGGGTTGAGACTCATAAACCGGTTGATCTCCTCTTTCATAAACTCCGACTCGGTTTCCTTGAAACGGCGCTCGAGGTTCGGAATCACGCCCTCGAAATGACTCCATCGGTTCCCCTCTTCTCCGCGAAGAATGAGCTCCTGATGCTCAGGTCTCAAATCCTTAAACGGCGTGTCGAGACTAAACCCTTCGCGTTCGGCGACGCGGCGCATGAGCCGCCGCAGATAAATCAAGAGCGATTTTCCGCCGCGCTTCCAGGCCTCAATGGCTCCTCCGCGGATCGACTTGGTTTTATCCGGGATCACAAGCTCAGGATCGATTTCCAGACAGTAGCCCAATCCGTCGCACTCGGGACACGCGCCGTAAGGACTGTTGAAGGAAAAAAGCCGCGGCTCGAGCTTTTGAAAACTTAAGCCGCAATGAACGCAGGCATTCTGCTCAGAAAACATCTCCTCCGCCTCGTCGACCAGCGCCTTCATTGTTCCCTTGCCCGTTCGGAGCGCGGTTTCCACGGAATCGGTCAGCCGTTTTTGGATATCGGCTTTTCCGCCTGTGGCGGACAGCACGAGGCGGTCCACGACCACGTCAATCGTATGTTTTTTCTTTTTATCGAGTAAAATTTTCTCCGAAAGCTCATAGAGCTTGCCGTCCACGCGCACGCGCACGAAGCCATCCTTCTGGGTTTGCGCGAAAACCTCCTCGTATTCGCCTTTCCGCCCCTCCACGAGCGGCGCCAGGATCGTGAGCTTACTGCCGCTTTTGGACTGCAGGATCCGCTCCACGATACTTTGAGCGCTTTGCTGGGTAATCTTTCGGCCGCACTTGGGGCAGTGCGGCGCGCCAATTTTGGCGTATAAAAGTCTTAAGTAGTCATAAATTTCGGTGGTGGTACCGACCGTGGAACGCGGATTGGAGCCGGCCGTGCGCTGCTCGATGCTGATCGCCGGAGACAGGCCCTCAATGAAATCCACGTGGGGCTTCTGCATGAGATCCAAAAACTGCCGCGCGTAGGCGGAAAGACTCTCGACGTAGCGGCGCTGGCCCTCGGCGTAAATCGTGTCGAACGCGAGCGACGACTTTCCCGAACCGCTCAAACCCGTAAACACCACCAGCGCGTTGCGGGGGATTTTTAAATCGATCCCTTGGAGATTGTGCTCGCGGGCATTTTTTATGAAAATGTATTCTTTTTCCATTTAGTTTTTCAATATTTCCGGTATCGGCCGCGTATCAATTCTCAATCCCCCGTCATGCTCCAATACTAGCGTATAAATCGTGCCCGGCACAAAGACGGATCCCGGCGCCTCGATCTGCGCGTTTTTGATGCCGACGCGATGACGCTCATCCGGCGAAAGCGCGTACTTCCAAAAGCGCTTCCAGACTTCGCGTTCGAATCGCGACGGCGGGTCCCCGACGCGATAGCCGCCCGGCACAGCCTCGGGAATCGTGATCGGAAACTCTTGGGTATTTCGGCCGTCCAGCACAAACGCCTTCATAAATAGACAGAGACTCTTACCTTTCATCCGGTGACCTTCCTCAATATACTTGTCATCAAAACGCACCACCAGCGACTGAAACTGAATCTGGTTCCCGTTGAACGTAAAGTACTTGGGTTTTAGCGGCCGCCCCTCGACATCGTACTCAAGAAACTTGATCGTCGTCGTGTAGCGGCGCGTGTACTCGTCGATACTGGACTCCGTGACCAACACCTCGGCCACGCGCGACTCGGCCTTTAGATTGTGAATGATCTTCCGAAAGGTGAGAAATTCGCGAAATTTGAAATAGCCGACAAAAAGAAAAAAGAGAATAACGACAACGAGAATATTCCTAAAGAAGCGTTTGACGGCTTTTAGCATCTTACTTTTTTTGGGGCCAGACAAGATACGACGAAAAGGTTTCCATAGGAGGGTCATTATAGCATGCAGGGACACTCCCGCTGCTTCGCTTTGCGAAGCAAAGCGGCGGAGGCTACATGCCGGAAAGAAACAAACGAATTATTATTGAATCGCGCTGCTAGAATCCGACGTGTCCGTGGTCGAACCGCTCACGTAGGGCTCAAGTTTCGCCCATGTCAGCGGACCTACTTTGCCGTCCGCCTTCAGACCATTGTTGGTCTGAAATGTCTCGATGGCCTTTCTAGACGCCGGACCAATCTTGCCGTCAATATTACCCGTATAGAGACCCGCGTTTCTCAAGGCGGCTTGAATCTTCTGATTGTACGACAAACTGCCTGCAGAAACCGCGGTCTGCGCCGCCGTCTCAAAACCACTGGTCGCGGTGGTGGTCATAAGCGACGGCGTCACTGGGGTCGTTTCAATCGGCAGCACCTCAATCGCGCCTTGCTGAGGAACCATGGAGGCATGCGGCAGTTGAGCCAGCTCTTCGGCCACATCCAAGTTCGCGTCCGCAAAACCTATCGTATCCTGATTTTGTTTTTGACACCCGCTCACCGCCAACACCACGACGAAAAACAGCGCCACCCACAGGGGAAATCGTCTCATTTTGCTTCCTTCCTTTTTTGCGTTGTATTTTTTCACGTTTAACATTCAAATCTATTTAAGCAATTCAAAACAAAAAACATTCCTCTCCAACTGGGCGGAAAATCTGAGGAGACGGATCCGTTCAAGGATTTTACGATCCCTTTCGCGAACCGCGAACACTGGAGGGAATACAAACTGTTCACTGCTAATGGACTCTCAGTATAGTCCCGTCACAATCCCTTGTCAAGACCGATAAGGGGCCAACGCCTCTTCGATAGATTTGTCCCTCAATCCCAAACGAATCGCTTGGTCCAAATAAAAAACTGCTTTCTGAAATTGATTGTCGCTGTAGTAGATCACGGCCAAGTCATGATAAGCGCTCGCGTATTGCGGATCCGCGCGCAACGCGTTTTCGTACATCGCGATTGCTTCATTTTTGCGGCCCATGCGAATGTAAGCGGCGCCGAGACCGTGATAGATCGAGGCGTTGTCCGGGTCCAGCGCCACGGCTTTCTGGTACCACTCGATCGCGCCGGCTTCGTTGCCTCTCTCCTGCTCCACCAGCCCGATGGAAAAGTACGTGTCGGCCTGATGCGGATTTAGCTCCAAACTTTTTTTGAAATAGCGCACAGCTTCCTCGGGATTATTCAGCTTCTCTTTGTATAAGACGCCCAAATTGTGATAGGAGCCCGGATGATTGGGATTGATCTCCAGCGCCCTTTTGTAAGCCGCGATCGACTCTTCGACGCGGCCGGCGTGTTTTAACGCGTTGCCGAGATTGATGTGCGCCTCGATGTTTTGCGGCTCGATCCGGATCGCTTTCTCCAGCAGCTCGACTAACTTGTCGTCCTGGCCAGCGTCGTGATAGGCCTTCGCGAGATTATTGTAGAGCCGTGAACTGTAGGGCGAGAGCTCGAGCATCCGTTTGTACAGGCTGACGGACGTGCGCCAATAGGTGTTTTGGCGTATCGTCACGAACGAATAAAAAATGACGAGCGCCGCCGCGATTCCCCACCCGATCTTTTTAAAACGCAGCAGATTCCCGGCTAACAAAATAAAAAACCCCGCCGATGGCAGATACAGCCAGTGCTCGGCCATGTAGGCATTCAGCACATACAGGTTCGAATACGGCAAAAGCAAGATCACAAACCAGCTGACGCAAAAAAATGTCAGCGGCGCGCGCTTGCGGCTCCACAGCGCCCACATTACGAGTCCGGCGAGGATCAAAATCCCAAAAACAGCTTTCGGCTCCGAAATCGGAAAAAGAATCCCGCCGTATTCCATATGCAGGTTGTGCGGCACAAAAAGGAGCTTCAAATATTCGACGATCGCGATGAAAAATCCAGGCAGGCGCTCGAGCGCCGTGGTATCTTTCGGAATTTCAAATGCGACTCCGGTCAGCACCCTCTGACGGATCACCAGATACACCACGGCCGTGACCGCGTAACCCGCGAATCTTTTCCAGGAAATGGATTTTTTAAATGCCGCGTGGTAAATGAGCAGCATGCCCGGCAGGATGAGCGCGCTTTCGCGGCACAAAAGCGCCAGAAAAAAAACTGTCCAGGCCAAGATCGCCGGCCCGCGCAGATACAAAGCAAAGCTTGAGAACATAAACGCGGCCGCCATCGGATCGGCGCGGCCCGCGACATAGGCCACCGCTTCGGTGTGCACGGGATGCACGACAAAAAAAAGAGCCGTCAAAAACGACAGCGCATCATTTTTTAAGATAAGGCGGAGCAGCCAGAAAAGCGCCAACGCCGCCGCGATGTGCCAGAAAACATTCGCCAGATGATAGCCGACCACGTCGAGCCGCCACAGCGAATAGTCGGCCATGTAGCTCAACATCTGAAGCGGCCGGTAGAAATTGGTGGGATCGCCTTTACCCGACTGAAGCGTGTTGGTGAAAAGCGCGGGCAGCCACTTCCAATCTTTGATGTAGGGGTTGTGCAGCACCAGCCCCTCGTCGTCCCAGAGCAGCTCACCCTGCAGAGAGTTCGCGTAAACGGCAAACCCCGCCGCCATGATGAGAACGGCGAAAATGAATACCCGCTTCATGAAACGAGTGTATCACAGAATATGCTATAATTCTTTAGGTGAAAATACACCATCGCAAATCCTTCAAACTATTTCTTTTCCTCGGCGCCTTGGGAGTGCTGTTTCTCGTCTATTGGCAGGTCGGCCTCATGCCTTTTGGACTGAAAAACAAAGTCATCCGTAAAATCGAAGCTCTGACCCAAAAAAAAGTCGAGTTCACGAAAATCCTGTATCTTCCTTTTCAAGGCGTGATTTTTGATCAATTACGCGTCTCGGACAAAAACGGCGAGCTTATTTTTTCCGCCAAAAACTTTGTGGTGGACCTTCAGCTAATCCCGTTTTTTAAAGAAAAGAAGCTCGTTCTTAGGCGTGTCACGCTGGAAGCGCCCGTTTATGACCATATTTTAAAACTGCAAAGCCCGGCTGCGGCCGGCCCGCCCCGCATGACAAAAATATCGGGACAGATTCCGATTCCCGTGATCCCCGAAAACCAAAATTTTATTTTTCCTGAAAATGTTTATCTGGAGCAGGTGCATATCGCGAACGGCCGTGTCAACATCCGGCTCACCGAGAAAAGCCCTGTGGTGGAAGAGATCCGCGATATCCATCTCACAGCGCGTTTCACAAAGCCGCCGGTCGTGAGGCTCGACGGCTCATTTTTGCTTGGCCGCAATGTTTACGCGAATGTCATTTTAAACGGCAACTGGAATCTTGAAACTTCTGGGTATGATTTCAATATCAATCTAAAAAGCGAGCGCGTGCCCGGCTGGCTTTTGGATCTCCAGAAAAATAACGTCGCTATCTTGCACGACGGACATGTCACCGCGAACCTACAGCTAAAAAGTATCGACGATAACCGCATTCTCTTTCAAACCAAGGCCGGCTTAAAAGACGGACACCTCTCGCTCAACGTCACGCAATACCGGGGCCAGATGTCGCTCGCGGCCAAGGGCGTGTGGGATCTCGAGGCGACGCGCTTGGAACGCTACCGCGGCGAACTGACTCTGAAGGACGTGGATATCCAGGGGCTGGCCCGGCAAGTCCCGCATTTAGAAAATATCCGGGGCCAGGTATCGTTCGAGCCCGAGCTTTTAACATTTCAAAATATTCGCGGACGCTACGGGAAGCTCGACTTCACGTCCGAAGGACGCATCGAGTCTTTTACCGAGCGCCGCCTCGAGGCCGTGATCCGTTCCGACGCCGAAGCCCGCGACATCGTGGAGCTTTTGCCGGCTCCGCAAAAAGAGACGCTTTCAAAATACGACCTAACGGGCAACTGCAAAGCTGAGATAACCGTAACGGGCACGCTGAAAGAGCCCGTCCGCCTCACGGCCTCCTCGTCCATCGCCGTGCAAAACGGCACCGTCACGAGCAAGGACGAGAAAATCCGGGTGACGGACATTTCCGGAAATATTCAAGCCGACGATTCGGGCTTTAAGGTCCAACAGGGCCGCTTCACCGCGGGAGACAAAAAATATGCGCTCGACGCTTTTCTTCCTAAGCAACCGGGGGATCTGGGAGCGCTCGAGCTTGTGTCGCCGGATCTTTCACTGTCGGGTAATTTCACGCTTCTTCAAAATACGATTCTCATCCGAAACGCCGAAGGCCGCTATCTCGGAATCCCGGCCCGCTTCCAGGGACAGCTCGTGGACTTGAAAAACCCCTATCTCGATATTGAGGGCCAGGCGGATCTGGAGCTTGCTTCCCTGCACCCCCGCATCGTGGAAAAAGCGGCGTGGCTCAAAACCGCCGGTTTGAAAGGCGCGCTTTCGTGTATTTTTGTTTTAAAGGGGCTTTGGAACCGGCCGCTCGACTGGCAGCTCGATATCGACGCGCAAGGCAATCCTGTTTACTTTAAAGACACCATCCGGCTCGACAATCTGTTCTTCCAGGTGCGCATGAAAAATAGAGTCCTGGATATCCCCTACTTTCAGGCCGGGTTTTATGAAGGCGCTTTGGGCGGAAAACTGCTGCTCGATTTGACGACGCCGGACACTTTTTTTGAAGGCCGCACGTACGCCAACGGCGTGAATCTCGCCTGGCTTATTCAGGATGCGCCGATAAAAAATAAATTTTTGTCGGGAACCGCGATCTTTCAGCTTGCCATGAAAGGATGGGTGAAGCAACAGGAGAGCTGGGTTGGCGCCGGCGCCATCGACGTACGCAGCGGACGCCTCTGGGAAACGCCGCTTTTCAAGAAAATGGGTGATCTTTTATTTGTGAAAGTCCAGGGTCTCGACAAGGTCGTGTTTCACAACGCAAGCGCCAACTTTGACGTTCATGACAAAAAAATCTGGACCCAAAATCTCGTGCTCTACAGCGACACGGTGGACCTAAACGTGAATGGCACGATCGGGTTTGACGGCAAACTGGATCTTTTGATGGCGATTGGGTTTTCGCAAAATGTCCTGGCGGGCGCGCTCGATGCCGGGGGCCTCGTGCCCTTGGTCGTACGCGAGGCCGGTGACTTCATCTCCAACTACCGAATCTCCGGCACCTTAAAAGAACCCAAATACGAGAAAGTAGGCCAAGCGACCGGTCAAGTGATCGGTAAAAAGATTTCCGGCCTACTTCAGGGCCTGGTGTCTCAATAGTTTTAAAATAATTCTGCGCGCCGCGCGAAGCGCCCGGCCCCGGTGACTGGTTTTGTTTTTCTGCGCCACGGAAAGCTCCGCGTAAGTCTTCTTAAAACCACGGGGAATAAAAACCGGATCATACCCGAATCCGTTCCGGCCTTGGGATTCATGGGCAACGCGGCCCCGACACTCCCCCCGCACCGTTTTGACGAACCGCTTGCCGTCGTAAACCGCGATCACGCACACAAATCTCGCGCCGCGCTTTTTGTCGGACACGTTTTTTAAAAGCCTGAGCAGCTTGCGGTTATTGTCCTCGTAGTTGCAGCCGAGTCCGGCAAAGCGCGCCGAGTAAACGCCGGGTTTTCCGCGAAGAGCGTCCACGCACAATCCTGAGTCATCCGCCAAAGTCAGCATGCCCGTATGCCGGGCGTAGGCGCCCGCCTTTTTTTTGGCGTTCGCCTCGAATGTCTTTGCGTTTTCCACGACGTCCGCGCAGGCCGGAAACGCGTCCAGCCCCAGCACCTCAATGCCGGACCCCTTCAAAAGACGCTTCAGCTCTTTTAACTTATCTTTATTTTTCGTGCCGAGAACGATTGGTTTCAACGCACACCCAAAATCTTGTGTCTCGATGCCCATTGTATTAGTATACGAAATTACGGAGCTTACGACAACGAAACTTTGAAAGTTTATTGGAGTTTTTTTGTGTGGTTTGTCAGGCGGGTGTCAGATAGAATGCCCCAGAGGTCACAGAGGTCATGATGTTAAAACTAACTTTCTTTCTTGCCCTATCGGGCATAGCCGTAGTTGTTGTTATCCGCCAAATAGAAGCTCGCTCGATATTTTTCCCTATGAAGG
>CAYJSE010000029.1:0-17948 GCA_964372765.1 uncultured Planctomycetia bacterium | reverse complement strand
CCACAATATCCAGCGACACGTCGATCGCGGGCGCGCTGTGCGTCAAACAGCCGATCGAGATGCGTTGGGCACCGGCCTCGGCGTACTCGCGCACGTTGTCGAGCGTAATTCCGCCCGAGACCTCGAGCGGCGGCGGGATCACCCCGCCACACGACTTCTTAAACAGCGCCACGGCCTCACGCACGGTCGCGGGCGTCATGTTGTCGAGCAGGATGTAGTTGGCCGAGCTTTTCAGTACTTCCTGGAATTCCTTTAAGTTCTTTACTTCTACCCCGAGGATCGCTCTCTTTAAAGAGCCGCTTCGCGCGCGCTCGATGATCGACAAAAGCGGTTCTTGAAGGAGAATCCGTAAATGGTTGTCCTTGATCAGGATCTGATCATAAAGCCCCAGGCGGTGATTGATGCCGCCGCCCGTCTTCACCGCGTATTTTTCGAAAGCCCGGAGCGTGGGTGTGGTTTTACGGGTGTCGAGGATCTGGGCGCCGGTACCCTTCACCTTCTCGACAAACGCGCGCGTGAGTGTCGAGATCCCTGAAAGATAGCCCAAAAAATTGAGCGCGGTTCTCTCCGCGATCAAAATCGAGCGCGCCTCGCCTTCCAAGTAAGCGATCTCGCGGCCCTCCTCAATCTCTTCGCCGTCCTTGGCGACCGGCAAAAAACGCAGATCCTCATCCAGGATCCGAAACACACGCTCCGCGATCTCGATGCCGCACAACACGCCCTTCTCATGAAAGCGGATATCCGCTTTGATAAAACGGTTTTTGGGGATTAAAAGAGTGGTGGTGAGGTCTCGCGGGCCCACATCCTCTTTCAGCGCGGCCCGCACGATGGGGTCAATGACGCTCGGTCTTAGCATCCATCACTTAAAACTTTAAGGTTTTCTTCGAGGCGTTTCTTGCGGTCTTTCAGCTCGTCGACTTTCGCGCGTTCGCGCGAGACAATTTCGGCTGGCGCCTTCTTCACAAAATCATCGTTTTCAAGACGCCGTTCGAGATTTTCGATCATCTTGGCCACGTCGCCCAATGCCAGCTCGATGCGCTGGCGCTCCATCTGGATATCGATCAAGCCCGTCAACACCACGTAGGTCTCCACGCGGCCGATATTGGCCACCGCGGATTCTTTGGGGCGCTGCATATTTTTGCCGATCTTGAGAGACCCAACGCGTCCCAAGTGCATGATGTAAGAGGAGTACTCCTGCAAAATCTTTTTCTCCTGCTCGCGCAGGGTCTTGATCACCACCGACACGCGCTCTTTGGGGTTGATCTGCCAGGCCGCGCGCACGTTGCGAATCGCCTGGATCTCGTTCGTCAAAAGATCAAAGTCCGCCTCGATGCGGCGATCCGCGAACTTTTTCTCCGCGATGGGCCACGGAGCTAGCATGATAGACTCCCCCGCGTGCGGAATCGTCTGCCAAATCTCCTCGGTCACAAACGGCATGAAAGGGTGAAGCAGTCTCAGCGCCCGCTCCAGCACCACGCACATCGTCCAGCGGGTCTCTTTGGATCCGGAATGCGTCTTGGCAAGCTCCAGATACCAGTCGCAGTACTGGTGCCAGAAAAATTCATAAAGCGTGGCCGCCGCTTCGTTGAAGCGGAGACGATCCAGCGCCGTGGTGACGGACTGTGTCGTGCGCGCAAGCTGGCTCAAAATCCAGCGGTCCGCCGGATTTAAAGCGCTCACTTTAATCGTTTTTTTAAGATCGACCTTCTCTGCTCCCACATTCATCGTCACAAAACGCGACGCGTTCCAGATCTTGTTGGCGAAGTTGCGCCCCACCTCAAACTTTTCTTTCGAGGCGTATACATCCTGCCCCTCGGACGTGATCGAGATAATGCCGAAACGCAGCGCGTCGGCTCCGTACCGATCGATGATCTCGATCGGATCCACGATGTTCCCCAGCGACTTGGACATCTTGGCGCCGGTGGCGTCGCGCACGATGCCGTGAATATAAACCTGCTTAAAAGGTTCCTTACCCATAAATTCAAATCCCGCCATGATCATGCGCGCCACCCAGAAGAAAATGATTTCGTAACCTGTCACAAGCGCCGAGGTCGGATAAAAAAACTGGAGGTCCTTGTTCTTGTCAGGCCAGCCGAGCGTTGAAAAAGGCCAAAGCCAGGAGGAAAACCACGTGTCGAGTACGTCGGGGTCCTGCACGAGATCCGTATGACCGCAGACTGGGCACTTCTTCGGCGCCTCGCGCGCGATGATCATGCCGGCCTCCACATACACTTTCGCCGGTGCTTTGGGCTTCACGTCTTGGGCGCGGCATGGGGCGCAGTACCAAACCGGAATGCGATGTCCCCACCAGATCTGACGCGAGATGCACCAGTCGCGGATATTCGTCATCCAGTCGAGATACACCTTGGTCCAGCGGCCCGGCGTAAACACGATGCGTCCGTCGCGCACTGCCGTGAGCGCCGGCTTGGCCAGCGGTTTCATCCGCACAAACCACTGCGATGAAAAGGTGGGCTCCACGACCGTCTGACAGCGGTAGCAGTGACCCACCGAATGCGGGTGTTCCTTTACTTCCATCAAAAGCCGCCTGTCCTCCAGCTCCTGAACGATGCGCTGGCGCGCCTCGAAACGGTCAAGACCCTTGAAGGGGCCCGCGTTTTCATTCAGCGTCGCGTCGGGGTTAAAGATGTTGATAAAGTCGAGCCCATGACGCTGAGCCAGTTCAAAGTCCACGGGGTCATGCGCGGGCGTGATCTTGAGAACCCCGGTGCCAAACTTGGGATCGATCGCCTTGTCTTGGATAATCTTGAGCCGCCGATCGAGAAGCGGCAGTACGGCTGTCTTACCGGCCAAGTGCCGATAACGCTCGTCTTCGGGATTAAAACCCACGGCCGTGTCTCCGAGCATCGTCTCGGGCCGCGTCGTCGCGATGATCAAAAGCTGATCGCTGCCCTCGACACAATATTTGATGTGGTACAGGTGACCCGTGATCTCTTTATGCTGAACTTCCTCGTCGGAAAGCGCGGTTTGACAGCGCGGACACCAGTGGATGATGTACTTGCCGCGGTAGATCAGTCCTTTTTCATAAAGCCGCACAAACACCTCCCGCACCGCGCGCGAAAGCCCCTCGTCCATCGTAAAACGCGTGCGCTCCCAGTCGCAGGAGGAACCGAGCCGCTGAAGCTGGCGGATGATCGTATTGCCGTACTTCTCGCGCCACTTCCAAACGCGCTCGAGAAACTTTTCACGCCCCAGCGCGTTTTTATTAGAACCTTCCTCACGCAGCGACTTTTCAACGACGTTTTGCGTGGCGATCCCCGCGTGGTCCGTACCGGGAATCCACAGCGCCTCAAAGCCGCTCATGCGCTTGTAACGCGTCAGGATATCTTGAAAGGTGTTGTTCAGCGCGTGGCCCATGTGCAGAATTCCGGTAATGTTGGGCGGGGGGATCACAATCGTGTACGGTTTCTTGCGGCTGGCGGAAGAGGCGTGAAAATATCCTTTCTTCGTCCAGATTTCATACCACTTTTTCTCGACGTCTTTGGGGGCATAAGCCTTTGGAATTTCGGAGTGAGCGTCTGGTTGTTCAGCGGGCTTCATGATTTTGCGAGCTTGTATTCAATGGCATCCACCAGCGCGCGCCAGCTGGCTTCGATGACGCTCGTGGAGACGCCGATCGCCGACCAGATATTTTTCTCGTCACGAAATTCGATAATCACGCGCACCTTGGCCGCCGTTCCGGCCTCGGAGTCCACCACGCGCACCTTGTAATCGGCGAGATGGATCGTCTTCATCACTGGGTAAAAGGGCTCCAGCGCTTTGCGAAGCGCCTTAAACAAAGCGTCCACGGGACCGTCTCCCTGGGCCTCGCCGAAGCCCTGCTTTTTGCCGACAGCTAAAACCACGGTCGCCTTGGATGTCGGGTTCGTATCGCCGATATTTTCGGCCGACACCTCGACTTTACGAAAATCAAAAAATTTCCTGCGTTTGCCCATCACTTCGCGCACCAAAAGCTCGAAACTGGCCTCGGCCGCTTCGTACTGGTAGCCCTCTTTCTCGCGCTGCTGCACTTTCTGAAGAATCTTTTTCGTCTCCGGCGACTCCTTTTCCAAATCGATTTCCAGTTCTTTGGCTTTTAGCGCGATATTGGTGCGTCCGCCCATTTCAGACACGAGAAAACGCCGGTGATTTCCGACAAGCGCGGGGTTAATATGCTCATAAGTCTCCGGATTTTTCATAACCGCGTTGATGTGCACGCCGCCTTTGTGCGCAAACGCGCTTTGGCCGACATACGGCTGGTTTTTGCTTTGGGTCATGTTGCTCACCTCGCCCACGAAGCGTGCCAGCTCCGTCAGTTCTTTTAATTTCGAGCCGTGCACACACGAAAACCCAAGCTTCAACTGCAGATTCGCGACGATCGCGAGCAAGTCCGGATTTCCGCAGCGCTCGCCGTAACCGTTGATGGTCCCTTGCACATGCGCGGCGCCCGCTTCGACGGCCGCAACCGCGTTCGCGATACCCACCCCGCAATCGTTGTGCGTATGGATGCCGAGCGGCGCGCTCAAGTAAGAATGCGCTTCGGCGACGATGCGTGATACCTTAGACGGCATACTGCCGCCATTGGTATCGCAGAGCACAATCGTCACGGCGCCCGCCTCGAGCGCTGTTTGAATCGTTTTCAATGCGTAGTTGGGATTCGCGGTGTAGCCGTCAAAAAAGTGTTCCGCGTCGTAGATCACTTTGCGGCCCTTGGCGGTCAGATACTTCACAGAATCGGCGATCATTCGGAGATTTTCTTCCAGGTCCGTTTTAAAAACCTCCCGCACATGCAGGTCCCAGCTTTTGCCGAAGATCGTGATCGCCCGCGTCTCCGCCGCGAGGAGACCTTTTAAATTTTCGTCCTCGGACGCCTTGGCGTGCGCCTTGCGCGTCGAGCCAAACGCCACAAGCTCCGCTGTCTTTAGCTTCAGCTTCTTGGCTTGTTCAAAAAATTCAGCGTCTTTGGGACTAGATCCCGGCCACCCGCCCTCGATAAAGTGAAAACCGATCTCGTCGATCCTCCGAGCGATGAGCAGCTTGTCCTCCACCGAAAAGGACACACCCTCGCCTTGAGAGCCGTCGCGCAGTGTCGTATCGTAGATTTCGATTTTTTTGCTCATCGCTTCTTTTTCTTGCCCAGACCAAACGACGCGTGCAGGATCTTCACGGCCCTTTCGGCGTCGGTGCGCTTCACGATGCAGGAGATCTTGATCTCACTAGTTGAAATCATTTCGATATTGATTTTATTTTTACCCAGATTCTCAAACATCGCGGCCGCCACACCCGCGTGACTTCGCATGCCGATGCCGACCACCGACACCTTCGCGATATTGGGATCCACGGAGATTTTTTTAAAGCCGATCGCTTCCCGTATGGCTTCGAGCGCGCGCTCGGCCGTGTGCGCGTCGGACTTGGCGACCGTGAACGAAATGTCGGTGTCCGCGTTGGTTTTTCCGATATTTTGAATGATCATATCCACATTGACACCCCGATCGGCCAAGGTTTTGAAAATCTTTCCGGCGGCACCCGGCCTATTGGGTACCGCGTCGAGCGTCACTTTCGCATCGGCCTTGCTCAAGGTTACTCCACGAATCAACACGTCTTCCATCGAAGCATCCTCCTTCACGATCCACGTCCCTTCCCGTCCCGAAAAACTGCTGCGCACTTGAAGCGGCACATGGTACTTCCAAGCCACCTCAATGGAGCGCGCCTGCATCACCTGCGCGCCCGATGACGCCATCTCGAGCATTTCCTCGTAGCTAATTCTGTCAATTTTTTGCGCGTCCTTCACGATGCGCGGATCCGTCGTGAAGATACCGTCCACATCCGTGTAAATTTCGCACACGTCCGCGTTCACCGCGCGCGCCAACGCCACGGCCGTCAGATCACTGCCGCCGCGCCCGAGCGTCGTGATCTCATCGTCGGGGCTCACGCCTTGAAAACCGGCCACGATCACGACCTTTTTTTTGTCGAGCTCCTCATGAATCCGATGCGCGCCAACGCGCACGATACGCGCCCGCGTATGCGAGCGGTCGGTGCGAATACCCACCTGCGCACCGGTAAACGAAATCGCGTCCACCCCCAGTTCATGCAGCGCCATCGCCAAAAGCGCCACCGAAATCTGTTCGCCCGCGGACATCAGCATGTCGAGCTCGCGCCGCGACGGGTTGGGCGTGATCTCGACCGCTAAATCCACAAGCTCGTCGGTGGTGCGCCCAAGCGCGCTCACGACGACAACGAGATCGTGACCTTTCTTTTTGTAACCCGCTACGCGTTCGGCCACTTTTTTGATACGGTCAGGATTTGCGACGCTCGAACCGCCGTACTTTTGAACGACGAGACTCACAGAAACTTTCCCATCAACTTATAACCCTTTTCCAAACGCAGTTTGCTCTGCAGGGCGGTTTTCTCGTCAAAACCGCCGCCGCGCGCGGGGCTCGGAGCCAAGCCGGAACCGCTGATCACAAAGGGCGCAAACCCATGCGCCCTACGCGTAAGATCCGCACCGACCGCCACACGCGCTTCGCTGCCTTGAGCATAACGCTTGCAGGCCTCGCCCACGATCTGGGCGTCAAACTCCTCAATCCAACGGATCTTCTCTTTAAGATCCCAACGGCGAAGCGCCTCCCCCGAAGGCTTGGCGTAGATAAAAACAAAATCCGCATCCGTTCGGGCGCGGCCCGAATCCAGCACCGACATCCCGAGCGCCTTGGCCAAACCCCGTCCGAAGTCGGCTTGAGAAAATACCGCGCCGGATACTCCGTAACGCTGTTTGAAGCCGGGAAACTTCGGCCGCTTGCCTTGACCCCACAGCCAGATAGCGCTGGCTGGATTTTCCCCGAGGTCCACGCGCACGCGGTTGATCTCATGCTCCTGCAGAAAACGGGAACTCTTTTCTATCAAATCCGCGAGAATCTCGGAGCCCTTGCCCTTCGGTCCGTGTCTCGAGGCCTTTTTACCTTTTAAGCTGCCGGGCGGCACGCAGTCCAGATCATCGAGATCGTCCACGCGCTCCGGATCACTCAAGATTAAAAAGTTGCGAAACCCCTCACCGGGGAAAAATTTCATCGCCGCGCCCGAAAAACGCCGATTGAGCTCCCCCAAAAGAATCCCGGACTCCTTCGGCGAGATACGCCCGGCCTGCTCATCCGTGATCTTGTCGTCGGACAGCGTCACAAAATCGCAGCGAAATACGACGTCACAGTCGTTTTGGGGAATCCCGGCCGCGAGCGCCTCGAGCGGAGCGACGCCGGTGTAAAACTCGGTCGGATCGAACCCCAGATACGCCATCGCAGCCACGTCCGGCGCCGCCGGCAGCGAATGCGGCGCAAATTCCGCGCACCCCAGCTCGCCTTTTTTAACCAGCGCGTCGAGGTTCGGTGTCTTGGCCGCCTCCAGCGGCGTGCGTCCGTCCAAGTTCTCGAGCGGCTCATCGGCCAGGTGAGAGCCCACGATCATCAGATACTTCATCGACGAATCTCGTTTAAAATGGCGTCTAGTTTTGCCGGCATCACTTTCGGTTTTTTCACCGAACGGATCGCGCAGTCGGGGTCTTTCAATCCATGTCCTGTCAACACACACACCACGATCGAGTTTTTTTTCTTTTTAAAATAACCTTTGCCGCCCAGTTTCAAAATGCCCGCCACGCTCGCGGCACTGGCGGGCTCCGCAAACACGCCGTCCCGGGAAGCCAAAAGCTTGTACGCCGACAAAATCTCCCGGTCCGTCACGGTGTCGATCAACCCCCCGGACTCGTCCCGCGCGGCTTCGGCCTGGCGCCAGCTCGCCGGATTGCCGATACGGATCGCGGTCGCGATGGTTTTGGGATTTTGAATCACCCGTCGTTTGACGATCGGCGCGGCGCCTTGGGCCTGAAAACCAAGCATCCTGGGCTTTGAATCGACGATTCTTCGATCAAAATACTCTTGATAACCCTTCCAGTAGGCCGTGATGTTGCCCGCGTTTCCCACCGGGATCGCGTGAAAGTCGGGCGCACATTTAAGCGCGTCACAGATCTCAAAAGCGCCTGTCTTCTGGCCCTCCAGACGATACGGATTTACCGAATTCACGAGTGTGATCCGCGTTTTAGCCGCAATCTCACGCACCATACGAAGCGCTGTGTCAAAATTTCCGTTTAGCGCCAACACCCGCGCGTTGTGAATCAATGCCTGCCCGAGCTTCCCGAGCGCGATCGCCCCCTTCGGAATCAGCACCACGCAACCCAGTCCCGCGCGCGCCGCGTACGCGGCCGCCGAAGCCGACGTGTTGCCGGTCGAGGCGCACACCACCGTGCGCGCGCCTTCTTCCTTGGCCTTGGACACCGCGACGGTCATGCCGCGGTCCTTGAAAGAACCCGTCGGGTTGAGACCTTCGCACTTCAGATAAACATGGGCGCCGACGAGAGCCGACAACGTCTCGGATAAAATGAGCGGCGTATTGCCTTCGTTTAACGTAATAACAGGCGTTTTATCCGACACCGGAAGAAATTTCCGGTAGCGCTCGATTAATCCCGGCCAGCTCACTTAACCACTCGAATCAAAACAGTTTTTTCTCGCACATCCCGGCCGGTATCGATGGCGACGAGCGCCCGGCGCACGTCCTTTTCCAGCGCCTCATAGGTGAGAATAATAACGGGGACGGACTGCGAAGAATGCGATTCTTTCTGGTGTACGCTTAAAATTGAAATCCGGTTTCGGCCCAAAATTTGGGCGATGCGACCCAAAACGCCCGGCCTATCCGCCACTTGAAAGCGCAAATAGTACTGCGAGCGAATCTCACCGGCGCCCACCACGGTGAGCGTGGGGCCCGTCTCTTCGAGCGATCGGTCCCAGGCGTCGCTAGAATTGGCTATGCTTTCGGCGATCTCAACAATATCGGCCACCACCGCGCTTGCCGTCGGATACATGCCGGCACCGCGGCCATAAAAAAGGAGCTCCCCCACCTCATCGCCATGCAAAAACACAGCGTTGTAGACACCCCGCACGGTGGCCAGTGGATGATCGTCCGCCAACAGCGATGGATGAACGCGCAGCTCTAAACCCGCGCCCACTTTTTTAGCAATCGCCAAAAGCTTCAGGCGGTACCCAAGCTCCTGCGCGTATTGAATATCGATTTTTTGAATCGCTTGAATACCTTCGACGGATAGGCTCTTAAAGAGTACATCCGTGCGAAATGCCAAACGCGCTAAGATGGTCAGTTTGTGCGCAGAATCCACGCCCTGCACATCGAGTTTAGGATTACGCTCAGCGTAACCTTTGTTTTGGGCGATTTTCAAGGCCTCGCTAAACTCCAAACCGCGTTCCGACATCGACGACAGAATAAAATTGGTGGTTCCGTTCACAATACCGATCATCTGGGAAATGTGATTCGAGACGAGCCCGCGCCTCAAGGCCTGAATGATCGGAATGCCCCCGCAAACACTGGCTTCTAATCCCAAACGCCGGCCATAACGGCGTGCCTCCCCAAAAACTTGGCGGCCCTGTTCCGCCAAAAGCGCCTTATTGGCCGTCACCACATGCTGGCCTCGCGCAAAAGCGTCACGGATAATCGAGTGTGCCGGCTCCACACCGCCCATGAGCTCCACCAAAATATGAATCTCCGGATTTCCAACGAGATCTTTGGGATTGCGGGTCAAAAGACCGCGTGGTACTGAAACGCCGCGCTTTTTAGTTAGGCTTCGAACGCAGATTTTTTTAAGTTCCAGCCGGATGCCGGTTTTTTTCTCAAGAGAAAGAGACTCTGCTTTCAGTATGTTATAAACACCGGTCCCGACGGTGCCGAGACCCAAAAGACCGATGCCAACCGTTTTAACCGTCCTTTTATCTTTCACCTTTCACCTCTCACCTAAATATGGTGGGCAATAGAGGACTCGAACCTCTGACCTCTTCGATGTGAACGAAGCGCTCTAACCGACTGAGCTAATTGCCCGTTTACAGCTCACTGGGCCTGCCTGGACTTGAACCAGGGACCCGCTGATTATGAGTCAGCTGCTCTGACCGACTGAGCTACAGGCCCGAATATTATCATTCTACCCTGGGTCTGCTTGGGGACTTGTCCGCCAAAGGACGGATCCGTCCTCCGCCATGTTTCATGGCGGAGGCGGAAACCAGGGACCCGCTGATTATGAGTCAGCTGCTCTGACCGACTCAAGCTACAGGCCCAAAAGATCACGTTCATAAAAGTGGGCTATTTTATCACAAGTAAAACGGCCATCGCAAGATACGCGATGGCCGCCGGATTTCTACAGTATATTCAGTATTAACTGGAACTACTATTAGTACTCGAAATCCTCCCCGACGCCGAGCTCCAAAAACGTCTTGAGTTTCCGAGAGCGGGTCGGATGACGCAGCTTCCGCAGCGCTTTCGCTTCAATCTGACGCACGCGCTCGCGCGTGACGCTGAAAATCGAACCCACCTCCTCCAGCGTCCGGGGATAGCCGTCGCCGATGCCAAAGCGCAGCTGCAGAACTTTTCGCTCGCGATCCGTGAGCGTCGAGAGCACGTCGTCCATCTGCTCTTTCAGCATCGCGTACGTCGTGGCGCTGGACGGCGACACCGCGCGCTTGTCCTCGATAAAATCTCCGAAATGCGTATCCCCCTCGTCCCCGATCGGCGTCTGCAGCGAGATCGGCTCCTGGGCGATCTTCAGGATCCCGCGCACTTTCTCGACGCCCATGCGCATACGCTGGCCGATCTCCTCAGGCGTCGGCTCTTTTCCGGTTTCCTGAACCAGCGTCCGGGATGTGCGGATCAGCTTATTGATGGTTTCGGTCATGTGCACCGGGATGCGGATCGTGCGCGCCTGGTCGGCGATCGACCGCGTGACGGCCTGGCGAATCCACCAGGTCGCGTAGGTGCTAAACTTGTAGCCACGCCGGTACTCAAACTTATCCACGGCCTTCATGAGACCGATGTTGCCCTCCTGAATGAGATCCAGGAACGAAAGCCCGCGATTGGTGTACTTTTTGGCGATGCTGACCACAAGCCGCAGGTTCGCGTTGACAAGCTCTTTTTTGGAGCGCTGATACTTGGCTTCTTTTTTATCAGTAGTCGCAAAGCGCTCCCTCAAACGATCCGTATGTTCGCCGAGCCCCTTGACGATATCACGCCGCTCTTTCAAAAACCGGCTTAAGACCACGCGCTTCTTGTCGCGGCGCAGTTTGGACAGCTTGCGGTCGATTTCGCCGATCCGATTCAGGCCCTGCTTGATCTCAAAAAAGATGTCCTGCGCCACATGCGCGCACAAACGGAAATCCATGAGAATCTGCATCATCTTTGACGGCCTGTTCGTCGAACGCAGACGCCGCGTCAAGATACCGATCCGCTTATACGTGCGCGCCGGATTGTTGCGAAAGCGCGGCTCCTCGTTGATGTACTCCTCGATCGTGCATTCTTTTTTCAAAAGCCGGTTCGCCAGTTCCAGCACAAAAGTGCGCGCGTACTGACACTCAAAAACCTCTTTGCGAAACTCAATCTCATCGGCTTCAATGCGTTTGGCGAGCTCCAGCTCCTGCTCGCGCGTCAGAAGCGAGATCTGCCCCATCTGGCGCAGATACATGCGCACCGGATCCCCCATTTGTTCTAGGCGCGCGGGAGAGATGTTGGGATCAATCTCTTCCTTTTTGGGCTCCTTCTCTTCCTCGCTCGAGTCATCGGAATCGGAATCTTTATCCTCGCTTGTGTCCTTCGTATAGTCCTCCGGCGAATCCACGATGTCGATCTTCTGGCTGTTAAATACCACGAGCACGTCGTCGATCTCTTCCGAGGACGTCACATGGCTCGGCAAAAGACGGTTGATGTCGTCGTAGGTGAGATAACCCCGCTCTTTGCCCAGCGCCAAGAGCTGTTCCATGCTCTTATTTTTCTGGGCTTCGTCGCCTTGAAACTCTTCCGTCTTTTTCTCCCCATGATCTTCCTTCGCGCGCGCCGGCAAAGACACCACGAGCTTGGCCGAGGAGTGGGTTTCGTTCTTTTTTATTTTTTTCTTCTTTTTCATCGTGTGATTCCCTTATTTAGTGTATGTAGGTCGTACAAAATCTTCCGCATTCGGTTGGAGTCGTTTTCTTTTTCCGCGCTCCGCAGCTCCTCGGTCAAATACTCGCGTTCACCCTGGACACGCTGGCGCTTCATCCACGCCACGCAATCGCGAAACGTCTTTTCCTTGTCCTCCAGCGTTTCAAGTTCGGCCACGATCATCGCCAGTATCGTCGACACGTCCGGCTCATGACTCTGTGTGAGCCCCCCGAGCGCGCGCTCGACCAGCGCCCGGATCGCGGGACTGTGAAAATCCTCAGGCCCTACGCCCTGTTCCAGCGCCTGCGTCACAAAACGCGCGTCTTCCAAAAATAGCCCCAAGAGCCATTTCTCGACGGCCGGAAACGTCTGGGTATTGGTTTTTTCCTCGACCCGCGCCCGCGCCGCGGGCCGTACGCCCGTGCCTTTACGCATCTGGGCAAAGAGCGCGTCTTCCGAAAATCCCATCTCGGACGCCAACGTGCGCGTCCACGCCGATTTCAAAATCTCGTTCGGAACTTTCGCCAGAAACACCACCATTTCATTGGCGATCTTCACCTTGGCTTCGAGATCCCGCGTCGGGTAACGCGCCTTCAAAAGAGCAAACTTGTAGTCAAAAACGCTCACGGCTTTGCCAAGTTCGGCCTGAAAATGGTCGAGACCCTGCCGGCGAACAAATGAATCCGGGTCATGCCCCTCCGGCAGGCGTACGATCTTCACTTCCAAACCTTCTTCTAAACACAGCTCCAGACCCCGCAGTGTGGCCAACTCGCCGGCCTTGTCCGCGTCGTACAAAATGAAAACGTTTTTCGTCTGGCGCTTCAAGAGCCGCACCTGGTCAGGCGTGAGCGCCGTGCCAAGCGACGCCACGACGTTGTGCACGCCGGCCTCGAAACACGCGATCGCGTCCATGTAACCCTCGACGATGATCACCGCGTCGGCGGTGCGAATCGCCGTACGCGCCTCGTAGAGGCCGTAGAGGTGCTGGCCTTTAATATAAATTTCAGTCTCGGGCGAATTGAGATACTTGGGCTGAGAATCGTCCAGCACACGGGCGCCAAACGCCACCGAGCGGCCTTTCGCGTCCGGAATCGGAAAAATAACCCGGCCGCGAAAACGATCGATCAAACCCCCCTCGCGCTTCGTGACAAAAAGACCTGTCTTCTCGAGTATCGTATCCCGGCTTTGCGCTTTCAACGCCTCGTAGAGACTGTCCCAATCCTGCGGAGCGAAACCCAGTTTAAAAAGAGCGATTGTTTCGCGGCGCAGCCCGCGCTTTTCCAGATACGCGCGTGCCCGAGCGCCGCGCTTGTCTTCCAGTAAAATTTTATGGTAAAAATCCGCGGCGAACGCGTTCGCCTTAAAAAACGCTTCCTGCCTTTTTTCGGTGTCGACCGAACGCGTCTTGTCCTTCGGGATCTCCACGCCGGCGCGCTCTGCCAGCGTCTCGACGGCTTCCCGGAAATCTTTTTTCTCGATTTTCATCAAGAAACTAAAAACGTTGCCGCCGGCGGCGCAGCCAAAGCAGTGAAAGATCTGCTTGTCCGAACTCACCATGAAAGAAGGCGATCTTTCCTCGTGAAACGGACAGTTGCCTTTAAAGTTTCGTCCCGCGCGCCGCAGCGGCACAAAGCCGCCGATCACCTCCACGATGTCCACACGGTCTCGGATCTGTTGCAAAATCGCGTCGGGTATCAAGCGGGCTTCGCCTCCTCCTCAACGCCCAACTGCGGTGACAACATCGACAAAAAGTCAAACAGCGCCGGCGCGACCGCCGCTACTTTTGGCCCCACGAGCGAACGCTCGTGAACATCCACCTTAAGCGGTGCGAGCGGCGAATAATCCAAGATCATAAATATCAAACTCAAAAGTACAAGCCACCGGCACACGCCGATCCCCAATCCGAGGATGCGATACACAAATCCGCCTTCGCCGATTTTTAAAAGCTTGAGCAGCACGCGCGTCGTGAGCGTCGTCACGAGAAACGTCAAAACCAAAAGCGATGTAAACGCCGCCGCTTCAGCCGCCATGCTGTTCAAAAATGTCTTCAATGTCAAAACTTGCGCCAGCGCTCCATGAAAACGAAATGTCACGAGCACCGTCACTAGATACGCGGCGATTCTTAAAAGTTCGGGCAAAAAACCAGACCTGTAGCCAATGTAACACCCACGTAGCACGGCGATCACAGTGATACATTCGACCCAAGTCAGCTTAGCCAGTATTTCTTTCATGAGATACGCGGGAAGTATACCATCCGACTTTTCGCTTGTCAAATAAGTTAATCGATAAAATATTTAGATAGTTTGGGAGCAAAATTGAATGCACGAAAGAACATAGAGGCCCGCCGTCTCGCTTCGAAGCACACGCGGTCCCAGATCCACCGAGAGCGCCCCGGAGGATAAAGCATGCTGCACCTCTCCCGGAGTAAAGTCCCCTTCCGGTCCTATCAACACCAAAAAATGCCGCGCTTCCCGGCATTTTAAAATTTCAGCCAGCGGTTTTCTGGGACCTTCCAGCGTCGGAATTAAAACGGCTTCAAAAAGTTGAGCCCTCGACGCCACAAACTCACTGAAATCCTGCACGGTCTCGATTTCGGGCACCACCGCGAGACCGCACTGCTTGCAGGATTCTTCGGCGATCTTTCTCCAACGCGTGATTTTAGCAGCCCATCGTTCTTTTGAAAGCCGCACCACGCTTCGCTCGGTCAACAGCGGCGCCACCGCGTGAACACCCAATTCGCACGCTTTTTGTATCAGGATTTCCATGCGCTCCGGCCTGATCACGGCCACACCGAGCGTCACTCGGACTCCGGAATCGTCGCCGCGCGCTTCGGCGCCTGCGCGCCTATCCGTCTCCACGGCCATTTCCAGACACTTTCCTTTCAGTGATAGAATCTGTCCCGTGTACAGCGCGCCGCGCCCGTCCATCAACGTCACCTTTTTACCGGGCTTTAATCGCAGCACCGAAAGCGCGTGACGCGTCTCCTTTTCATTGAGCAGTACTTTACCGTCGCGAATCTGCGTCACGTCGATCAAGAATCGCGGCACAGCAGCTCCCTCTGCCAACCCATCCACATGTCCGTGGGTCCGGACGCGACGATAGACTCGATCATCGCTTGCGTCGCCAACACGCTCGGCTGGATTTGAAGCTCCGCGGCTATTTTGTCCCGTTTTTCTTTAAGCTCCGCGATTTTTTCGAGCTGTTTTTCGGTCCAGAAACGGCGCGGCATTTTTGGCTTTTTAGACACGTGCGCCGGCGGCGGCGCGGAACGCGCTTTTCCGAACGCCGCGTTAAGCGCATCGCGGTATCCGGGGATAAGGCTTTTTGAAATAAAAGGGCACAGTGCTAGATCCGGCTCGGCTTCTTTCTGGGCCCATCGCGCGATGGACAAGAGATTTTCTGAACGCAGGATTTTAAAAGGGGGCCGGTCTTTTTTCTCGGCTTCGGATTCCCGCCAAAACCAGAGTTCCTTTAAAAAAGTCCGCGCTCTGGGGGTCAGCTCCTTCGACCCCTTCACCTGCCATCGCGGCTCGTCGTCCGGCGCGTCACTTGGAAGCTCGAGAGAACGCAGCAGCTTCTGACAGCTCTCCTCGTGCCACGCCAAGCGGCCAAGGCCGCGAAGCTCCGTCTCCATCGCCTGCTGAACCGCCCTTAAGTAGCGCGTATCCTTTTGGGCATAATCCAGAAGCTCTTCGGTCAAAGGCCGCTCGGACCAATCGGCTTTTTGGGCGGACTTCGAAAGCGCCATGCCGCAATGCCGGTGCACGAGATCCGCTAGTCCGATCTTGGGATAGCCCAAAACTTGAGCGGCAATCATGGTGTCAAAAATCTTTTTTGGAAAAAATGTGTGGGACTTTTTCAAAGTGCGAATGTCAAAATCAGCGCCGTGCAGGATCAAAAATTTATCTTTGAGGATATTTAAAAGCGGTTGTAGGTCGAGGCCGGCCAAAGGATCGATAACGAAATCGCCGGACTCGGCGCTGATCTGCACCAGACACAATTTCTCCCGATAGTGATGTAAACTATCGGCTTCCGTATCGATGGCGACCCATTGCGTTTCGGCAACATCGTTAACTAATTGCCCTAAAAGATAATCCGAATCAACAAATTTCATATCGCCCGTAAAACATGGAGCAGAGGGGGGTCGAACCCCTGGCCTCCACAATGCGAATGTGGCGCTCTACCAACTGAGCTACTGCCCCGAACCCGCGACCGGATACCCCTTTTCTTCCCAGGTCTGAATCCCCTCTTCCATATCGCGAACGTTTGTAAAACCCAATTTTTTTAGATTCAACAGTAGCGCCGCGCTCGCCTTGCAGCTGCGATTGCAGTAGGTCACGATCGGAATATCACGCGGATAATCGCGCGTGGCCTTTTCGAGCTCTGCTTCGTTGTCCGGCGCTTTATCGATCAGCTTCGATTTATAAAGCCGATTACGCTCGTAAAAGTCGTCGGTAAACGGTAAAAACGCTCCTTCAATGTGCCGCTTCTCAAAACTGTCCTTGTCGCGCGCGTCCATGATCCAGACTTCTTGGCCGCCGTCGTGAAGCGCCTTTAGCTCCTCCGGCGAGATGATCTCGTCGGCGGCGAGCGGTCGCCACGAGGCGCGTGAAACCGCGTCCACCTTCGGCTCCTCGTCCTCGGCAAAAGAGCCCCTAGGATAACCGAAGACAGCGAAAAATAAAACTAAAAATATCAGCGCAAACTTTGTTTGATCCATTGCAGATACTCCCGGGAACCTTGCGTGATCGGCCAGGCGATGATTTCAGGCAAATCGTAGGGGTGTTTTGCTTTAAGGAAAGATTCCAGCCGGCGATACGCTTGGGCGTCCGTCTTGATCCACAGCGTCGCCTCTTTGGAGCGCTCTAGCTTGCCTTTCCAGCGATAGGTGGAAACGACTCGATCGTGGACGCTGACACAGGCGGCCAGCTTACGTTCGATGATTTGCCGGGAAAGATCCAGCGCCGCCTTGAGATTCGGAAGCGTCGTGACGACGATCAGCGCTTTCATCCCGCATTAAAATCGGAGCGTGACTTTGTAGTCGTCTCCCTCACGCTCCAGCACCACGTGACCCTCGCGCGCCAGCCATCCGAGACTCATCAACGCCGCATCGCGCTGCTTGTCGATGCCTTTCACAATATCCTTCAAAGAACTCACCTTGTGTTGATCCAGATAGTGCCAGATATCCCCGGCCACAATTCCGATTTCAGTGATCATCGCAATCTCCCCTTAAAAAAGTTGGACAATTTTTTACTTTTCTAAACAGGGGTATCATAAACGCCAACTCAGAATAAATCAACTGTAATGTCGTGTACCTAAGGGCCTAAGGGGTCAAGTTGGAATTCACCCGATTTAATGGACACCTAGTTTGGTTAAACCCACAGAAATTCTCTTTGCCGGTGGTTTAATTCAGGGGGAGGGTCAGTGGCCTACAACGAAGGGCTATCATCCCAGGAACAGGTGAGCGTCTCCCTGCTTCGGAGAGTGTGCCAAAAACTCTCGTTCCAGTCCCCTAGCGAAAAAGTAGTGATTTGAGGGTGTGTCGAAACCAAGTGGTTTTGATACGCTACTGAACCTTGCTGCTTTTCAACATCTCTTTCGCTTGCAGGAAAAGCTCATCGAGCTTTACGGGCTTGGTGAAAAATCCGTGGATTTCAAAGGCATCTTCTTCGAGTTCTGGGATATCTTCTGGGTAGCCTGTAATCACAAAGACAGGAATAGTGATTCTCTGGTGTGTGAGGTAGTGAAGAAATTGCTTTCCGTTCATCTCGGGCATACGGAGGTCTAGAAAGATAAGGTTTGGGACATGCCTTTGGAGGACTTGCTGGGCCATGTGGCCATTGAAGGCAAACATGACGTCAATTCCCCTGGCAGCAAAGAAATCTCCGACCAGACGGCATTGATCCATCTCATCGTCAATGTAGAGAATCCATTGCGGA
>CAYJSE010000028.1:0-19307 GCA_964372765.1 uncultured Planctomycetia bacterium | reverse complement strand
TTTTCCCGCGAACGCGAGTTTGGCGCTGTCCTTGAACAAATCCAAAGCCAGATTGAAGTCATAGCCGAGGGTCTCGAGGGCGTCAACCAAAAGCTTGAGAAATTGGACTCGCTCGAAAGCGACGTGTCCTCGATCAAGACGGATGTTGCGGTCATCAAGTCCATCGCGCAAACCCTTGACCGGCGTCTGACGGCTGTCGAGACGCGCTAGTTTTTCGTTTTTCCTCTCTCCTCTTTCCTCTCCCCTCTTTCCTCCACCTAGCCGCGCCCCCGCGGCTTTGTACTTTTTCATATTTTTGTGATCGCGTACGCGCGGGTCGTTTCGGGTGTCGTTCACAACTTGGTAGATGGTCACATCCTTAAAAATAGGGTCCGCGACAAGAAGTCTAAAAAGAGTCTGGCGATTAATCGCCGATTTTTGCGCGTCGAGGATGCGGATCTCCGCGAGCCGCCGATTCTCCGTTTTGGAAGCGATCGCCCCTTTTCTGTCCCCCGGTATGATAAACTTGAGGTTCCGGTGATCCCGAAGATCGGCATCACTGCGAATGGCTGTCAAAAAAGTCGCTTCGGGAAGATCGGAAAACCCTGCTCTTAACCGAAGGCGTCGGTAGAGCTCCTCTTGATCCACGGTTTCCTTTCCCAAACCGGCCAAAAGCGCTTTCGCCGCCTGGCGAATCCGCTTAAGTCTAGACGTCTCAATAAACGGAAACCGAATCCTCGGATGCGTCCAAAACCGAGGATCGCGGCGTAAATCGGTTTGGATATTGACAAGACGGATATCCTCAAATCCGGACTCTGACTTCAAAGCTTCGTAAAGTGTTTGCGGTGTGTAAATCTTTTGGGTTCCCGAAAGCCATTTTAAGATACGGTCGCGGCGCTCTTTCGATGAAAGCGTTTTACGAACGCGCTCTTTGGACGTCAAAGATTTTGAAATCGCCTCTTGACCCAACAGAACCATCGGATGATCTTTCAGTTCGCGCAGCTCGGTAATATCACGCTGGATCAGCGCTACCGCGACTTTTCTGAACTCCCTGTCCCGCACCAGCTTTTGATGGACCTCCTTGGACGTTATCGGGGAGACTGCCGCGTCCAGAATTTCCTGCTCGCGGATCATGCGCTCTTTCATACGTTGCACGCGTGACTCAGTACCCCGCCGGCGCTTAAAAAACCCGCTCTCTTTGACAGATTTCGGATAAACCATCAAAACACCCGCGCCCGACAATGTAACCGTGGCAGATGGACGTCCCGGTTTCACGAGCCGCACGAAAGGAATATGCCTGTCTTCGGAGACGGCCCGTGAAGAAATCTCATCAATTTGGTACGGGGCGAAATCTACCGATGCCCCAAATTGAGTGCGCAGACGAACCCATTTTCCTTTGGAAAATTTCCGAATATGCCGCCACCCTCTCTCCTCTACGCTCAATCGGGCTCCGTGAAAAGCCGGGAGCTTGACCTTGTGTAAATTTAAAATACTGAGGCCTCCCAAAATCGTCACCGGGCCATTGTGATAGGAAGCGCTTTGGAGGGTGATCATGGGTAGTCTCTCGTTTTCTACTAGAGAATGCGCTTTTCGGACAATCCTCCACAACCCATCCTGGGCTTTGATCCGGACGATATCCTTGGCCTTGAGCCTAGAAAATTGCCAAAGAAGCGCCGCTCGTACGGCGCCTGAGCGGTCCTCATTTTTCATCCGTTCGATCCCGGAGATTTTATTTTGGTCGCCATCTTTCACGAGGCGCGCTCTCACATTCTGATGGGGAAGGCCCCCATCGACCAATCCACGGTCCTGTCCGGAAAATTCAAAATGCCGGTTTTTCTGAAGCTTGAGGCCCTCTATGCTATCGGCATCCGTAGCATGAAAACGCTCCGGCTTCACAAAACCGTAGAACACGTCCACGAGCTTACCTTTTTTATAAAATCGCTTAAACTCCAACGTGCCCTCAATGCGCTCGCCGGCTTCATCGTAAACGTGCGCGCGGATCACATAATTTGTCTTTCGCCCTTTTACGTCCACGCCTGGAGCAAGCTCAAGATCCGCCTTACGCCCCGCGTATCGGTCCACCGTCGCCCAGGGCCGGTCCCCGATAGACAAGGTGCCGCCTTTCTGGCTGAAAGTGACTCCGGCCAGATAGCGGCCCTTTAAACCGGAAAATCGCCGGGCGCTCATTTTTCCAAAGTGGGTATCGAGAAGCTTTCCTTTTTCGTTTAAATTAAAGACCAGCTCAAAAATATACTGCCTGCCATCGGCTGGCCCGACGCGCACCTCTACAACCTTGCCGTTTTCCAAATCCAAATCGGCGCCATTTTTCGAGTAGGGAAAAGTACCAATATGCCGGCGGTCAAAATGCAGGATCCCTTGACCATCCTTGCCCAACTCCAATGGATAGCCTTTGATCGTCACGTTACGATAGAGTTTTTTCTTGCCGGGAGAAAGCTTATTATAAAAACTATCGACCCATCGGTCGTTCTTGTATACTTCGGCAAGGCGGACGGTTTCGACAACGGACCGGCCTCTTTTATCGAAAATACGGACTTCCGTCACCCGGCCGCGGTAAACGTCAAACTCCACCTTCCGTCCCGGGTATTTGCCAAAAACAGCCCAGTAGCGGTTTCCTATAAATAAACTTCCGATCGAATCGAGATAGAAATCCTTGATCGTGGCTTCTCGCAGCTTTTTGAATCGTCGCGGACTGAGCCGATGGTAAAAAACGTCTTTGAGTTTCCCTTTGGAATCATAGATTTTTGAGAATTTCACGACCTCGACGACCCGCCGGCCTTTTTTATCCAGCACATGAACCGCGGTCACCAAACCCCGCTCGACGTAAAGCCGCGCCGGATGTCCGGCATGGCGATTCAGCACGATCCATTGACGACCGCCGGCGCGGATACCGCTAAACCGTTTGATCTCGAGAACCCTAACCCACTCCCTATCCAAGCGTTTGAATACCGATTTAGCTCGCACGCTGTATAGGTCGTGCGGCTTGCTTAATGTGGGAGGTAAATGGACAGTTTTTCCTTCGTCCTTTTCCCTTTCACCTTTTTCCTCGTTGGCGAAGCCAACGCTCGCCAACCGGGCGCCGAGCAGCGACTCCGTCGCCGAGGCGAAAGGTGAAAGGAAAGAGGCAAAAGGAAAATTGATAGTGAAGATCTTGACACCACGAATCCTGTTTGTTACAGTGACGCCTATGAATAAACCGGATAAAAGCGACCACTCATACACACCCAACCAAGTCGCCGCTCTTGTTGAAGATCTAAAAAGTGAATTTAGAGCTGTCACAGAAGTTGTCACCACGCTCAGCGAAGATATGACGGATGTCAAAGAACGTCTTTCCTCTCTTGAAGTCGAAGTCCGCTCCATGAAAGACGTGATCCAAGTCGCAATTCCCGACCACGAAAAACGCATCCAAAGGCTCGAGAAGAAAGTCGGAGTATAAAATACAGTAGTCTTTTCCCCCGCCAACCGCGCACCGGAATTATCGCTGTCATCAAACCCAATTTGCTCGGGTGAGAGCTTCTGCCAATGACTAATGGTCGCGTCCTCATTGAATTCGATCGCAAAAATATCAAAAAACTTCATGACCCGTTTTTCATATTCTATCGATTGTTTAATCCAATACTCTTCACTAGCTTTAATATTATGGGCCGATGAAGTTCTTCGCAGATGCAGGAGTGACTTCCTCCAATTCACATCCTGTCTAGGTACATAAAATCGAGCCTGGCTCGCAAAATTGACGATCAGCCTAGGCGTTATTGCCTGCTCTCCATGCTCAAAGAAAGTATCAAGCATCATCTTTATATCTCTCGAGGATATAATCGGCGCGCTCATCGTCGGCTGAAAATGATAGTCCATGACCACTTCAAGATCCGGATTATTAGAAGGGGTAAATAGTGGCTCAAATTCAGTATGCCATGGTTCTTGAGCATCGCTCATTTCCTGTTCGGATTTTTCTTCTAAATACCTACCCAGAGAATATCCACCTACATGCCCATTTCGATCAAAATTAACTGAGACGTCCTTGATGTTTCCCAAAGAGAATAAACTAAGCTGTCCAGACAACCGATTTCTCACGATTTGGCCTCCGTTCTCAACAGCAAAAAGACTAATAAATGACCCGAATTTCTGCTTAAGCGCCTGCGGCGGAAGAACATCCGTCAAAAAATCAACAAGACGTCTATTTCCGGATTTTGTAACCACCTCAAAATCTTCGGTGAGTGACTTGGGCTCCTCTGGACCGCCGAGAATCCGTAACGGGTATTCAACCGTTGGTTTGGACCGTCCCCCCCCGCCCAGCAAAAGTCCGCCGTGATAATGCAACAACTTGGGCTGTTCGCCCTCCGATGAAAGCGGATAAACAACTTCTATCAAAAGACTCGTATTTTTGACTAGAATCTGACCGTAAAAACGATTTTCCCGCAATTGACTCACCACCCATCGCTCACCTGGATAAAGCGTATCCACATGTCTTATCTCTCTTCGCAGTCTTTGGTGAAGAGGATCCTGCCCAATCATGCGCATCAGATTCGCAACCACGTCTTGATCCGCATCGCGCCCAAAAAATTTAGCTTTTAAATAATCTTCTGTTTTTTCTTTGGACTTTCGATGGACCCCAAAATCATGGCCACCCACAAAATAATCGATGACGTTTTGTGGCGCCATTTCCTTTCCATATATTTTTTGAATTTGAGAATACACAATTTTAGCTAGAAATTCAGGGTTCATTTCAGAAATGGAACCTCCGCCAAAAGCATGGTTTTTCAAAAGATGGGCCAAAAAAATGATTTGATAAATTTCTAATTTTGAAACCTGCTGTCTCTTTAAGTCCTCCAAATACAAAAATGCCTCAAGCTCAGTAAATTCTCGACCCTTATCATCCACCAAAAATGAATGCGCAACCTCCCTCAACTCCTCTCGATAATCCTCGGTGCTTTCTTTAGAAAAAAGACCAAACCACGCCAATAAGACCAACGACTCAAGCTGATCATCGTAAATACTAATTCTTTCTTTTGCCTGACTTTCTTGGTGAGCATTTACTATCTCATTCCAGTAAGCTTTGCTCATAACAAGAGTGTGAGGGTCTTCGAAGTAAACATAGATATGCTTGGACCCCACCGAAAAAGTCAACGCTCCAGGCTCCAAAAGCTCAGATTGCGTGATAATCTTGATTTGTTCCACAAGAATGCGATATTTATCTTTCAGTGATGTCAACTTGGCTTGAAACTTCCGCCATTCTTCCAAGCTCTTGGTTTGAATCAAGTCAAAATTGTTTGAATTTCTATGGACGGCATTCAAAATAATCTGATCTTCTCGAGCAGGTCTTGAAAGAGATAATAAATCGGCGCTGTCTGATTTTGCTGTCTGTTCTTTCTGGCCTACCTTATCCCAGCGTCTGGCTAATTCCCGAGTAAACGCCTTAAACCCGTACAATCTCTCTTCTCTATCAGTCGATTTTGATCCGCTAATACCGGAGGGTCCATTGCCCCTAGATTTTCTCGCATCCAATGCCATTCTTGAGCGGGCATGGGCTTCCAGCAAAAATCGATTAAGCCCGACATTATCCAGCTCGTCCACTAGCAGCGCCAAAAATTTCTTACCTTTCAGTTCTCTCCATTCTTGTCCATGAAAAAAATCAAATGGAAATATCTTGTGTCTTTCAGAATCAGTGTATAACCAATAATAATCGTATTCGGAAAGAGACTCCAAAAACTCGACAATAATCCTCTTTTCTTCTTTTCCTAACGACTCATCTTTTTCGACCGCTGAAAAATCGCCTCGTCCAAATTGAAATAATTTATCAAAGATTTCCCTCCTATCTTTTGTTGCATACCACCTAAAAAAATTATTTCTTCGATCCTCTACCACAAACAAATCTTTAGCAAAATCTCCCAGTTGCTCGAGAGACATCTGCGAAAGCTTTTGCTCTATTTCTCTTTCTCTCTCGTCGATAGGCCACCGCCTGGGATCTGGCAAATATGCGGCAATAGCTTGCGTCCCCATCTGAGCCCAAACATCATCGAAAGTCTCTCCATTTTGATTGACAATCCCCGCCAACCGCGCGCCTGTGAGTTTGGAGCTTGGAGTTGGGAGTTCGGAGTTTACTGGCGGTCTCTCCTCTGAACTCTGAACTCCAGACTCTGAACTACTCCTCGCCAACCGGGCTCCAGAAGGCTGAAATTCCCAAATTAAAGAGGCATTTTTAAGCACTTCCTTATTTGCCCGCCAAACATCACTTTGCCAAAATCCTCTTTCCTGCAATGCGTCATACGCCTCTTGGGAAATATGGATTGTCAGCGCCGTCACTCCGTCGTCATTAGTATGGGTAGCAAACTTAATGAATGGATTTTTAGGGAGGGGGATTTCCTGCTCGCTATTGCCAGGATTAGTTACCTGGAAAGTATTAAATAAGGCTAACTTCAGCTTGTTAGTTTCTGGATTCCAGGAAAAACTGTTGTGATTTATCAAATCCGTGCATACACCCCCCTTGCATTCCTGCATCGCATGCATCGCAACAACAATTTTTCCGTTAGCGGTCAATAAAATATCTAAACCTGTCAACTGGTCGTGGTCTTTGCCCTTATCAAGTCTCCACCTTTTTGCACTGGAATCACCAGAAACCTTCCATGGCTCAGAGAAACCGGTGAGTCCCAAATCTACAGTAAATGCATTCACCCACAAACTTTGAATTGCCAATTCGTACTGCTTTCTTATTTCGAGTATTGACGCAAGATCAAGTAGGTAGTTTTTCTCTAGAAAAGAAAGCTGGCGCTCAGCCCTTTTCAACATAGCCCGTTTGGTCTTCGGATCATCTTGGTCAATGGCTCTTTGAATAAGAGTCCTCACTTTTTTCAATTTCAGAACAATCGACCGCGGCCTAGACTCTGGAAGATGAAGGGGGCCGACTTCTAAGAGCTGTTTGGTAACAAAACTAGTTTGAGAACCTGACCGGTGGTGTCGCCGAACCCTTGGTATTTTCTCGAATGTCTCCGATCTCTCTACCTTTGAACCCTCTCGCGCCAGCCGGGCGCCTTGGGAGAATACGGGTGCTGCGAGTTGTGCGCCAACAGGAAGCGGTTCTTCTTTGGGCTTCGGGGCAGGCTTCTGTTTTCCGGGAGTTGGCGTTTCAGCCGGCCTCGTGGGGTTGGGTCTTGGGGGAAGCACAGGCACTGTCTTTGGAACGCGTTTCGGCTCCTCACGCAATGGTGCCGGTTCATTAGCCCTTAGCGTATCGGAGGAGGCGAGTCTTGCGCCTATTGGGCTTTCCGGCTTAAATTCGGTCCCAGCTAAAAAGTTAACGGCTGGCAAATTGGGAACACGATCTACAGGCAACTCTCCTTTCTCGACATCCCTAGCTAACTGCTCGGCATAATGAGTACTTGGGGTTTCAAACTCAGGTGATAAATCAATCAGAGCATCCTTCACGTTTAAAAGGTGTTCGTCGGGTTCCGTAATCGGCGCCTTTCCACTGCCTTGCAAGATGTTACGGATGTTTCCAGAACTTTTCTCGAAAAGACGACTCACATCTTGGATAAATTGCACATTAACAGGTACCTCCGAGCCTTCCTCAACGGGCTGACGCAAAAGCATCGTCCTCTCAATAACTCGAAGATCATCCAACAACTTCTCCCATGCAGGATCATCGTTCCATTTAGAAGTATCAAGCTTAGAAGTACCAAGATCAACCAACCAATCATGTTGAGGCCAAAGAGCTTGTTCAAGCAGAACTCCGCGCTCATGGGCCTGCCGTCGTTCAAGGTTGGCCTGTGTCTGTCCCGGTATCTCATAAAGATAGCGGACATCTTTATACTTCTCGTATTTACGCAAAATACGTACGAGTTCTTGTTCAAAGCGGATATATTCAATGGCGACAGCCCGACTCAACTGGCCATAACGAACAGCGCTTTGATTTTGCAACCTTTCCGTTACGCTCAGCCCCCATGAAAGGTACTTGATGCCTCGAATAAGCTTAAGCAAGAACTGCCTATTGGCATGATCTCCCAACGGATATGGAACTAAAATATCCATGCGTTGGGGACGAGTCACCTTGCCGGGCAACTGCGAGTAATTAATACCGCGAATCAAAATACCCTTTGGGGAAAAACGATCACGATCCGGCGCGCGTAATAGGCTTTGAAAATGATCCAAGTTTGTCGTATAGATAAAAGAAGCAAGGGCGATATAGCGGGCCCTTGAAACAGCCAATCCACCGATAGAAATTTGGAGTTCTGTGGGCTCTGTTGTGCTTTCGCTAACAATATCCAATACCTTATCAACCAAAACTTCTTCATTTGTAGTTGGTTCTAACGTTCTTCTTTCTCTTCCGTATCGTATTTTTCCTCCAAGAGATGGTTGTTCGTAATCATATATAGCCGCCGAGTCAAAAACAGCCTGTAAGTCTTCTCGAAAATTCTCGATCACCCCTGAATAGATCTGCACAAACCTTTCCGCACTTTCTAAAGCTTTATCTAACCATTGGCTCAATCCCCGGCAAATTTCTCTCGATGACATATAAGCATCCAAAGACAACACCAAATAGAATGGAAAAGGTTCTTTCTCTAAGAGAAACCTTCTGGCAAACGGCAATAAAACCTCCAAATATAAAAGATATGAAGAAAGAGTATCAATCAGAAAATTCCTCGGTAAGGAGTGAAAAACAGAATTTTCGAGATGATCCCATATCGAATGAAAAAACACGACTGGATTCGTAGCATAATAGCTTTGGACGAATTGAACCAAGGCTCTCTGCAATTCAGAGTGCTGGTTACCCTCGGTCAGACGGCGGATTAGGAAACCTAAAAACCACTTGTAAGATACCACTTGATTCAAAAGGTCACCCTCTGCGCGAAGAACTAAGGCGTCCAACAAATCGATCAGCTCTTCATCAGACAAGGATCTAAAATGACGGTCAAAAATCGCATTGATCACATGCCATCTTTGATACTCCCGCATATGCGGATCCGCCAACACATTCGATATCGCATTGCCGATCTGTTCGGCCAGAAGTGTAAATCGGCTCTTTTGCTTGACTATTTCATTTAAGAACAAAACCTTGGATTCGATAGATAATAAGACTCGAAACAGCCGTTCGTTCCATTTCAATTCGTATTCCCCACGAAGCCTAGCCCATTCCTCGCTATCCAAGGGTTGCGCCTCTGGATTAAACGTAAAATCATCGCCCTTTAAAGCCAGCCGGGCGCCGAGTGTTCTGCCAATCGATGACGACGAGGTAAGCGCCTCGGCGGAAACACCGGGGATATCTCGGAGAGCGGCCATTCCCTTCTCATGGAGAGTCCTAAGGATGGATTCGAGATTGGAACGATTTAAAGCATCATTCTTTGGGTCCCAAGGAAGCAAAATAGTGTTTTTTCCAACGAGCTCGACAGCCTTTTCGGGAAAGTACAATTGAAAAGAGCCGTCTGGTTTTCTCTGCCAGTCCGCAAAGCCCCCCTCCAGCAGCTTCTCCGGATTGTCCGCGGTTACAATGATAGGGCCGTCGTATTTGGCTTTTCTCAACTCTTTGGCGATTTTGACGCCGATTTCCCCATGGCCCGCGATCAAGACATCTTCAGCTCTCTCACCGCTCTGCCGGCCTTTTTCGCTCAGTCGAAATTCTCTTCTTTCCATAAAATGCCTTAAAAATGTCGGCGCTGTAGGCCCGCCGACTCCGACCAAGAAAAGAGGAAAATCTTCGGCGACAAAGAGTTTTTTCCTTAAGCTTAAAGATGGCGAATACTTTTCCATCCAGTATTTTTTCATCCAGCGGCGGATTGCGCCAAAATCCGAGTGAGCGATCAGCACCGCCTGAATACCTCTTTCCGGACTTAGCAAACGAAGACCGTTGGACCCTTTTGGGGGCTGAGGGCCACGAGATGCTTCCAAATCGACTGCTAAATCGTCTAATTCCTTCTTTAGCCCTGTCCATGAAAACTCTTTCCCCATCTCCGCCGTGTTCTCAGGTTTCGCACCCGCCAAATAAGGCTCTATTTTTTTAAGAAGATCCTCGAGTTTAGCTATTAACTCTTCCTTGTCCGTATAGGAAGATATCGCGTTCTTTATATCCCACAGCAAGTAATAAGCTGAATCTGTGGCAGCCCCACTTTTCCTAGATGAAAAATATTTCTGAGCGACGGCATCCGTCAATTTTCCATCGAGTGACGCGATTTTAGAGACGATTTCCTCATCCGCGAGCCGGGCGCCGCCGGGTTTCTCTTCCCGCGTATCGGGTCTCCACACGAGCAGGACGCTGTTATCACGAAAAGCGGGCAATAGCAGGCTATCGGGACGCTCTCCGTTCTTCATTTTTTCCGCGACCTCTCGCGCTTTTAAGGGCGCGCTTTGTTGCCTTGACGCCTCCAAAGCGCCGTCCGTCATCAATACCACTATGCTTTCCGGCCCCAAGTCCACGAAATAAACCACGGGTTCGCGGTTCAACAGACTGTCAAAACCAGAATCGCCCAAAGATCTTGTAAGCTGCAAAAGCCCTTGACCGGGCAGCATCATTGCTTGACCTTTGACGATTGGCGTGCCTTTTTTCTGAGCGATGACCCGGCCTTCAGGGTCATTCAGGATGTTGTGTATAGGGCTGATATTCCACTGGCCGTCTTTACCGAAAATGGCCACGGGAGAATCGCCCAGAACCGCGACGGAAGCGCGCCGATGATCCTCATTCACATAAACAATCGAAACTGTGGATCCGGAATCCAACGCATCCTTTGTCAATTGATGAAGTTCTCCAATGGTATCCCGCAGGGCTTGCTCGGCGTTGCCCGTTGAGGCTGAAAATTTATCCCTGAATATGGTTTCGACTTTTTCTTTCACTTGTTCCGCAACCCAGTTGTTTTTGTTATGCCCATCCGCGACGACCAAAAGCCGTCCCTTTCCAAATTCCGACTCGATAGGAACCTCCACATAACGGTCCTGCTGCGCTTGTTTTGCGCCTTTTTCCATCGCAACTTGGACAGTGCCCAACCGCGCGCCTCGGGCTTCTCTGTCAACCCGGGTCGCCTCAGGGGACTGTTCTTCCGAACGTAGATAGTCTATGATCCTGTCGACATCAAAAGCTAGACGGGCTCCCGCTCCGGTCCCGATATGTTCCTGGACCAATACAGCCAATTTCAAAAGGTCATTTTGAGACGCCTTTCTATCCTTGAGATATTTTAAGGCATTTTGATTGTCGAAGTGCCCCAAAACCATGATAGCCTGATCCACAACTTCCTGGGCCGACAAGTAAAAGGGTTTCCTGACGATCGCCTTGCGCTCAAACTTGCCCGCTTTGAATACAATCTCCGTCTCGGTGTTCTTTCTGCTTGCGGCCATCAGCTTTGACACTTTCATCTTGATAAGCGAACTAGGCCAAACCGGCGTCCAATCTGTTTGTACTAAATAGGGTTTTAGTTTCTCAATTTCAAACGAACGGATGGCGCCCGGCGCAGAATCACTGATCATTTGAGGAACCGCCAAACGCAGAAGCTGGCTGATCCGGGTTGTGTCGCCCAAATAGGGTCTCCGTTTGGTCAAAAGACTCCTCAGCCCTGAATCGTAGAAGAAAGCGACTTGTCCGCTGTTTTTTCCGCTTGGCTGACCAGGAGAGCTGTAATCAATAACCCTGCTCCTGTAAAGCTCGGCCATGGTCAAAACATCTTTAGCAAGCCTCGCTTCTTTAAAACCAGGGACACTAGAGTCCAAAATCACTAATGTAAAGTTGACGGCCGTAATCGGCGATGCCCAAAAATCTGCCGGTAAATCATCACCCAATTTTTGGCGCGCCTCGTACCATTCATGCGCACCTTCGTAACTCAATCCCTCCGCGTTCCTTTTAAGATTCTTAAGCCACTGGGAAACGTCGTGCTGAAATATCTTTCCCGATGAGAAGAAATCCGGATCCTTATTTTCAAACATTGTCTTCAAATCTTTTACCCGGTGCGCAAATTTCATAATCGAGTTCATGTCGAGATAAGATGCAAGATCATCTTTGTCAACACGGTTTGCATCATGATTCTGTTTCGGGTTCACTTCGCCAATCGCATCGTTGTTCACAATCCACAAACGTCCCGCGCTATCATGGACTTCATAGATATCTCCGGAATCATCACTGTTACCAAAATCATGAAATAACCTGTATAATCGATTCAAAGCATCGCCGTCTTGTCCGATGGATTCAAACGTATTCCCTTCCATGAACATCATAGATAAGTTGTTGAATCTTTCGTCGAGATACCGCCAGACCCCCAAGGGTAGGTTCGCCGTGGCGAGCCGCGCACCCGCCCCGTCTCTGGCTTGGGATAAAAGCACGCTCAGACGACTGCGAACTTTTTGGGCTATACTCCAGGGGTTTTCTTCGTCAAGCTTCCAACTACGTTCTTCCAGGGGATGAAACTCAAGCGGGATACTACGGTACAGCTTTAAAACATTTTCTCTAAATTTCAATTTCCGCTCACGCAGATCAGCCTCTTGGCTTTCACTGAGCGTAATCAATTCCAAAATCAATCGATGAATGTCTTGAGCCGCTTCGAACGCCGCGCGCTCATCACTGCGAGAAACCTGACGATCGGGCTTTCTCTTATACCGGTACGCGCCGGGGTCTTGCAAAATGTTTGCCAGACGGACACCGTTCGTGCGCCAGTTTGCCTTAGGAGACAAACCAACACCCGCCAACCGCGCGCCTCGCCACAAAGCCGGCGGGCCTTCGGCCGCCAAAAAGCCGGCGGGCCTTCGGCCAAGCGACGCCTCCAGCGGCGAGGTAAAAGGTGAGAGGTGAGAGGTGAGAGGAAAACCAGTGGTGAAAATATTGACAGCCCTATGCAAATTTGCTAGATTGGCGCCATGAGCAAATCCAAAACCCCGCCCCCTGGTCCCGAGCACTCCCAAGAACGCGAGTGGCGCGTTGTCCTCGAGGATATTCGTAGCGAGTTTCGCGTTTTTGGTGAAGGGTTGGCCGACGTTCAGGAGAAGGTCGCTGAAATTCCTGAAATTAAAGAGAAGCTGGAAAAACTGGAATCGGATGTTTCTCTCATAAAAATCATTATACCCACTCTGGCTACCAAAAAAGATCTTGAGCCTTTGGCCACCAAAGAAGACCTTAAGAAACTCGAGAAGCGTCTGACGGCCGTCGAGACGCGCTAGTTTTTCGAACTTTCCGCTTTCCTCTCCCCTCCCACCCCTCACCTCCGCTGGCGAAGCCAGCGCAGTCAATCGGGCACCGGAAAGCACCACACGCCTTAAATTCTGCATTCGCACCACAAGCTCTGACCCTTTGGAAAGCCGCGCGCCGGTGTTGCCTGCGGCAACAAGTGAAAGGAAAGAGGCAAAAGGAAAATTGATAGTGAAGATCTTGACACCGTGAATCCTGTTTGTTACAGTGGCGCCTATGAACAAACCGGATAAAAGCGACCACTCGTACACACCCAACCAAGTCGCCGCTCTTGTTGAAGATCTAAAAAGTGAATTTAGAGCTGTCACAGAAGTTGTCACCACGCTCAGCGAAGATATGACGGATGTCAAAGAACGTCTTTCCTCTCTTGAAGTCGAAGTCCGCTCCATGAAAGACGTGATCCAAGTCGCAATTCCCGACCACGAAAAACGCATCCAAAGGCTCGAGAAGAAAGTTGGAGTATAAAATACAGTAGGCAGTAGACGGTAGACGGTAGTCCGGGACTTTGGAACACCAGACACCGGTGCACTAGCCACCAGCGATCTTTCTGGTGTCTGGTGTCTGGCGCCTGGCAACTTCGGCGCAGCCGACAATGCCAGCCGCGCGCCGGAAAGACCATCGGAAGCCTTGACAGGAGGCAAAACGGGTGCTAAATTTTGGAGTAGCGCTAAGGAGACGCTAGATGAAAAAGTATCCAACAATGCTTCGTTGCTATGTCCGGCCGGAGAAGAACCATTATATTGGCCACTGCCTGGAGCTAGACTTGGCTGTGCAGGGGCGCTCTCTTCAGGAGGCCCGGCAAAAGATGGAAGAGTGTCTGACGAGCTACTTGCAGAGTCTAGACCCTGAGAATGTAAAAAATCTTTTCCCCCGCCCTGCCCCGCTTCATGTGTGGCTGGACTATTATCGTGTCTTTGTGCTTGTCCAGTCGGGACGCTTTCTTCATGCTTTAGGTCAGAAAGTACAAATTTTCCAGGAGCAGGTAATCCCCCAGCGTCTCGCGATTCAACCTCTTGGGTAGATTTTCCGTCACCCAGCGGGAATTCGTCCGCCTTCTTCAAAGTTCCGGATTCAGGCTCAAGCGTCAAGTCGGCTCCCACCAACAATGGGAGGGAACGGTAAACGGAATTCGCCGCCTGGTCACCGTGGACGCGAGCATTGACGAATTTTCTGGTTGGCTCCTGAATTCCATGATCCGTCAATCCGGTCTGCCCAAAACTTTCTTCAGGAGCTAACTGCACCAACCTCGCCCCGTGAACATCTGTCTCCTGTAAACTGTCAACTGTCTTTTCCCCCGCCAACCGGGCGCCTGTGTTGCCTGCGGCAACAGGTGAAAGGTGAATGGGTGAAGGTGAATGGGCAGTTTTTCCTTCGTCCTTTTCCCTTTCACCTTTTTCCTCGTTGGCGAAGCCAACGCTCGCCAACCGGGCGCCCGCCAAAAAGCCGGCGGGCCTTCGGCCAAGCGACGCCTCCGGCGTCGAGAAAAAAGGTGAGAGGTAAGAGGAAAGAGGAAAACCAGTGGTGAAAATATTGACAGCCCTATGCAAATTTGCTAGATTGGCGCCATGAGCAAATCCAAAACCCCGCCCCCAGGTCCCGAGCGCTCTCAAGAACGCGAGTGGCGGGCCTTGCTCGAAGATGTCCGCAGCGAGTTCCGTGTGGTCGGAGAAGGTTTGACGGGGTTGCAAGATCAGGTAGCCGGTATTGACGAGAGACTTGGCCGGGATGTCACTGTGATCAAGGCCGTCACCCCTCACCTCCGCTGGCGAAGCCAGCGCAGCTAACCGCGCCCCGGCAGGTAAAGATTCGGGATCCGCGATTTTTTGAATGGAAGTTAAAATGGCTGGATCTAGCAAGCCTTGAGATATCCTTCGGTAAATATCCGCTCTTTTCCTGGGATCCGTTATGCCCGTTTGCCAAATCGTAAGTCTGAGCCTTGCCTGAACCGCCCTCGGGTTGATAGACTCGGGCCCCGAAATACCGCCCACCAAATCCCGAATCTCATGCTCAAAGCTTTTTTCTAATTCCTCCGAGTCGGTCGGCACAATTACGGTGACTTCGGTGCCCGATTCCGATCTACTGTGCACCTCGATACGGCCGCCCAGGTGGGTCACAATTTCGTTTGCCATGTAGAAACCTAGGCCCGGTCTGAAGATTTGCGAACGTCCGTTCACAAACGCTTGCCCCAATTTTTGCCTGATCGGTTCCGGAATACCGAGCCCGCTATCTGAAATCGTGACGGCGACGTGCCCGTCTGGACGCTGCGACGTGCGAATCGTCACCTTGCCGTCCCGAGACTTTTGGGCTGAGAGCGCGTTTTGAAAAAGATTGGAAAACGCGAGAATCAAAGCCGGTACGGCCATACGTCTGAACTCGACTTCATGAGACACTGTTTTTGAAACAACGCGTGGAAGTTCCAGATCGTACTGCCGTTCAATCACGACGGATTTTTCAGGATCGCCGGATTTTCTCTGGGCTTCCCCAAGAGCCATATCCAAGATTTCATGGATATTCTCCAAAGTAGCTTTGGAGGACTTGAGCTCAAGGATTACAAGAAAAACATCGACGATCGCGACAACGACTTGCACGGGTTTTGAAATGGCTTCAAATAACGCCGGTCCTAATTTTTCTCTTTGCTGCTGGACTTGGCCGAACATGCCTGCCAAGGCGTTGCGAATAAAATGAGCAAGGCCGGAGATCACCTGCTCGAGAAACTCACTTCTTACCTGTATCGCGGCGGCCCGGATGGTCAGCGCTTTTACCTCTTCCTCTTTTGTGACATCCATAGCCACGGTTTGTGTCCATAGCTTGCCATCGGCATCGCGAACCATTCGGTCCAGCGTCTTTACGAGTATAAAAGCGTAAGAACCGTCCTGTCTTTTCACTCTCCACTTTCGAAGGTCACGATCTTTGGGTGTCGCGGGCTCCCTGTCCGGATGGGCCCACCGCTCGGCCATGCGAATTTTGGCATTTTCTTTGGATCTGGCCGCTTCTTGCGGATCGTCGTCACCGATCAAATCGATGATGGTCTGAATGCCCTCCGCTTCAAAATCTTCCGGCGAATACCCCGTCATCTCGATCCAGGCTTGATTGACATAAACGATTTCACCGTTTTTCCCCAACCGGTGTACGGGAGAAGGGCTTTCGTCCAAAAACTTCCTGTCCTGTTCCCAAATCCGGCGCATCTCGGCCTCGGCTTTTTCTCTCTCACGAATTTCTTTCTTAAGTTTTCTATTGACCAAATAGGCGTATGTCAAAAGCCCCACGCCAACCGCTTGAGCGAAAGAGCCCAGTAAATTTTCGTCAATCCGGCGCAGGGCCAAAATCAAGGTCTCGTGAATATTGAAGAAATACGCGACTCCAAAGTAAGCCGTAGCGGCGCTCACGGCGATCCAGAAAGGCTTCGTGATCCACGCGGCTCGGTCCGATAACCGCGCTCCCTGGGTATCGCGCCGAATCTGGCGGATAGCTTCGGCATGCTGGCGTAAGAATTGGATACCTTGAGGCAGACTAACACCCGGTGTAAAATCCAGTGTTGCCCTGGCCAGTTTTGTCACAACAGTCAGGTCGATTTCTTTATCCTCCTCGATGGTTTCACGAATCAACGCCTGCAATGCAGCATCTTCGGTTATTCCAAACAGTCTCGCCATAAACTCAAACAAATCTTTGCTCGAAATATCCGAATCGCCGGCGATATTGAAAATCTTTTTTCGATCGGCAGCGGTGGATTGACCCAGCGCCTGGTGCACTGCTCTAGCAACGTCTCGTGCGTCGATGTATTGCCGTTTGGAGCGCGGATAAATCAAAAAAACAGGCTGTCTATCTATCAGACTGTCCATAAACCGCTCCACCACGCGATTGTTACCCGGGCCATAGACGTTAGCTACTCTTAAAACCGTCACGCCCGGGTATCTTTTGGCAGAATCTTCGGCCATAAATTTGGACAACGCGTAGGGATCCGCATATAACGGGGGTAAATAGGTTTGAATGACCCCTCCGATTTCCGTTTTGACAGAATCTAGCGCCGGAAACTGCCCTTCCCGCAGTTTTTTAGCCGTCGCGTCTATCGTTTTTTGAATCATCTGATACGCTGCCTCCGGCATGTGAAGATTGGTCAAGGACTTTTCCTCGTCATTGACACGCTCACTACCTTTTCCAAACTGGTACACAAACGTACTCGATATAAATACTATCGGCACTCGTTTTACTTCGGCAATATCCTGCAAAATTTTGTAAGTCAACGTATTGTCCAGAAAGTATTTCACCATCTCAACGTCACGCGTTTTGGCTTCACCGGCCAGATGCACGACACGCGATACCTCATCCAACAACGCATCCAGGTTGCCCGCATTTAAAAGAATATCCATCTCCGCAAGATGAAGCTTTATTTTATCGACAGGCAGCTCAGTGCCCTCGCCCAAATCCACATGATCTAAAATATATTCCAGGCGCGCGCGCTTAAACTTCGTCAAGGAACGGTCGACGATCAGGACTTCTTTCCCTTCTTGGAGCAGTTTCTTCGCAACATAGGAACCGATAAATCCCGCACCGCCGGTAATCAGCACACGATTTTCTTTGGGCGTTTGCCAGGGGATCGCTTGGGACAGTCGCGCCCCGCCATGCGGCGGGGCTGACGCCCCGGACGGCTCAAGTAAGACGCGCCGCGGTAAAATGCCTTCGCCGATCACGCGGTGATCGTCGAGATGAACATTTTTGAAACCGACGTTGTTCCCCAGGATGCGTGCCAGCTCTGCGTCCTGGACCACCGCGGCTCCAATTGCGTCCGTATCACCCGCAAGCCTAAGGAAAAAATCCCTCTGGATGCCGACACGGTCCTGCGGACCTTGGTGAGCAAAAATCTCATCACCCAAAAACAGAACAGGTGGCCTGTTTTCTTTGGCCGTCTTGAGATAGTTTCTTAAAGCTGCGGCCTCAGTTTTGGGATCGTCTCCGCGATAGCTGCTGCCGGCGTGATAAAAAATCCTCATAGGCGTAAGCCGCATCGCATCGGCCGCTACCGGCTCCCCGGTAAGCGCCCGCACCACCTGGGTATCCACCATGCCCAAAAAGGCGCTCTTGCCTGCACCGTGCACGCCGGTGAGCACCAAAAACCGGGTTTCGGCCTCGGCGTCCAAAGCGATGGAATGAGGCACAACATTTTTGTGAAATTGCGAATCAGGGTGAACACCATTTGTGATTTCCAGTATCGGCCGTTTTTCATCCAAAATATCCGGAAACGTCTCGAGCTCGAAAGCTACGGCTGACTGAGCGCCAGCCAAGAGCACATCGAGATCCGCGACGAGTGATAAAAGCTCCTTAAAATCATCCTGCTGAAAGCGGACTAGGTTAGATGGACTGATTTTTTGTTTGGTCCGGATCATGGCGGCGATATCGGAAAGTAGCCGCGGGTTGTTTAAATCGGAGGGAACCCTATTTAAAACGTCGGCGATCTCCCGCACAGCCTTGAGATACCGCGCCAGTGATTTTCTTTGGCTTCTATCCAGCCAAAATCCCAAAAACCCGGGCGCATTCTGCTCCCACCAAGCTACGGCTTTTTCGTTAGGGGCGAGCTCTTGCCTCAGGATACGCCTCAATTTTTTGCGCAGCTCGCTCTGCTGCATCAGGAACCGTATCGCGTCCTGGCGGGATTTGATCTCAAAAATTTTGACGGATGGATTTTTAAAAATCCACTCCAAACGATCGTGGCCGCCGTCTGTCAGCGTGTGGCCTTTTAAATTTTCATGATCCAGATCGCGCAGTTCGTCGACCAACCATTGCCTTTCTTTCACGCCGTCCATGAGTGTGTTCAGTGTCCAATAAACAGAAAGTCCAAGTCCCGCCCAAAGCCCCGTTGAACTCACTTTGACAGCCACTTCCAACGCGTCGGACACATCCCAAGGAAACCGCAACGTCCAGGTTAAAACTATCAGCGCGACAGCTATCACCATACCTGACACAGCGGAAAGGATCTGTCGAATTTCGTACCGCCGGTCAAATTTTTCTAAAGCTTCGGTGGCTTGCTTTAATTCTTCTTCCCGCAATTGGTGAACGGGTCTTGAAGGCGTGGTTGCCAACCTTGCAGCCGAAGACGCCGTGGGCGTCGTAGGCCCGCCGCGCATTTTGGCGGGCATCCATTCACGGACGGGGGCAAGCCCCACCCCCA
>CAYJSE010000027.1:0-19768 GCA_964372765.1 uncultured Planctomycetia bacterium | reverse complement strand
CAATCTGGCTTTGGATTTGTTCAAGGACAGCGCCAAACTCGCGTTCGCGGGAAAACTCTGGTCCGGGTGGGGGAGCCTTGGATTTGCTCATGACGTCGCCAATCTAGCAAATTGGATCAGGGTTGTCAATATTTTCACCGCTGATTTTCCTCTCATCTCTCGCCTCTCACCTTCAATCTCGACGCCGGAGGCGTCACTTGGCCGAAGGCCCGCCGGCTTTTTGGCGGCCGAAGGCCCGCCGGCTTTGTGGCGAGGCGCCCGGCTGGCCCTTCTTCGCCAAGGCTTCGAAGGGCAAGCGAAGCCGACTTCGTCGGCAGTTGGAAGTTCGACGTTGGAAGTTGGAAGAGAAAAAAGAGAGAACGAAAGACTATCGAGTTTCGACGGCCGTCAGGCGTTTTTCGAGTTTCTTCAAGTCTTCTTTGGTGGCAAGCGTGGGAACAATCACTTTGATTACAGCAACATCGCCTTCGACGCGTTGCAGCCTTTCATCGACCTTTTCAAGTTTTTCGGATATTTCAGAAACCTGATCTTGCAGTCCGGTCAGACCCTCGCCAAAAACGCGAAACTCGCTTTGAATGTCTTCCAATACAACACGCCACTCGCGTTCTTGAGAGTGCTCTGGGCCAGGGGGTGGGGTCTTGGATTTACTCATGGCGCCAATCTAGCAAATTTGCATAGGGCTGTCAATATTTTCACTTTTGCAGGAGATTTGACTCTGCTCAAGGCCAGTCTCGGAAAACCCGAATTGCGTGGCGGGAAGCCAGGGTTTAGTCACTCTCAACTCACCAACTCACCAGCTCAACAACTCAACAGTTCTTCACCAGTCATTCTCATCGGCGTTCTGTCCCCAGAAATCGCCTCCGATGTTCGCCGGGTCATCGGTGACCGTCCGGATATCCAAATTTTGCCTATCCACGGAAATAATATTTCAGCTCAAACGGCTTATTTTAATTATCGTGCTGATCGGGTGAATGCTCGATTTGCCATCGCAGTCGAGGACGTGTCGGGTTGGGAGGCGCGCAAAGAATTGCTGGATTGGCTCGATCAGACGGATATCGAGATTCGTACACAGCTATTGGGTATTTTTAATGGCGAAATCGAAGTTTCCGAGTTGTCCGACGCTGAAAAGCGCGCCGTAGCCAGCGAGCTTTTTAAAATTTTGCCTCAGGTGCGCCGCAAAGATCTTGAAGAAATGCTCGCCGGACCCACGGTCAGTGTTTCGACGATTCAAAATGCCGTGCTGGACGTCAAATTTACCATGCATCCCAGCGCGACGCATTCACTAGCGGGCATTTCTCTAAAGACGCCCAAGGCCACCGTTTGGAGTCTTGAGACCGCGGCGAGTGATCCGCTTTTTGCGCGCATGCTTCAAAATCGTGACGAGCAGATATCAGGCGTTGAAGACTTTGTGGTGGTACGCAAAGGTCAAGACCTGCGAGGAATTCTTGGTGAGCAATACGAAGCATTTAGCCAACGCTTTGAAAGCCGTCACATTGTGGAGACGGATGAGACGTCGTTGGGCGAAATCTATCCACTGATTCGCCAAAAGAGCGAACATGAATACAGCCAGACGGACTTGGTTTTTGTCGACAAAGCTGAAAATAGACAATTTTCAGAAGACCCGGCGCTGACGCTCATCATCCATGAAGGCCAATACCTTGTGGACGTGGACAAGGTGGCCGTACGTGTTCTGGAAAAGGGCGAGCAGGCCGGCGACCTTGCCATCAAGGGCCTGAAAGTCCTTGGGCGGCATTTATTCAAATACGCACCCACTGCCCCCATAGACTTCGCCAAGCTTTTCAGCGAGTACTATACAAAGAAGCAGGCGCTTGAGCGGGCGGCTTAGTCTTAAAGGGACGGTTCTTTGAAAGAACCGTCCCTGAACTGCCCCTGCCGCTGGTGCCATTGAATTTGACCTAAAAATATGGTATTCTTACAAGTAAGAAAGTAAGAATAAGGGGGTAATCATGGAGCATGTCGATATCGCTAAGCTTTCATCCAAAGGGCAGATTGTGTTGCCGCAGGCTATTCGCAAGAAACTGCACTTGGTGGAAGGGGAAAGATTTTTCGTTTTTTGCGGTCAAGACGCAGTTGTTTTAAAAAAGGTAGAAAAACCGCCTATGGAGAGAATCAAAGAATTAGTAAAAGAGGCTAGAGCTTACGCCAAAAGAGCAGGTCTCACGCAGGACGATGTCAAGCAGGCTATACGACAGGCTCGGTCGCATAAATCGTGAAAGTTGTTTTGGACACCAATGTTTTAGTCTCTGGCATCTATTTTGGTGGGACACCAGCGCGTATACTGGACTTATGGATCGCGGGTCGATTCACTGTCTACGCGACACCCGCTATTCTTGAAGAATATTTGCGAGTTTTGCAAATAGTCGGATCCAAGCAGCATCCAAGTTTTACGCCCATCTGGAGTTCAGTTTTACCGGAAGTGTGCCATCTCATTCCCGATCAAGCTGTTGGGAGAATTTCACGGGATACATCCGACGATAAATTTATTTTTTGTGCAATGAGCGCCGAAGTGGATTACCTAATTAGCGGAGATATGGATTTAAGAGTTCTGCCAGCAGTGTATTCTTTTAAAATTTTATCCCCGAAGCAATTTATGGTAAACACCTTATGACGCTTGATGAGATCAATGCGGTCATTGATGAAGCTCGTAAAGCCCGATCGAATAGAGGGCGGGAGTCGGGTCCCCCGTCACAAACTTAAGGGACGGTTCTTGTTGGATGAAATTGAGTTTAAAAGAACCGTCCCTATTGACAAATGATAGGAAAATTAGTAAAGTCTTACGAATTATTTACTTTTAAAAAGGTTTCATTTTTGAACCCTATTCTAAGAAGCTTTATAATCTTTGTAATGGTACTGGTCATGGCCGGGTTTTCCGGCTGTGGCAGTCCGCAAGATACCCAGACGATCACGGTCTGGCACTGGATGTCCGATCGCGACAATGCCTTCCATGAGCTTGCCCTAAGGTACGAGAAAGAAAAGGGCGTCAAGGTTCGCTTTGAACTGTACGCGCCTTCCGATATCTACGCCCAAAAGATAAAAGCGGCCGCGCAGACCCAGACGCTCCCGGATATCTTCGGCGTCCTGGGCGAAAAACGCGACTTCGCGAGCTTTATCAAGTCCGGTTTTGTCGCCAATCTCACGAATAGCTTCGAGTATAAGCCGGACGGGATCAACGCGCTTAAAAGTAAGTTTTTCGAAAAAGCCATCGGCGTGAATGAGTTTAAATCCGGCAATGAGTACGGCGTCCCGCCCGGGATCTACGGCGTGCCGCTCGATGTCATGACGATTCAGATGGTTTTCAACAAAACTCTTTTGGCGCGGGCGGGTCTTGATCCCAACGTGCCCCCGGATACCTGGGACCAGCTTTTGTCCACCTGCCAGGTTTTGGAGGCCAACGGTATTCCGTGCTTTGTCAGCGGCTTTGGCGAGATCTGGATGATCGACGCGCTGGCCTCGAATATGGCGATGAACCTGATGGGCGAGGAGAAAGTTTTTAAAACCTACGCGGGCGAAGTGCCCTACACGGACCCGGATTGGGTCAAGGTGCTGGGCCTATTTAAACAAATGCGTGAGTTGGGGGTCCTGGTGCAAGGCGCGGTGACGATGGTCAACAAAACCGCCGAGCAGACGTTTGCCAACGAGCGCGCGGCGTTCGCGTTTAACGGCTCCTGGTGCGTGAACGTCTATCAAGGCATGAACCCCAAGCTCGAGTACGGCGCGGCACTGCCGCCGAAGATAACCAATCTCAATCCGATGCGGATCTGGGGCGGAGCGGGGAGCTCTTTTGTCGTGAATGAAAAATCACCGCGCCGCGACAAAACGATCGAGTTTTTGATGTGGCTCGCCGACGATGCTCAGCAAGCGTATCTGGCGGATGCCACACAAAACCTCCCGTCCAATAAAAACAGTCTGTCCAAGATATCACCTATCCTGGCGCAGTTTGCCGATGACATGGACAACACGGTGCATCCCAACACCTACCCGATCCGTGAGCTGCCGACCGTGACGGAGGCGTTCGACAAGGGAATACAGTCTATTCTGATCGGTGAGAAGACGCCGGCCCAAGTGGCCAAAGAAATCCAAGCCTTGAAAGAGAAAGAATTGAGGAAAAAGTTATAATGTCATTGCGAGGAGCGCAGCGACGAAGCAATCTATGCCTCAGAGATTGCTTCGGCCCTTTCCTCCGGAGGCGGACCCGCCTTTGGCGGGCGGGCCTCGCAATGACGTTCGCGCGGAGATTTCATGAATCTGCAAAAGATTCGTAACACTGTCGGTCCCTATATCTTCATCGGCCCCGCGTTTATTTTATTTTTTACGTTCAGCGTTTATCCTCTTTTTGAAGTGTTTCATCTTTCGATCACGGATTGGGACGGAATTTCTCCCACAAAAACCTACGTCGGCCTGGCCAACTTCGTAGATCTTTTTAAAGACAATCCCGTTTTTTGGCTGTCGATGAAAAACGCATTTGTCGTGACGATCCTGGCGCTCACGGCGCAAAATTTCCTGGCGCTGGCGCTCGCGATGGCCTGCGACCGCGATATCAAGGCCGGCAATGTGTACCGTGTGATTTTTTATCTGCCGCCGGTGCTCTCCGGCATCGTTGTCGGCCTCATCTGGAACTGGATTTATGACGGCAATTACGGACTTTTGAATCACTTTTTGACATTTATCGGTTTGGGAGACCTCGCGCGCGCGTGGCTCTCCGACAGCCAGACCGCGCTGTACGCGGTATCGGTGATCCACATGTGGCGCGGATTTGGATGGGGATTTGTGATTTTGTTGGCGGGCTTGCAGAGCATCCCGCGCGAGCTCTACGAGGCGGCGCGCGTGGACGGCGCCAATTCCTGGGTGGTGTTTCGCCACGTGACAGCGCCGCTCATGATCCCTGTATTTATCCTGGTTTCGATCTTAACGATTTTGGGCACGATGCAGGTTTTTGACATCATCATCGCGACCACGGGCGGCGGTCCCGGCTATCACACCGAGGTGCCGATCACGCGCATCGTGACGACGATGATCAGCTCGTCCAAGTTTGGTTACGCGTGCGCGATGGGTGTCGTCTTCGGAATGATTTTACTGGTGGTTTCGATGGTGCAAATCCGCGTATCGAAGTTAATGAGACAGGTGTAAATGGGAATCCGTCATTGCGAGGAGGAGCGAAGCGACGACGAAGCAATCTAAGCATAGATTGCTTTCCGCCTGAGGCGGACCCGCCTTTGGCGGGCGCCGCTCGCAATGACGAGTAAGGGATAAGAATTGGGCACAAGTGTTGAGCGTTTAAAGCAAAACTCCGTCAATTTTATCGTGCACGTATTTCTGATCATCGTGGCGGTGAGCTGTTTATTTCCTCTATGGTGGACGTTTGCCTCGAGTCTCAAGACCCAGCAGACGGTTTTTAGCGATTTAAGTCTTTTCCCGGCGCACCCGCACTGGGAAAATTTCTACAATGCCTGGACCAAGGCCGATTTTGGCCGCTATTTTTTAAACAGCATCGTTTATACCTCGACCGTTGTGGTCTTTGTCATTCTCATCGCCTCGATGGCGGCGTACGCGTTTTCGCGGCTCGAGTTTCGCGGCAAGAACCTGCTATTTCTTCTGGTGATCTCAACGATGATGATTCCGATTCCGGGTTCGTTTATCGCGCTGTACGTGCTGCTCAACAAACTGCGCCTCGTGGATACGCCGCTCGGATATATTTTGCCGCAGATCAACGGCGGTCTGGCGCTCGGGATATTTTTATTGAAAACGTTTTTTGACGATTTACCCAAAGAGCTCGAGGACGCGGCGCGCATCGACGGTTGCGGGCGTTTTCGCGTGTATTGGCATGTCGCTTTGCCGCTGGCCCGGCCGGCGATCGCGGTGCTGGCGATCTTTAACATTCTGGCTGTGTGGAACGAGTACTTGCTCGCGATGCTGATACTGTCGCGCAAGAGTCTCATGCCGCTTCAACGAGGGTTGATGGTGTTTCAAGGCGCGCATATCACGGAGTATCCGCTGCTCATGGCGGGGATCGTGATCACGATCTTGCCGGTGGTGGTGGTGTATCTCATACTGCAGAAGCACATCATTAAAGGGATTACGGCTGGAGCGGTGAAGGGATGAGAACTGTCATTGCGAGGAGGAGCGAAGCGACGACGAAGCAATCTAAGCACAGATTGCTTCGCTCACTGCGTTCGCTCGCAATGACGTTTTTTGTGCTCAGTTTCATCATTCTTAGCGTCACCGCCAGTTTCGCATGGGGCAAGGAGCCGGAGCCCAAGGGAACCGAGATGCTCAACACCTACGGGGAAAATATGGAGCTCGATTTCAAGCTCCTGGACCGCGGCAACGGCGGCGCGGTGATCGACTACGCGAAGTTTGGCGCTTTTGTGGGTTTGGGTACGGAATCCTACGAGTACAAGTTGACGGATCGCAAGGCGCTCGCGGCGGAAGTCGGCGAGGGAATTTACCCCAACAATTCCGTGTACAAGGACCCCGCCTACCGGATGCTGGTTTCTAAAGGCAAGCTCTCCGGCAGTCAGTGGGATTTTGTGAACCGCGACAACCAACAGCTCGCTTTCTATAAATGGGCGACCACGAATGACACGCCGGCCGTGCAGCAGTTTTACACCGCGCGCGCGCTCGAGCGGCTCGGTGAGACGGAGCACGCGATCAAGGCGTACCACGCGGTGGCGGTGCATTTTCCGAAGCAAATCGGCTGGACATTTTTTAAGACGCCGCTTTACATGGGCCGACTGGCCATTGACCGCATCCACTATCTGACTGAAAAGCATCCCGGGCTCGGCCTGAAACTGGTGGACGCCAAGATCACCGTGGTGAATGGCTACAATTTCGACATCACGGACGATCAGTTCATCGTGAGCCCCGGCCGGCTGGTCCGGGTCAACCCTTCGGAGCTGAAACGCTCGCGCGCGGATATCTCGAAACTTAAAATCGTTCAGTCACTGGGAGGTGAGCGATCTCAAGTGGTGCGGTTTGAGAACGGTCACTGGCAGATGCGCGTGGCCGGCAAGCCCTTTTTGATCCAGGCCGTCGCGTATTCGCCGACGCCGGTGGGCCAGACGCCCGACCGCGGCTACAATCTCGATTCCTGGCAGACTGCTGACGCGGACGGCAACGGTAAGATAGACGGGCCCTACGACGCGTGGGTGGACAAAAACCGTAACCTCGAGCAGGATGCCGACGAAGCGGCGGTCGGAGATTTTCAGTTGATGAAAGAGATGGGCGTTAACACGATACGCCTTTATCACCACGCGATGAATAAAGAGCTGCTGCGGCAGATGTATCGGGACTACGGGATCCACGTGGTGATGGGAGATCTCTTGGGAATGTACGCGGTGGGCTCCGGCGCCGAGTGGTTTAAGGGAACGGATTACACGGACGCGGCCCAGAAAGAAAAAATGAAAGAGAGCGTGCGCCAGATGGTCGAAGAATACAAGGACGAGCCGTATGTGATCCTGTGGATGCTGGGCAATGAGTCCAATTATGGCGATGTCGGGGACACGGTCAAGGATAAAGTGGGTTTTGGGAGTCAAGCCAAATACCAACTGCCCGAAATGTACGTGTTTGTCAATGAAGTCGCGGCTATGATAAAATCAATGGATCCGTCACGCCCTGTGGGTTACTCCAACGGCGAAGTGGCGGGCATAGATATTTTAAGTAAGAGCGCGGAAGCGATTGACGTTTTTGGCGTCAATATCTACCGCGGCGGCGAGGGATTCGGCCGCAGTTTTTGGGAGGATGCAAAAGAGTTTCTGGATAAACCGGTGTTCATAACCGAGTACGGCTGCCCGGCGTTTTATATCAGCAAGAGTCTCGAGTACGCCGAAGAAAAGCAAAAGGAGTACCATCAGGGCAACTGGGAGGATATCCTGAACAACACGGCCGGCTTAGGCGCCGGCAGCGCGATCGGCGGCACGGTTTTTGAGTTTGTGGACGAGTGGTGGAAGGCGGGCCCGCCTCCGCAGTTTGATCCGTCCCAGCAGGATACGGCGGGTCAGTTTCAGGCCAATTTTCCCGACGGTTGGATGCACGAGGAATGGCTGGGGGTCACGAGCCAGGGAGACGGTAGTCAGTCGCCGTTTATGCGACAGCTACGCAAGAGCTACGACTATTACAAGGAAGCGTGGAATGAATAGTTCGGAGTTTAGAGAAAAGGAGAAATAAATGAAAAGTAAGTGGGTGGTTTCAATTTTGGCGCTGTTTGTCGGGATGAATTTTCTTAACGTAGGGTGCACAAAGAAGGAGGCATCGGACGACGCTTCTGTGAGCATGGATGACGCTGGGTTTGGCGACAATCAGAAAATGTCAGCTTCAGCGGATGGCTTCGTCGGACCCCGCAATGCCCACGCCCAGGAAGGGCCGTTTAAGCCCTTTCCCATTTACACGGACGGGACATCGCCGGATAATCACTTTACACCCTCCGGTTGGATGGGCGACTACGGGGATCTATCCATCGATGACAAGCATTTTGACAGACCTCATAGCGGCACCACCGCTGTCAAGGTCGTTTATAATGGCAAGGCCACGCAGGGCGCGCGCTGGGCCGGTATGTACTGGCAAAACCCTCCCAATAACTGGGGTACTCGGCCGGGGGGCTATGATCTGACGGGCGCTAAGAAGTTGACGCTTTGGGTACGGGGCGAAAAAGGCGGCGAAAGAGTGGAGGAGTTTAAAATCGGAGGCATTACCGGGGAATACGCGGATTCGGATATCGCGGGTATCGGTCCCGTGGTTTTGACCTCGGATTGGCAGCAGCTTACTATCGATCTGGAAGGCAAGGATCTTTCTTCGATCAGCGGCGGATTTTGCTGGGCGGCCAACCTCGACGCGAATCCGCAAGGGATCACGTTTTATCTGGACGATATCCGTTATGAGTAGAGCGTGAATAAGAAAACGATCGCCACAACCGCCGCGGCACTTCTTATTGCCGGAGGGTCGCTCCAGCTCTGGCAGAACCAGCAGCTATCGCGTGTGCCGGACATCCGCATCGACAAGCAGGACGGTCACAAGCTGTTTGTGAACGGCAAGCGGTACATCGTAAAAGGTACCTGCTATAACCCGATTCCGGTCGGCAAGGACTACGAATACAACTTTTGGGGGGATAACAAAAAACCCTGGCTCGTGGATGGGAAGCTCATGAAAGCGATGGGCGCCAATACTGTGCGGTTTTATCGAGCCGGGAAAAATCCCACCGAAGTTAAAAATGTTTTAAACGACTTGTACAGAAAATATAGGATACGCGCGCTGATGGGCCATAGTCTCGGGTTCTGGAACTGGCCTCCACCGAACTACACGGATGAAAAATTCCGAAATAAAGTGCGTTTAGAGGTTCTTGAGATGGTCCAGCTTTACAAAAATCATCCGGCTGTTTTGATGTGGGTGCTGGGCAATGAAAATAATTACAGTTTCGATCGAAATATCCAGCGCTGGTCTAGCGACGCGATTGACGCGCTGCCCACCGAGGACGCCAAGCGCCTCGAGAAGGCGCGCATCTACTACTCGTTTGTGAATGATCTGGCTCGGGATATTAAAAAGATAGATCCCAAGCATCCGGTGGTGCTCGGCGTTGGGGAAGTGATGAGTCTGGATATCGCGGCCGAAAACTCGCCCGACATCGACGCGATAGGCATGATCGCTTACCGAGGGCCCTCTTTCGGGAACTTGTTTCGTCAGATTAAGCAAAAGTTTGACGTGCCCGTGGTTCTTACCGAGTGGGGCGCCGATAGCTACAATGCCTACACGCGCGATCCCGATGAGTCGAGCCAAGCCGAGTTTTTGAAGCTCCAGTGGCAGGACATCGAGAAGAACACGGACTCCAAAAAAGGCGCCGGAAACTCGATCGGCGGAACGCTATTTGAATGGACTGACGAGTGGTGGAAAGGCAATGAGAACCTGCCGCATACCTGGACGATTCACGATACCGCGGGCCACTGGCAGAACGCTTCCTATTACTACGACGCGGATACCACCGACCGCATGAACATGAACGAAGAATGGTTTGGTATCGTGTCTTTGATTCCCAAAAAATCTGTCGGCGGCACCGACGAACGTTCCCCCAAAAAGGCCTACTACGTCCTGAAAGCGCTCTGGACCCAAAAAGGGTGACCTTACTCACCGAAAAAGAACAGCGACAATACGTGCGTATGGACACGGTATTTCCCGTGGAGCTGTGCGTCGTATGCGTGTCGCCGCGCAAGCCTCCGATGCTTCAGGCGTTTACGCAAAATGTCAGCGCCGGCGGCATGTGCCTGGAGATGAATTTTTTCGATGCCCAGGCCGAGGAGGCGATCCGGTCTCCGGGAGCCGTGCTGGATTTGACGATCAACCCTGTTTTTTCAACGCATCCCATCCGCGCCCGCGCGCGCGTTGTCTGGTGTCGCAAGCACGGCGTCCTACAGTCCTCCCGCTATCTTGTCGGCGTCTCTTACATCGATATCGATGACAAGGCTAGAAAGAGAATAGTCCGCTACGCGAAGCAGCTTCTCTGGACGCCGCGCCTGGCCGGCGCGGTGTTTCTTTTGATGCTGGCCGCGACAGCGGGGCTTTTCTGGCACGACCGGCAGGTGGTGCGCGAAAATGGGATTCTTGTGGCGAAACTGCTTGAAAGCGCCGATGAAAAAACGGATGTGACGGCGGATCTATTTCTACTGCAAAATAACCGGGCCGGTCTCACCAAAGAGTTGACCCAAGCGCGCCGCAAGGCCGTGGATTTAGAAACGCAGCTTACGTCGCTGTCGGCGGAAAACACCGAGCAAAAGCAAAGCTACGAAGCGCAGATCCAAGTATTCCAGAATCGCCAGAAAGAGATCGAGGCCGAGCTCGCCCATTTAAAAACCGGGCGCACAAAACTGCGCGAAACCTATCAGGCACTGGAGAAAAAAAGCGAGGGGATGCAGAGCTCGGTTTTAAATCAGATGCAGGGATGGCTGCAATCGCATCAAAATTTAAAAACGGGACTCGTCGCCAGCTTCGAGGGCGATGCGGCGTTGGAGGATCAGGCATTCATCTACGACCAGTCGCTCGTGGCTCAGGTGTTTCTGATTTTCGGAAGTACGAAAGACGCGGAAGCGATTTTGGAATTTTACCGTTCCAGAGCCAAAAAAATAGCGGGCGCCTTTGCGAATTCCTACGACACGGTGAGCGGTGCCGTGATCGAGCCGATCGTCCATGTCGGGCCCAATGTGTGGCTGGGGATCGCCGCGCTTCAGTACGAGCATAAAGTGAAGGACGGACGATTTCTCCCGCTGGCCAGGGAGATCGGAAGCTGGGTGATGCAGCTCCAGGATTTCGAGGGAGGTGTCAAGGGCGGACCGACGGTGTCCTGGTACAGCACCGAGCACAATCTGGACGCGTACGCGTTTTTTTCGATGCTCCATCAGGTGACGGGCGAGAAAAAATATGAGGAAGCGCGCGCCAAGGTTTTGTCCTGGATTCAAAAATACGCCTATAGCCAAAAGGAAAAAAGGATGCAGCGGGGTAAGGGTGACGCGACGATTGCCACGGACACGTTTAGCTGGGCCATCGCGGCGCTGGGTCCCAAGACGCTGAGTGAGATCCAGTTTGATCCTGAGGGGATTATCGCGTTTGCCGAGGAACACTGCGGTGTGAAAGTCCCGTACTACCGTCCGGATGGCTCCAGCGTCCAGGTTCAGGGGTTTGATTTCGCGAAAGCCCAGAATATAGGCCGCGGGGGGATTGTTTCGACCGAGTGGACGGCCCAGATGATTGTGACCTATCGCGTTTTGGCCGAGTATTTTAGGGGCCTGGGTGAGACAGACAAGGCCGACGGGTACCAGGACAAAGCCATTTTTTATATGAACGAATTGCAGAAACTGATCATCACCAGTCCCTCGCGCACGGGACAAGGACGGGGTTGTCTACCGTATGCCTCGATGGACAACGCGGACACGGGTCATGGGTGGCGCACGCCGAAGGGTTCGCGCACCGGCTCCGTGGCTGGAACTTCCTACGGTGTTTTTGCCTGGATGAGCTTTAACCCATTTCAGCTTGACCAAACTTTGGATAAATGAGATAATTAAAATCTTTAAGAACTCTATGACACGGCACATTTTTTTTAAATTTTTCGTTATTTTTCTCATCCTTATTGTAGGGGCGCACAGCTATGCGCCCCTACCGTCTGTTTGGGCTGCCACCTCTCCAAAAGATGACACCTTTGACTGGTGGCCCAGCGACGCGACGCCGGGTCCCGTCAAAGATAACCGTGAGAATCACCATGGTTCCTGGTGGTGGCCGTTTATTCCCGATCAACTATGGCCGCTGTGGGGCAACCGCGGAGTGCCTTATCTTTTGAAAGGTGCTCAAGGCATGGTGGAAGCAACCCAGCCCGCAAAGGCCGAGGCTTCTGCCTCACAAGGCGCAGGCACTGGGCTTCAATTTCCGTGTTTCGGAAACCCGTTTGCGGGTCTGTGGAATCTCTGCCCGGAGGACAAAACGGAAGACACGGGCTGGCAAAATAAAAATTTCACCGGCGGCTATGTCAAGATGAGCGGGAAGTACCGCCTGGCAGCCGGTATCGACGGTGACTTTATCGTCAACGATGCGAATCGCGACCTGCAAGAAAAGAACTGGCGATTTCTTTTTGGCGAGCGGCTCAACAATACCTACGACCAGGCCATCTACAGTCAGTATCTTTTAGACGTTGATTTTGCGCCCTATGAAGCGCTCAATTTTCACACACGGCTGGTGGCTGATCCTTGGTCTGTTGTCGGGACCACGGGCGAGCAAATGATTACGGATAGAGGCGGCACAAGCACGCTGCGGCCCAATTTTAAATATTTTGGCGCAAATAACAGCGTGTTGGGTGAAATCTATCGAAGCAACACAGACTCATCGCTGGCATTTCCAGTCACCAAAGTTATCGATGGGCGCACAACCGCCTACACAACCACCGGTCTTTTCGGGGAAATTTATGATGTTCCGGAACTGGAGATAGACTATGAATTTCGTCCTTTAAGAGAACTGTGGATGGACTACACGCAGGAGCAGTGGCATCTGCGTGTCTTTGCGCTGGCTTCGCAGGACCAGGCGCTAACTACGGATGATCCACTGATGCTTTCCAACCGCCATGATTGGTGGCAGTGGAGCCCGTGGACGCATCAATACATGCCTGTCCAACACTTCACCGGCGGTGCGATCAAACGGGGGTATTACTCCGACAGCTTGCCGTACCTAGCCAGGGATAGCGCCAACAACGAACTGATCCTATTGAAGGGAGTTTCGTTTGAGGCGGAGTTTGACCGTTTGAATGTCGCGACTACTTGGGCATCTCCGCAAACACCTTGGGAAGAGGAATATTTTACCCCCAACAATGTCGAGGGCGCTACCCGTGCGAAGTATCAACTCACGGATACCTTGATGCTGGGAACGACTCACACCTATCGTGGCGGCTATATTAATCATAGTTTAGACAGCGAAAATTATGTCATCGCGGGGGATGTTGAAATAAAGCCGACCAAAGAATTAAGACTACGCGGTGAGGTTGCTTATTCAAATTGGGAAAGAGATATGTTATCGGGCCCGCGAAATGAAAGTAACATCGACGACATGGCCTATCGCGGTATTGCGGATATTAATTTTGACCACGCGGCACAGGGCCATACTGATTTTCAATTCGATTTTACAAGCATGGGGCCTTATTTTCAGCCGCAGCTCTCCAACTACTTTGACACCCGCGACGACGAGTTTTGGGGCAAGCACATCACGTTTCAGGAGATCTCGCCGGATTTGGAAGCGTTTCGCCTGGGGGACGGAATCGACATTGGACGTTACGTTTTCCGCCTTAACTGGAAAGAATCCTTGTGGGACAAGAAGCTCCTCAATCATTTTGACGTCCGCAATGTTCATGACGATGAAGGGGATTACGTCGAAAATGTTCTGCGGGATGAGGTGACTTACCAAATCAATTCCCAGTGGACGACCAAAGGCTTGTTCCGCTGGCATGGGATGCCCAGGACGCTCGAGGATATTGAGCCGTTTCTGTCCGGTTCGCGCAATAGAGTAGATCCTACGGATACGGTTGATTTCATGCGAAATTTTGATATCCCTCCAAATCTGGATGCGAATCGTTTTACTTACGCCTATGCGCTGCAATACGTGATGAATCCGGAATGGACTTTTGAGGGCTATCATGAGATCACCAACGATGTTCCTGATTTTCCTCGTGGGTTGCTCAATTTTACATTTCGCGATGCGCCCGGTGTGGTTGAGAATATTTTGATTGATAGGCTGCAGTCCGGTTTTTATGGTCAGCCTCAGTTGGGAGGGATACCCCGCTATGAGTATTTCAATATTACCCGGGAACGTGTCGTTTACACCCCCGATGAGAGGGTAAGAGTCACCTTTCACGCCGCGCAAAATGGTTATAAATGGGCGGCGGGTATTGACGACAATGTCAATCATCAAGGCGTGGCCATCGAGGTAACTTGCTCAAAAAAGTGGGTATTTTTCGCGGATTACACGCATTCCAATCAGTTAAATTTACCGCTTGCGGAGAATACGGGTTTTGTTGAGAATCGATTTGAGGGGCATCACAATATTTATGCGAGCCTTGATTACAAAGTCAGCCCGCATCAGCTGCTCAAGATGGAGTATGGTGTATTCGGTATTGGAGGGGGCCTGTCGTCCAATACCGGCGGACTTGTTACCACTCAGACTTATAGCCCGATTTCGTTTTCATTGCCCACCATCGATACCGAGCACCTGTTTCGCTTGTCGCTGACCGGCGAATTTTAGTTCCAAGAAAGTTTCATGAAAACCCGAGAAGCTTCTGATTTCAAGCTTTTGCCGGACGGTCGTTTCACCATCCACAACTATAACCAGAAACGTCCGTTCAGCAATTTTCTCCCCGGTATCGCGGGGCTTTACGGCACGCCGATGTGGGTGTTTTATACCAATCGCGGTCAGGGTATCGCCAGCTTCGGCACGAGCAACAAAGACAACGCGATCCTCGAGTTTTTCCCGGCCAACAAGGCCTACCAGACCACGACGCTCCTGGGTTTCCGGACGTTTTTGAAAGTAACGCGTGGCGGGAAGGCCATTTTTCACGAGCCCTTCCGCGAAAACGGCGCTGAGCAAACCCTAGAGATCAGTTCGCATGAGTTTTCGGTGCGTGAGATAAACCACGAGCTTGGGCTTGAAATCTCGGCTCACTATTTCACCGTACCCGGCGAGTCGCTCGCGGTTTTAGCGCGCCGCCTTGAGATCAAAAATATTTCCCGCCAACCTGTCTCGATCGAACTATTGGACGGACTGCCGCAAATCCTGCCGTACGGCATGAATGAATTTTTTACAAAAAATATGAGCCGCACCATCGAGGCCTGGACCGTGGTGGACAATCTTGGGCGCAACGCGCCCTTTTTTCACCTGAAAGTCGACGCGACGGATCGGCCGGAGGTTGTGTTTATCGAAGCGGGAAACTTCTCGTTTAGTTTTATGGAGGAGGGCACGAAGCCGAAACTGCTCGATATGATCGTCGACCCCAGAAAAATATTTGACTCGGTCACGGACTTCACGGAGCCCAAGCTTTTCAAGGCCGCCGCTTTTTTTAAATATCCCGCCGATCAATTGGCCCAAAACCAGATGCCGTGCTCTTTTAGCTTCGCGCATTTCAAACTGGCGCCGGACAAGTCCAAAACGATGCATTCTCTCTACGGCCATGCGGGGAGTCTCGAGGCGCTGAACCGCTATATCTCGAGGGCCGCCCGTAAAGGCTATGTCGAAGAAAAGCGCGCCGAAAACCGAAATCTCGTCGAGAGTTTAAAAATGTCCTGCTTCACCATTTCGTCGTCCACGGCCTATGATCTCTACTGCGGCCAGACGTATCTGGACAATATCCTAAGAGGCGGCACGCCAATCTATCTCGGGGATGAAAAAAATCCTCTTGTCTACTACGTCTACTCGCGTAAACACGGGGACCTTGAAAGAGACTACAACCGTTTTGTCGTCGAGCCCACGTATTTTGCCCAAGGCAACGGCAACTACCGCGATGTGAATCAAAACCGGCGCCAGGATGTGTGGTTCGACCCGCGGGTCAAGGATGCCAACATCAAAACCTTTTTGAATCTCATTCAACTGGATGGTTTCAATCCGCTGGTGATCAAGGGCGCGCGGTTTCGGGCCAAGAAGTCCGGCTCCCTACAATCCGTGCTGCGGCGTTGGGCCGGATCGAAACACGTGAAAGCGTGTGATGAGTTTCTTTCGGAGCTCTTTAGTCCGGGAGAGCTGTATCGGTTTTTGGAGGGGAAAGGACTGGTATCGCCCAAGCAATTTAACCGTTTTTTTGCCGAGATACTGCCATTTTTGGAAAAAGAAGAGGACGCCGAGCACGGCGAGGGTTTCTGGACGGATCACTGGACGTACAATCTTGATCTTATCGAAGCCTACTTGACGATATATCCGGAGGACTGGAAAGAGCTTCTTTTTTCAAGGAAAGAGTATTTATTTTACGACAATTCACACCGCGTGCGCCCAAGACACGAGAAATGTTTTTTAAAACCTGACGGCGCTGTGCGTCAATACCAGGCGGTGTTCGAGGACGCCGGCAAACGGCGTCTTCTGGAAGCCCGAGCGACACACGGCACGTTCGTACGCGATCGATTTGGGAAGGGGTCCCTTTATAAAACAACGCTCTTTGTGAAGCTCCTGGCGCTATTGGCTAACAAAATCGCGTCGCTGGACCCGAACGGTGTGGGCGTCGAGATGGAGGCGGATAAGCCGTCGTGGTATGACGCGTTAAACGGTCTGCCGGGGCTTTTTGGCTCCTCTCTGCCGGAGACTTTTGAGCTGAAGCGTCTGGCTGTATTTTTGGTGCACGTGCTCGACAACCTGGAGGAGGGCATGGATGGCAGCGCGGCGCTGCCGGCCGAGCTCTATGATTTTTTGAGGAAACTTCATAAACTGCTCGAGAAGCACCTACAGAATAAAGGCCGGACGGGTTGTTTAGCTTTTTGGCAGGAAGCCGAGGACGCGAAGGAAAACTTTAGACGTGTCACCGCGATGGGCGTTTGGGGGCGTGAGCGTAAGATTTCGATGAAGGAACTTCGGCTGTTCCTCGAGCATGCGCGCGAGAAGATCGACATGGGGCTAGAAAAGGGTTTTGACGCCAAACAGGCGCGGATTCCGACCTATTTTGAGCATCAAGTGACGCGCTTCCGAGTGTTCAAGAAAGTCCGGGCGAGTCCGCATTTAAAAAACGGCGTCAAAACGTATGTGGAGCCGCTGGAATTTCAGGAGCGGCCTCTGCCTCTATTTTTGGAGGGGCCGGTGCACGCGATGAAGGTCCAGACAGACCCCGCGGGCCGTATGCAGATTTTAAAAGCGGTGCGGCAAAGCGAGCTGTATGACAAAAAACTCGGGATGTACAAAGTTTGTGAATCGCTCAAAAAAGCGTCCGTCGAGATCGGGCGTTGTCAGATATTTACGCCCGGTTGGCTGGAGCACGAATCCGTGTGGCTTCACATGGAGTACAAGTGGCTGTTGGAGATTTTGCGCGGGGGGCTTATCGAGGAATTTTACAACGATTTTAAGAAGGCGGCCATTCCGTTTCAAAACCCTGAGCGCTATGGCCGGAGCATTTTGGAAAACTCGTCGTTTATCGTATCCAGCGTTTTTCCGGATCCGTCATTTCATGGCGCCGGGTTTGTGGCGCGATTGTCGGGTTCGACGGCCGAGTTTTTGCAGATGTGGCTTTTGATGAATGTGGGCAAGCGGCCTTTTTACGTGGGGCCGGATGGGAAACTGGCGCTTCGTTTTGAGCCGCAGCTGGCTGAGTGGCTTTTTGTCAAAGAAGAGACAGAGCGTCCTTATATCTCTAAGCTGGGTGAAGAAGTGAAAATCAAGATTCCGAAAGACTCCCTGGCATTTATGTTTCTTGGGAAAACACTAGTGGTTTACCACAATTCCAAAAGACTGCATACGTTTGGCACACAGCGCGTGACGCCCAAAAAGATCCGCCTGCGTTTAAAGAACGGCAGCGCGGTGGAGTTGAAAGGCGATGTGGTGCCGAGTCCCTATTCAGGCCAGATCCGCGATGGGTTTGTGCCTCGTATCGATATCGAACTGGGGTAAAATGGTTAAGGTTCGCTTTGCCCCCAGTCCCACCGGATACCTCCACATCGGCAGCGCGCGCACGGCGCTTTTCAACTGGCTATTCGCGCGCCATGAGGGCGGAAAGTTTTTCCTGCGCATTGAAGACACCGACAAGGAACGCTCCCAGCAAGAGTTTCTGGATGAGATTTTAGACAGCTTGAAGTGGCTGGGGTTGGAATGGGACGACGAGCTTGTTTTTCAGTCCAAACGCACCGAAAAATACCGCGCACACGCCGAAAAGCTTATCGCCAAGGACCTGGCGTACTATGAGGATCAGGCCATCCGTTTCCGCATGCCGAAATCTGGCAAAATTATATTCGAAGATCTTCTGCACGGTGCGATTGAATTTGACGCGACGCTTTTAGAGGATCTTGTCATTTTTAAGTCCGACGGGAGCCCCACCTATAATTTCGCCGTGGTTTGCGACGATGCCGAGATGGGGATCACGCACGTGATCCGTGGCGACGATCATATCTCCAATACCCCGAAACAGGTGCCGCTCTACGAGGCGCTGGGGTTTAAACGGCCGATTTTTTGTCACATCCCGCTTATTCTGGGGGAGGACCGTTCGCGCATGTCCAAGCGGCACGGAGCCACGAGCATTCGCGAGTATCGGGAAGAGGGAGTGCTGGCGGAAGCTTTGGTGAATTTTCTGGCGCTTTTAGGCTGGTCTCCGGGAAATAATCAGGAGATTATCGGCCGCGAGGAGCTTATCCAGAAATTTGATCTCGGGCGTGTGTTGAAGACGGGCGCGGTGTTTAATAAAGAAAAGCTTGAGTGGTTGAACGGCCAGTATGTCCGAACGACTTTGCCGATCCCCGCGCTGACGGATCAGTTGATCCCTTTCCTGAAAAAGAAGGGATATTGGAAAAACGGAATGGATCGCGCGTGGCTCGAGCGGCTCGTGACGCTGTATCAAGAGCGGATATTTTTCCTTAGGTCATTTGCGGATCTGGCGGCTTTTTTCTTTGAACCCACGGCGGAGTACAGCGAAGAGGGCCGAGCCGAGATCCTGAAAGACCCTCGTCTAAAAACAGCGTTTCAAAAATACGCGGAGCTGCTTTCGAAGATAGAAAACTTTGAGACGAAAACGATCGAAGAAAAAAGCCGCGCGCTCATGAAAGAGCTCGGGATGAGCGGCAAGGAGTTTATCCATCCCTGCCGCGTGGCGCTGACCGGACGCACGGTGAGCCCCGGATTTTTCGACACCGTCGCGCTTCTAGGCCGCGACAAATGCGTCGCGCGCCTCACCCAAGCGGTTCACCTTTTTAACTGTTAATCGAATAAAATATATAGCCCCCACGGGAGTCGAACCCGTGTCCCTACCGTGAGAGGGTAGTGTCCTAGGCCACTAGACGAGGGGGCCAAAATGGCGAGGAAAAAGGATATTTTAACGGCATTTCGGTCTTGAATCCAGAGGTTTTTTCGATTATATTAGAAGCTTTATTACCATGCCTCAAGACAGTACCCATCTCTGGCAATTTACGGACGACAACGCAAGTGTTCGGGTGACGTCTCCCGAACGCTTAAGCCGTCTTTACTTCCCGCTGGCCAACGAGTCCGGAATACTCTCGAGCATCAGCCCCAACCTGCATGGGGATATCAAAACGAGCCACAACTCCTTTTTAACGCATCCTGTCAC
>CAYJSE010000026.1:0-20305 GCA_964372765.1 uncultured Planctomycetia bacterium | reverse complement strand
GTCATCGCGAGGAGGCGCGACAGCGCCGACGTGGCGATCTGTGCGCATAGATTGCTTCGCGCCTTCGGCGCTCGCAATGACGCGTAAAAATTCCCAACGCTTTGTAAAATTGATCTTACCTTGCGCGTACAACGCATCGTTTTTCCGGAGTTCCAAAATCTTCGGCCCATACACTCTCTCCGCCAACACATCGATCGTGCGCTGCAGGCCCTTCAAATCGCGGTCAATCTTTTCACGGTTTTTCAGAAGATCCCGGAACACTTTGAGATTTTCACGATACAGCGTGCGGTCTTCAACGCCATACACGGCGACTGGCTGCTCGGTCGTGACCTTAAAAAATTCTCCGGCATTCAAGTGGCCTTCAGCCATGAGCTCTTCGGCTGATTTTTTGGCCCAGGCCTGGTCAGGATAGGTTTTGAAAAGCGCGGAATCGATATCCCCCGCTGAACCTTCGAGCGCGACAAACCGGACATGATAATCCTTGGCGAGCGTATCAAGAATACCGACTATTTTTTTCTGGGCATCGAGCGAGTCGTGGGCATCTTGGATGTGGATGATGGTTTCGGCTGAGCTCGCGGATGGATGGACCTCCTGCGTCGCGACTAAATTGCGCGGCAGCGGAGATTCTTTCATCGCCAAAAGCGGCGACGTTCCCTGGCCTATGACTATGTCTTGCCAGAGAAAGGTAAACAGTAAAATACTGGAGATTACCCGAAGGGGTAGTCTATTCATAAGTCATTTATTTAAATTGGGTTATATTTTAATCAATCGACGTGAAAATTCACTTTTTAAAGTTAGTATTAAAAGTACTTAAAGTGTACTTTATAGAGGTCCAAAAAACAAGATTATTTGAGAAATTTTATTGAAAAATGAGGCTAATATTTTTAATTAAAAATAATCAATTATTAACAATTTATGAAATAAATTTTGGACGTCATTGCGAACGAACGCAGTGAGCGAAGCCTGCCTGCCGGACGGGCAGGCAATCTTTGCGCATAGATTGCTTCGTCGGCCCTCCGGGCCTCCTCGCAATGACCTACAGATGACATTGAAAATTCGAATTGACATATCGAATTTTCATGGTAAGCTCTTTGTATGTTGATAGCCAGAACCAGTGAGCTGGGCCTTCTCCAACAATGGTTTAAAACTTACCCGGTTGTCGCCATTTTAGGTCCGCGGCAATGCGGCAAGACAACGCTGTCGCGCCAGTTCTCCGCCACCTGGCCTGAAGACAAAGTTACCGTTTTTGATCTGGAAAATCCACGGGATATCGAAAGGTTAGAAGACCCGCTGACGGCGCTCGAAGATCTAAAAGGCCTCGTCATCATTGACGAAATCCAAAAACGGCCGGAACTTTTTCCCGTCCTACGGGTATTGGCGGATCGAAAAAAAGCCAAATATTTCATTCTCGGCAGCGCCTCGCGGGATCTAATCCGGCAAAGCTCGGAAACACTGGCCGGCCGTATCCACTACATGGAGATCGGCGGATTTGCCCTGGAGCATATCCCGACAAACCAGGTGGAAAAGCTGTGGGTTCGTGGCGGATTTCCAAAATCGTTCTTGGCTCCGCAAGAAAAAGCGTCGTTTCAATGGCGGCAGGATTTTATCGTGACATTCTTGGAAAGAGATATTCCCAACTTAGGATTCCAAATACCTGCTCGATCCCTGCACCGGTTCTGGTCAATGCTGGCTCACTACCACGGCCAAATTTTTAATGCCTCGGAAATCGGCCAAAGCCTGGGCGTGTCCGACCACACGGCACAGCGCTACCTCGACCTGCTTTCTGGCACCTTCATAGTCCGGCAATTACGGCCTTGGTTTTACCTTACGAAAAAAAGGCTCATCAAAAGACCAAAGATTTATTTTCGCGATTCCGGCATTCTCCATGCCCTATTGTCCTTGGAATCCAAGAAAGACATCCTCTCCCACCCGAAACTTGGATCTTCTTGGGAGGGTTTTGCTCTCGAAGAAACAATTCGGCGTTTAGATCTCAGAGAAACCGAGGTCTTTTTTTGGGGGACACACACCGGAGCCGAACTAGATTTTGTCTTTGAAAAAAAAGGGAAGCTTTACGGTGTGAAAATCAAATACACAAAAGCCCCGTCACTAACCCCCTCCATGCGTGCCGCTTTGGAGGAACTGTCTCTGGCGCATTTGTGGGTCGTCTACCCCGGGACAAGCGACTATCCCCTGCATCCAAAAGTCTCTGTATCCTCCATTCAATCATCCCTGAAAATTTAGTAGGAGCGTTACAAAAAATCGCGCCTTGCTTTTGTTAAAGATCGACTTACGCGGCCGTCAACACGGCTTTCATCTTTTCGCGTACCGCTTCAAAGATCTCGTTTAACTTAAGTCTCATCGGTCGGTACAGGAAAAATCCGTCGCCTTTCTTTAAGCCCGGCAGTGACACCGTGCCGGCACTGGTGCGCACTTTCACGGCGACACTGGGCACACTCTTCATCGTATCCGATTTTTGGTCCATGCGCAGGACGATCACCTGTTCTGCATTTCTAGACACAAGGGTTTCATCCATTGTGATGAGAATGACCGGTCGATTGCCGTAGCGGCTGTAGAGCTCTTCCGCGTCGCGGATCGGTTCGCTGATCTCGTCAAACGTCAATCCTTTTTTGTACTTGGACTCAAGCCCTCGAACCTCATTGGCATATTCATCGCGCATCTTCGCGTCTTTCAGGATACGGCTATCCACAGCGACCACGTAGTGTTCGCCATCGGCGATCTCAGCCGTCGGCGTGTTTTGGATTACTTGGGTAAACTCATCCTCCGCTTGAGCCAGACTAACACCGAGCTCGCGAGCCTGCGGGTCAAAATTTGGATTTGTCTCGGGCTCGCCGACGAGCTGCAGTACGTCCAAAGCGGCCTCGAGTGCCGTGTCATCCTGGCCGGACTTCACCGCTTGAATGAGCGCTTGGTTGATGCCGACAATCGTCGCCTGCCGTTCTTCACTTGTCAAAACACGCACAGACTCGTAGCGGATCTGGAGCTGGCCTCCGGAGAGAACGAGAGCGAACGGCGCGGGTCTCGGGAGTTTCGCATTAATCGCGCGCAAAGATTTTCCAAGATTCGCCACGCTATTGGGATCGGCGGCGATGCTCTGCCCGATAAAGTCAAAAGCCGCGGCGATGGATTCATTGCGGGCATCCAGGCGATTTAAAAGATAAGGGATCACGGCGTTCACATCCAATTCACCCACGACGTCGTCGATCTGCATCGAGAACGGACCGGCCGCGTCCAGAAACGCTTGTTTGTTCTGCTCGGTGTTCCACCTGAAATTAAATTGAGAAGCCAGATCGCCCAGACGCCCGACAATCGCGGCCTCACGCGCCTCAAATTCGCCTTGCGTCGGCGTCACGAGGCTGACAACGATACGGCCATCTGTCGGCTCAGTGGTCAAGCGAGCACCCTGTTTCGCACGATCCAACACGTCCTTTTCAATCACTACGGGAGCCGCGACCACAAATGGCTCTCTTTGTTCGACGGCGACAGACAAACTCTCGGTTAAAGCTTGCAAAATCGCGCCGCGGATACCAAATGTCGGTCTCAAACGCCGTAACAAGTCATCCGTCAGGCCTACGCCCTCCAGTTCCTTGTAGGTAAAGGTCAAATCTTCTTCGTTACGATCATTTCGAAGATAGGTGATTTCCAGCACATCATTCGAAGTGTCAATACTCGGGACTACGATATGAACGCTCCCAGCTTTAAACAAAGATTCAAGCGCCGATCTCAAGATTGCCTCTTTTTGATGAATATGAGACGCCAGAGACCGGACAAAAGGCGTCAGACTGACCAGCGCGTGATCCAAAAGCAGGCTATCGCCCACCATCACAAGATGGGCTTTTTTGAGATCGTTGCGGTCAAACTCTTTAGCCATCAAGACGTCCAGCGCCTTCATCGCATTGAGCTTGCCGATTGTTTGCATACTCAGCGCACCGATTTCTATCAGTGTACGGCCCGACTCTCGGTCATGAATACGGGAAACACGGTACATATCGCCGTCGTAGCTCAAGTTGGCTGAAATAAAGTCGTAACCATCCAACACCGTCAACTCGTTACCATCTTTCGGGAAGTCAGGACCTTCCAACTGAACCAATCCTTGGATAAACGAAAGAAAAGTCTTATCTTCAAGGAGCGAGCGCTCCAATGCCTGGGCGGATTCTCCTTCGTACACTTGCGCAATGGACTGCTCAGGAACGACGGGGGTATCAAGAATAAAAGCTTTATCCGTCACAATGCCGACCAGATGCCGCCCAGTCTGTAACGCATTCCTGAGCGAAGAAAATTCAGCGATCAGTGATCCTCCCCGTGTACTGAGAGTATCGTCATAATCCAGCGCGACCGCCACCGGAAAATCATTCACGCCGCTCAAAAGCTCGGAGATTTTCCGATCGGTTTCACGACGTAAATCAGCATTCTTGGCACGAACAATCCCTTGCTCTGTTCTTAAGCCGGTTACGGCGTCCCAGAGCCGGGTCGAATAGGGGGGTCTAACAGCGCCCGATGTGTACCGATCAACGATCTGCCTTAAAAACTTCCGCGGCGTTTCCAATTCCTGGGGCGTTGTCTCTTTTTCTACATCTTCGAACGGTTTATCGGCATATCGCTCAATACGGTTGAATTCTCCCCTATCCCCGTTAAACCCAACGGCACGGAACACGAAGTTTCTGATCTCTGATTCGCTGAGTGTATTGAGATCCGGAATATAAGAAGCGTGATTGAACGGCCGGCGGCCAAATTTCTTTTTAAACGTCAAGCTGGCGCGGCGCTGCATGTCCGGACGCTGGATCAAAACCCAATTTTTGTCAGGTCCCTGACTATGGGCATACTGGATAACCTGGGCTGTGTTGAGACTCTTTTTATCAATGACAAGCCGCACTTGCTGGACATACTCCTGGGTCTTACCAGATTCCAACAATTCGGATTTAAATAGCTCCGCAAAAATTTCCGCATCGGCCAGTTTATCGATGTCCTCCAGATCGGGCTTCAATTTCCCGGCCTTGTTTCGCAATTCCTTGGTAAATCGGCCCTCGCCGCCGGAGATGAGAACAGTCGGCAGATGACCCTCGTCTCTGTACTGCGCATAAAGCGCTGCCGTTTCCCGGATCGCCGCAAAATCATCGCTCACAAACAGGAGCAGTCCATCCGGCGCCGCCGGAAGCTCATCGCGAACGGCCAGATACCGGTAGACAATGTCAAAATGTTTCCTGAAATCGGCCGCATCGACCTCAAACCCAAACGCGGCTTTCAGTTTCTCTGCCAACCGCGCCTGTCCGCCGGCCAGGCGGGCGCCGGCTAAAAATTTAGAATTAGGATAATAAAGCAGCGCAGTCGCGTTTTGCCGCGGACCTCCAGCAAGCTTGTCTTTAGGACTGATCAGCGTCTGTCCGAGTGTCGTTTCCAATCGGCTCTTATAAAATACATCTTCAATTTCGGCGTTCTTGAGAATACGTTGCACGCCGCCGCCGGTAGCCCCCAGACCGGCTACGGTCACGCCATATTTCACAAACAGCTCCACCGCCTGGTCCAGGTTGGCCTCAAACTTCACAGCATCGGTTGGGTCGCCTCCCAAGTGCAGAAACACCTGTTTTCCGTCCTTATAACCAAAAAGGCTGATCGCATGACGCTGGTCACGAGCTTCGTGATTGAGCTCATTTCCTGCAATAGCGGGAAAGTCGATGCCAAATCGAATATGCTCAACAACGCTTTTTCCTTCGATAACCACAGGCTGTACCGCAAAACCATTCCTTAGTGTCTTTCCGCCCCGGCTCGGAAGCTTCCCGACAAGAACGCCGTCTTTCAGCGTGATCTCAAAAATATCGGACATATCGGGATCTAAACTGTAAATCCAATAGGGACCGGTAGGACCCTGATAATCCTCTTTCTGAAATACGCCTTTAGCTCCTTTATTCTTCGCAATAATCTCACCATTCACAAGAAGAACCGTGTTTTGATTCACAAAATCACCCTGCGTGGAGCTCAGCGCCAACAACACTTTGGCGCTGTTGGGATACACACCCGGTTCTACTTCTGGATACCCACGAAGTACATGATTGGACTCCTGGTGAACCCATTCTCGGATGGTTCTCCCAAGATTCTCATAAAAATTTCCTCGAACGAGTGGGTCTTTAACTAAATCGCGATCCCGCATATTATCATCCCACCGTTGGACAACCACAAACTGTTGAGGGTCTATCTCGATGATTTCACCTTGGGCAAATACGTTTTTCCCTTTGATTGTGACGCCGGGAATGACTTCGAGACCCGAAACCACCTGGATCTTCCTATCCGGAATCGTGATCGTCGGCGCCGCCAACCGGGCGCCTTCGGGAGCTTGGGTGCCAGGAGTTGGAGGTTGTGACGCAGGCGCCGGGCGCGGGAATGTAAGCGCGTTTCTCCCGGAGGCTGGAACCGTCGGAGCCAGAACCTTCATTTCGGCGAACATTTCGTCGAGAACTTTGGAGGCGCGCCTATAGGCCCTCTGGTGAATATAGGTCATGACCTCCGTTTGACGGTAAATAAGTTTGGTCCCATAGTTACGCCTAAACTCCACAAACCTTTCTCCGACCGTTTTAGCGTCATAGGCCCGCAATGATTTGGCAAGCGCAAAGAAGCCGAGATAAGCCGCTCCCCCTGTTTGAATAAAGATTAAGATTTCTGGCAAACTACGTTTAACAATACCTCCAAAAACAGATTCATATCGAAATTCCTCCGGCAACGGAACCACAAACCACACAAGCACAGCTGCCGTAAAAATAGAACTGCGGATCAGATTCGATACAAAACGCTCAAGACCGTTTTTGAAGAAGCGTAAAACGCGTTGTGTGGGTTCAAAATGACGGATTACGGAATACGCAATGATTGAAATAATCGTCACGACAGCGCCGATCACAGAAACTGCGAGCGCCGAAACTCCAAGATAACCAAATGCCACGCCGATACCATACGTCGCTACCGTTCCGATCGCCACCCCAGCCACCGTTCCCATCCGATCAATCCACCCGCGGCCCAGTAACAACACACCTAAAACCGAAAGTCCAAGACCAACGAAAGACCACCCCGCCAATGCAGCCAAAGCTCCGGCCAACAGTAAAGAGACTCCGACCATGATAGACACTGTAATGTCTTTACCCGCATATTTACCTGGCTTCACAGCTACCAGGAATGGCCCCAAAAATATGCTCACTGAGAAAATCAGTGTTGGTAGAAGCATGGCAACATTCGTAACATCCAGCTGACTGAGAGCGATGACACTCAAGGTTGTGAGTGCCACCCCACTCAGAAGAAGACCGAAGAAAAAGAATGTTCGGCCTTCCTTTTTAAATAGACTCAGATAGACTTCTCGGAGCTCATCGAAACTACTGACTTGAAAATCTTCTGATGCTCGCGAGGCCTTAAATCCAAAAACAGCCCCAAATAATCCTCTAAATGCGGAAGCTGCCTCGATGATGAAGCGCGGCGCAAACGTCAGGAAACGAACAGCACGGGATTCAGCCCAGGACTGGATTCCTTGGAAGAGCCCCTCATCCTCAATTTTGGCCATCAACTCACCCAAGGTTAAGACCTGGTTTAAAATGAGCCCTGAAAAGTAAAACAACATACTGATTCCAACGTAGGGTGAGAAACCACCTAAGATGCTCAAGGGCACCAACGCAAGACTAGCAAGCGCCAACGGCGCAATCAGGTAAAAATCATGCGTATCTTGCCTGGGCTCCTTTTCATAAATGGATTCGGGCCCAAACTCATTGGCTGTCTGCATCAAAAACTGCCGCACGGTTTGCCCTAGCCCGGAACTCCAACGACTCGGCGCATCGAGAAACTGAATCCAGCGGGCCGATTCTCTCTTTTTATGCGCACGCGCCGTGCTTATCGTCGGCTCGGCCTTTAGACCCAACCCCACTTTTCCAGATAGTGTCGCAATCGCGGCCCAGTAGTCTTCGCTTTTTCCCGGTAAATTGATCATAAAGCCAGTCATGCCAAAGAAACTGTCCAACCACTCGGTTTTTTCTTTCTGCATCGCCGCCGTGTAAGGCGTCATACGCATCTCTGATTCTACGGACGCCTCCAGGGACTCAAAAAGAACCACGGATAGGATGTTGAACCAACCGGTTCCGATCTTTTCCGGCAAACCCATCATCACGTAACCATGAGAACGCTCGATCGCTTGAGAACCGGCGCCCACGGCTTCGGACGTAAGGGTCGTATCGCGCTGAGGCACAGAGATATAAAGATTAGGATTTGTAAATACGTCAATCACGTCGTTCACAAAACGGTCAACGTCCAAACTCACCGCGTTTCTGTCCACGATGGTCAAAGATCCAAGATTTCTCAACTCCTGCGGAGTCGTCAACAAAGCTTGCATAGCTCCGGCTTTCAATCCGTACACCGTACGATTGTGAGTCACAAAAACCTTGGCATGCGGCGCCATATATTCTAAAAGCTCCGCAAAATTTCCGCGGATACCCAGCTCCCCTCTATTGGGATCTTCCGACGTCGGATCCTTATCAACTGTCCGATAAGCATTGGACATAAGCCATACGACACGTTTGGGTTGTCTAGCTTCCGCGCCTCCGAAACGATTTTCGATAGCTGTCTGCCGTTCGATCATGTTGATCGCGGTATTGATAGCGCCATCAATCGCGTGCATTTCCCTTAAATGGCGCAAGATCATCCATGCAAACTCAATTTTCTTGAGATAATCCGGATCCTGCTCCTGGTGCCGCTGGACAAGTTCGGTAAAGCGAAGATGCGGCGGCATGTTGGCATCCGTTAATTGCTGGAGATTCCACAGGTCCACAAATGGCCTGTCCTTATAATTTTTCTCATTGTCCCTATTTTTTTCAACTACCAATTCATAGAGGGACCGAACGTAGCGCGCTGTGTCTCGGAAATCATCCCTTAAATCCGCATTGGCCCCCAACAGATCCCCCCGCTCACTTTCGAGCAAACTCATCAAGGGTCTGGCCGAATCCGCACTGCTGGTTAAAAGCACTTTCAGTGTTGTCGCGGCCTTTGTCGCAGCTTTCCGGAGTTCATACTTACCTGTGGCCGTCAACACGTTGGATTTGAATGGGTCGCCTCCCGCATACAGCTCACCGATAGTTTTGTCGGACTGCCTTGCCCTTTCGGTTCTCTCCTGCCGCGTGTGAGTCAAATTCTGTATTTTTCGGCTGCGAGTCAATCTTTGCCACATCTTTTCAGTGGCGGAAAATATCACTCTCCAGATCTGCGATAGACCATAGTAAATAAGAATAGAGCTCATAGCCTGAAGCACACTGCCGCCCAAAAGATGCAGGGATTCTAGGGACACAAAGCCGCCCCACACAGGCGTCTGTGAAGAAAAGCGCGTTAAAAACCAGTCGTAGGTTTTAAGCCCCAAAGCCAAAGCGGCCACTATAAACGAGAAGTGTAACAAAACTGTGTATAAAACGGTTGCGTGGCGGCCCACCGCGTGCGGAATCCTCAGGAGATAATAAGAAGCGGTGCCTAGAAGAGAACGATTGGTCCAAAGAATAGAAATAGATTCGGCTAGTGTCACTAACCCTGCAATTTTGATCACCGCAAACGCGATAAACCGAGTGCTTATATCCGCGTTTACAGGAATGCCGCTACCCATGCCGCCCAGAATAAATAGCGAGCTAGCTAATAAAATCAGCCCCACTGCCCATTGCCGCAATGGTCCCGCCGCACGATACTTAGCAAGATTCCACATTTCATATATCGCATTGGCAATCAGCACACTACCCAATGCTAAGGCAGTGGCGGTCGTTCCTGTCCAGGAACCGATCTCGCGAATCACCCCCGCCTCTATTCCAGTCGCGAGAAACGCCAACGGAGCTGTAGCACCGATCAAAATCCTTGGCAGATGACGCGCCAGAAAGATCACCGTAACCGGCACATGACGAATAGGATTGTCCTTAATAAACCCGATAACTTTCTGAGTAAAGGGTTTGACGTAAGGAGCCAGATCACGCTCACGCTCAATAATCCTTTGGTTGATCTCGTCTAAATCTTTGGATAATTCTTGTGCCTTTATCACCAGCAGTTGAATCTTAGGATCCGTCCGGACAATCGAAGGTATCCGATCTAAGAAACCCTGAATCGGTTCACTGACACGCTGGTCCCTATACGCCCAGCGCACAACCTCTAGGATATCTCGGATGGATTTCTTATCATTAGAGGACAACGACCGAGAAACAATTCTAAGCGTTGGAGTTCGCAAAATCTCTTCCCACTCTTTTTGTATTGCATTTATCGTTCCGGTCAACTTGTCGCGAACTTCAACGCGCTGTTGCCTAACCATGCTCACCAGATTCTCTTTGGCGTCAAAATCGTCCCAGTAATTTACCCAATAGTTCGGGTCCGTTACAACGCCAAGATTTTCCAAGACTTCTTTCGAACTTTTCACTCCCGGAGGGAATACAACTCCTCCGGCCTCGAATTCTAGCGCTTTTAAAAGCTCTGTTTTTCTTTCGAGCAGGTAAATATCCGTGAAACTGAATATCTGGTCGTCGAATTCACTGTCCTCCAAGAATTTTCCGTCTTCGAGCGCATCGGCGTACCAGGCGTCATCGGCTTTTCCTTTCGCAAACTGACGCGACAAGTGCAGATTCACGATCCGTAAAAATTGATCCACCGCTATCAAGTCGGGATCGTCACTATTGACAAGATCTCTTGCGGTGGCTGCGGCACCCGTACCGGCACCGACGCGCTGTCTGAGAGCCAAGATGTAAAGAGAAAACGCATTAAATAAGAATGTCCCCTCAACATTAGCATTCGAAAGAAGTGTGCGAACATGATTGGGGTCGTGCGCATCCGCGTGAGTCCTAGTTCTCAAAACTTTGACCGAGTACCGACGTAGCGCGGCATCTATAAAATCCCTGTCCACAAGATTATTGTACACCCGTCCTAATCTGGCCGTAAGCACACGGATTTGGTAATTGTGCCACTGAACTTCCCAAAATTGAGTATAGGGTAAGAGCCATATGGGATAGTTGGCCACCACAAGCCACGCCACAAATCCCAATACTCCAAACTTCCAACCTACCAGCGTCAAACCGGCTATCGCCGCCAGAGACAGAACACTCGTCCATTGAAAAGCTCTTCGGGCACGGATTAGTCCTTGCTGCAGCTGAGCCGTTCTTTCTTTAAGCTCGTCCACTTTTGCCAAACGTGCGCCGGCAACACCCGGATTTAATTCTAAACCTTCGGATGTTTTTAATTTTTCAAATGGCACCTGTTTCGTTTGCGGGTCCGGCACAAACTGTAGGTTAGGGTAGTAGCGTTTGAGCGTCTCCTTCATAAGCTCGACATCACCGTCGTTGATTTTTGGGTAGGACGGAATGAGTTTCGCATCTTGGCCTGACAGATACTGGTACAGTCTAAAATACGGATTCTGCTCACGGCGGATTCTGGCAACGGTAGCATCATCCAGACCCATATCTTTTAAGATCAAGAACTCGCCCTGACGCCGTGTCGCCGGACTGCCCGGGAATAAGGAACCCAGATCAAACGAATCCATAAACTCGGCGCCCGTGATTGGATTGATTTCATAAACGTATAGATTCTTTTCGTCCATCAGCACTTTCATCGGATGAGCGAGCCACTTGCCCTGCGGATTCTGGGACAAAGACACTATCGGCAAAAGACCCTTCTCATCAAACAAGACAATTTTCTTGTAAGGTTTAAACGTCTTGTTCTCGTCGCGGTAGGGATAAAACGTTTCTGTTTTATAGCGTCTATAGGCTGGCGTGTACCACTCGACGATGTGAACGGGTTCGTCAAACTCTTGCCTCTTGTCATAGTAGGATGCCTGAATATATCCCTCCGGGGTCACACTGATCGCTTTGCCCTCAAATGCCGGTCTTTTGGAATCGGGATTGGGCAAAGTGCTATTGGGTATGCTTTGGCCAAGCCTTTCGACAGGCGTAACACGCAAGGACCCCTGCGCACCGGACGACAATCGGACAGTAAGCGTCATCGATTTTATATGAGAAACATCCAGCCCATTTTGAGCCAGCTGTTTGATTGAGACCGCAACCGGCCGGTTTAAATTCTCACTAGCGCTGATCCAATCGAAGTAGGTCCCCAAGGCGTGTTGAGAAGTCGGGTACACTTTGTCAGGATAGGTAGCATCGCTTACCGAATAAGAATCCCACAAATAGGCGTTTGAAAATTTCTTTGCGACAAGAGCCACGTAATCTTTAGGATACGTATTCTGGCGAGTAAACGTGCTGATTTTCTCAAGCTCGCTCTTAAACTCGCTATGGAATCCATTGGTCGGATCGTAGGGCGCGAAACCTAGCACGTTTTGCGCGATCGGCCACACATCCTGGCGGGTACGATTGGCCTCATCCACAATACGCCGAATACTCTCAGCAAACTCCTCCGCGGTTCTGCGGGCGGCCAGACGAATCTGCTTGCCGCCAGCATCCTGAATCTCGAGGCTGAGATCTTCGATCGTACCCCGCAAGCCTTTCTGGTCCAGGAAAAAGTGCAGGAATGCATTATTACTAAAATTAGCACGCCCAAGATCAGGTTTTAGAGTCGTGAGTGCCGCACGAGTGTCAATCGCCTGGGGCGCGGAATAGCCTAAAGGATTTTTATCGTTCAGGTAATAGCTTACCTTTTTATATCTTTCATCGGTATCCAGCACCTTTGCGGCCGCGACAAGCTTATCCCCTGGAATGACCTTGGATCCTTTTGTGATTACTTCAGGCAGATGAAGCAGCGTCTCGATCTGCGCGGATAATTTTTTATGAAAATCGTTTTTCGCGTCGTAATCCGTCAGATTGAAAATAGCGCGGATCACGTTCCAATTATCCTGGACGCTTTCTCCGCGATCCATTGCATCAATCGTATCGATGAGATTACGGATCATGTGTGAAGAAATCTCGATGATCACTTTGCCGTTGTGGTCTACCCATTGGACACCGGTGGCGATCGGACGGCCCTCGTCATAAGAGTAGGCCCCTCTTTGCGCGTAGTACTTCACCTCGCGCTTTTTCCAATACTGCGCTGGCCAGCCGGAAAGATGGGGGTTGGTCATCTGGCCTTCCGCAACGACCTTTGAATGAATCGTTTTGCGGCCCTCACCTTCGAGGCTATTATCAATGGGCAGTTCCTCAACTTTATTCGTCACCGGATCGACCTCTAAATAAAGCATATTCGAATAAGACGCCCTGTTCTCGGTAAATGCCTCCTGCTCCAAGCCCCATTTATCAAAATGAACTTCAGAAACACTTTTCGTATCAAGATCCTGAATCCGCTGACGATTACCGCGCTGGCGGAAGAAATTCAAAAGATGAGAAACTTCGACGGGTTCGTCGGCTCCAGGCGCCTTTTTGAAAGTCGTTTCTTTGGATTGAATATAGCCGTCCGCGTCCACAGTTATTGTATCCGACTCACTGATCTTAAACATCGGCTCGCCGGTGGTTTCATTGAGGCGCTCAGCTTTTGAATGATCCGCGCGGTCGAAGCGGCCTTGCCCGTCGCGGTCGTAGCGGCGCTGTTCCCTCTCGGTGGGGACAAACTGGTCGCCCTGGTCGCCGGCCATGTAGCCCTTGAACGCGCGGATCAAGCGCGCGCGCTTTTTGACGACCTCCGAGTGTCCGCCGGTCACGAGATTTTCTTGATGAGAAAGGAAACTTTTTTCCGTTCGATCAAATCCACTGGTGAAGCCGGTGGTGTAACGCGCCGCGATGATGTTGCCAGCGTCATCTTTGAGGAAATTCTCGGGATCCTTTCCATAGAACCCGTTCGCAAGACGCTCTTTGGAAGGATTTAGGTGCCACTCCGTGCCCGTATCCGGCACATCGTATTTGCCAAATTTGCCGTCATAATCCTGCTTGATATGCACAGTCGGCTCAAAAGCAAGCCTATTGCGATCCCGGATCTCCCGGATCTTCAGCCACTTATCGGCGTCGCTTAAGCGCTCAATCCCTGCGGTTTCATCCTGTATTACCTCCGTGCGGTCCTCAAACGAAACCCAAGTATCCTGATTGACACCCTCAGAGCTACTGGTCTCGGCCCAAGTCTCCTTGCCCTTGATATCCAAAAGTTGGAAGTTCACTTCGCCGGTCGCATCATCAATCGCGTTTTTGCGGGCGGCCCATGAAATCTTGTAAAGTTCGCGATTGCCTTTGGAATCCACACCGTAGGTCTGCCCAAAATCACCGACGCCATACACGCCGTTGCCGATAATCACGGGTACGCCATTTTTGTCGAACGTAATATTGTCATCGTATTGAGTCAAAAGGACCTTGTCGATATCCAGCCTCCCGATGAAAAGTATCCCTACCCACTCTCCTTGATCGGACTGGACAATACGACCCTTGCCATCTTCGTGGTTCACCCATTGATCACCGGTCAGATTATTGCTCAGCCTAGCCACAACCAACCCTGTGGCAAGATCGATGTTAGAAATCGATAAAAGCGTAAATGGGTTGGTACCCAAAAACTCGTCCATGGGGATCTTGCTATTTGTATCCAGCAGATAGGTTTGAGAAGTTCCGACTCCCATCACGCCCTCGAGTGTCGGCGCGCCCGTCTTATCAAAATCAGCATACTCCATCTGGATCACGCGGCGCGGGACCTCGCGCTTGCCTTCGGCATCCTTGTAGGTCACTTTCAAAACACCGCGGCCCTGGTTGTCGCGCAGGAGGTCCCAGTGCAGATGCAGTTTTTTATTCCAAAATTCATAGTAGGGGTTGCCGTCTTTTAAACCGCTCCAGTCGAGCACATTGTCGCCGGCGTGCGTCATCGTGGACGCCGTCTTTAAATCTGTAAGATCAAACGTTGAGTCGCCGTTGATGTCTTTCATGTGACCGACGATAACTCCGTCGTTCACAGCGCCCAGTTTTTCCAAAGCGCCCGCGCGATTCGCGATGAGATCAAAAACGGGGTTATAAAGAGTCGTGTACGTCACCGGCGCCACGCGGCGGGCCGTGAGGATAAAGTCGACATGGGTGTCGCGGCGCGTGGCGTATTTTGGAATCTCGACGCTTTCATAGCGAAACTCCTTGTCAAACTCGATCGGATAAGTCCCGTAATGCACCGTGATGGGTTCAATGTGACCATTGAATTTAAACCGCGGCGCGCCTTTATTGGTCGTAAGCTCTCTCCAGGCTGTTTTTTGGCCGTTCACGAGACGCACATTCTGGAACTGCACAAACGGCGCGCCGTCAATCAAGTCCGCGTAGTCGGTATCCTGGTCGCCGTCCACGTCGAGCACAAAGCTTTCTGAAAGCACGAGTTTGTCCCGTTGCGCATACTGCTGGATCTCGGTAAGCGTCGGATCATAGAGATAGGTACGGCTCGCGGTGGCCTTGCCGAGAAACTTCAATGTGCGGTCCAGATAGTCCAAAATCTCGACGCTCGTGGGTTTAAAAAACTCGGACGTTTTGCTGTCGCCGAAGTCGCCGTTGTATTTGGCGATGAGTTTCCCCTGCCGTTTGACTTCTTTCCACACGCGGCCGTCGATGCGGTCCTGGTAAAAGTGGGTCACATACCCGGAAGCCAGAACATCATCCAGGAGATGTGTCTTTTTGCCATGGCTGTCCACCGGCGTGCCGGTGGCCATGACAGATTCAGGATTTTTCTCGCGAAGCTCTTTGTAGTATTCCAGAGATTGCCCTGGGACATACCGGAACGTAAGGCTTTCGCCGATGCCGACCTCGCCCAGCTCGCCTTTCAGATCAATCACCTCGATCGTCACGATATCGCTGTCGTCGATATGCGCCATGGATCTCAAAAATTCTCGGTCGCCGGACCGGGCGTTGACCTCGGCCTCACTGGCCACGGCGCTCTTGTCCGCGTAGACCTCGTGTGTCGCGATCACATGCCCGCGGAAGCTCACGATGTCGCGGCGGAAATTCAGCGTGTCGTAGTTATAGATCTCCTTCACGAGACGGCCGTCTTTCAGTTTGCTCGAGGAAACCTCGATGATGCGCCCCGTATCGCGGTCGCCGTCGCGGGTCACGCTGCCGATCTCGACGCCATACTCGTCGTAGAACACTTGAGTCCAGGTGCCGGACTCGCGATCCTCGATATAGGTCGGGTAACCGCGGATGATCGCCTGCGTCGAATCGGCGTAGTGATACGTCGTCACACCGTTCACCAGATCCTCCACTTTCACCACGACGTAGAGATTTTTGCCGTCGCGGCCGGGCGCGTAACCTTCGAGCGTCTTGCGGGTCACAAGATGCTCGTGCGTGCCCTCTCCCACAAAACTCAAGCTTTGCTTAAACTCCCCGCGTTCGTCGCGCGTCACTTTGGTGGTCATGCCGTCTTTGGTAATGCTGTCCACGCCCACCTGCGTGCGCATGATCCAGCCCTGGTCATTGAAATCGCCGAACGCCGTGTATTCCTTGTATTTTTGCAACGTGGCCAGCACTTTCTTCATTTCTTCCGTACGGACCTTCAACGCGTCGCCTTTTTCACCGGCGGCAAAAGCGACCCGGCGGATCTCCTCCAGGTTCCTGGCCACCCCGGCCATTTCTTCCGGATCTTTGTTGGTCGCCCAAGGTAAGTTGACGTCCTGGATGCGCATGTGGCCGGTGCCAGTCACGTCGACCGGCATACCGACGTAGACGGGATGCAGGTATCGTTTCTGCTCCTCCAGGCCCTCCTTGATCCAGAATTTATCGTTCTTCTCCAGCAGGTTTTTTATTTCCTCATCGGACATCGTGATAAAATCCTTGCCCTCAAACTCGGGATCGACGAAATCGACCCGGTAGGTCACGGAACCGATCGGTCTTTGGTTTTCGTCGCGGATCACTTCGGTGATCAAGTTGCGGCCCTCGATGAGGTAGATAATCGGTCCGATGTTGCTCTCCACCTGGATCTCGCGCGTCTCAATCGTGCTGTCGGAGTCAAACGGATTTCGGTGGATACGCCAGATGTGCAGCGCCTGCACGTCCTTGTCGCTCTGCAACGGGTGCGGCAGATAGCCCAGCGAACCGCCGACCGCCGTCGCCTCCCGGACATTCGCCACGAGATAGTCCTTGACGACATCGACGTCTTTGCCTTCACGCACGAGATCGCGCACGGGTTTTAGGCGGTCGGTGTGCGTCTGCGCTTGCTCACTTTTCGGGACCACACAGGCCACGCGCACTTTTTCATCGCCGGTCACAAGGCCCGTTTCATCCACGTCCGGGGTGGTCGGATCGTCGCCCCAGATCTTGAAAATCGGCATGGTCACGGTCTGCGAGTCTTTCTGCTCACTCACCGATTCAATACGGCGCGTGAGCCAGCTGACCAAATTGTAATACTCGGTCGCGTGTCTCACCCTGAGTTTGGCCTCGGGACCGATTTCCTCAAATTCGGTAAGCCGAACGACGCTTTCCCGGTGAGGACGCGCGTCGGGACCGTCTTCGGCGAGGCGCAGACGGACAATCGTCTCCGGATACCCATAGCGTCCGAGCTCGGAGCCCTCAAGACCTATTTTCACGGCCTGACGCATGTCCTCGACCATGTCACGGCCGCTGTTTAAGGGATTTTTCTTCCAGTCCCGCATCCATCCTCTCAGCCACCCGTCGACATATTTGGACTCCGTACCTTTGGGAGTTTTGGACTCCATCTCTTTGGGAGTAAAGATCGCGTAGCGTTCCTTTTCATTGCCCTTTCCGTTTAGAATCATCACGGTCACCAGCGGCCGGGGCTGGTTCACGACCGGCGTGGTCTCGCGGACGAGACGCCCGACGGGGTTGTAGGTGCTCTCAACCGGCACTTCCTCGCGGTCGTTGATATTGTCGCCGGCGCCGGAGCGGCTCTTCAGCCAGCGGATCTGCACCGTCGAATCCCAAGCGTGAAACTCAAATTTTCGCGTGCCGTCGTGAGGCTTCACGGGATAAACGTACTCCTGGTCGCGCTTGGTGAGCGCCCCGCGCGCGATGACGATCTCGGGACGCTTTTGGCCTTTCCACTCTTTGAGCGTCGTAACGGTGGTGCGTCCTGTCTCGCGCCCGTCTTTGCGATCCACTCTTTCGATCACGATATTGTTCGGGCTGATTTCCTTGGACAAGGATGCCAGCCAACCGACGCGGTTGTACTCGGCTTCCGTCTCGATTTCGCTGACGATACCGTCCAGTGTGGTTTCAATGTGAACGAGATTGACGATCGATCCGATCGCGCGGTTTCCGTCTCTCAGGATCTTTTTGACTTCACCGTCGTCCACTTTATTTTCATCGAAACGCTGATCCGGACGCTCCTCGAAATTGTCGTCGATATCCACGGCGAAAGTCGGGCGGCCGGTTTCCTGGAGCTTGTGGTCGCGGTTGAGCTGCGTGACGTAGAGCTTCGTGCCCTCGCTCGTTTCGACATAGTGCGCGTAGTCCTCGAGATAGCCGGACTCGTCGAGCGTGCGGATCTCGCTGACGCGCTGTCGTCCCTGCGTCTCGGGATTGATTTCATAAAGATCGATCAGGACGCGGATGTTTTCATCATCGTCGATCACGTGGCCGTCGCCGTAGGGCACCTGCGTGCCGTCGGCTTTTTGGATCCTGACTTCGCGCGTCTTTTCGCGCATCGTCACGCGGCCGTCAAACTTTTGCGTATCCGGATTGTACGCGCGGTAATCCATCACCGAAAGCAGCGAATCACCGCTCTCGTCGATCATGTCTTCCCTCTCGCGCAGGAAACCGACCGCGTTGATCCTTTCGGCGCTCTGGAAACCCAGGTCGCCGTCGTCGCCCTTCGTGGACGGGTCATCCACATAATCGGTGCGCTGAAACTCGGCCAGCTTATATTTTAAGCCGTCGCTGTCGCGGTCGATCATCTTTTGAAACTCGTAGCGATGAATGCGGTACAATTCGTCGGATTTCCAATCGTTCGCCGGATCGAGACCATAAACCACATAGGTTGTAGACTCCGTCGCGATGCCGCTAAAGGTCCTGAGACGATCGCCGGCTTCGTCCATCGCGTAGGTGTAATCGGTCAAAATCGTTTTCTTTCCGTCCCGACCGACGAATGTCATCGCGACGCGTTCGTTGTTGCCGGTGGCGACATTGAGAACCTCGTCGACCTCTTTGCGGCGCTGTTTGCGGTCGCCGTCACGGTAGTAGGTCGCGTGACGCCGACTGCGCAGGAAACCGTCGTCCCCGAAGTAGGTTTCCCGGACATCCGTCTCGGAAACCAGAGTCTGATGGCCCAGCTCATAGGTTTCCACGTGCGACGCAAGTCCGAGGAAAATATTGCCGAGATCGCCGCCATAGGTGTAATCCACTTCCTGACCCGTGCCATCGCCGGCCAGCGTCGTTTCGTTGATAATACTGCCGGTAGAGAGGTCGATCACCTGCTCGGACGTTTTGAGATTAAAAGGATAGTTCACCGCTTTACGGTATTCGCGGGTACCCTCGTTGACGGAACCTCCATCGATCGAGAAAGCGTTGATCACTTCGCCGGTTTTCATATCCACGACGCGGCCCTCGAGCGGCAGCGGCGGGCGGCCGATCCAGGGGCTGCTGCGGAGCAGCTCGTTTTGATGGTAAACGGAGTCGAAAGCGTGGAATTTCGATTCGTCGGAGATATTTCCACGGACATACTCGACGCGGCGGTCGAGATTGTCCCGGCTCCATACCGGCGCGCCGGTCCTCAAATCGTAGACTTTCTGTTCCGTCCAAAGCGCGCGACCCTGCCCGATGCGATCGTCATAAACAAAGTCGGTAAACTCGGCGGAATCGTCCTCGGTGTGCGTGCCTCTAAGAAGCGAGATGCGCGTCACGGTCTTATAGCGGTCGATCACGTCATCCGTGATCGTGCCCTCGCCAAAATCCGGCACGCGATGCTCGTCGGTCAAGGCCAGCGTGACTAAAGGAATGTCATTGGTGCCCTGGGAGTTTTTCAACGCAAGGCCTCCGACGCCGATCGTCACATCGTCAAACACCTTGACCATGATCTGGCCGTCGCGCAGTTCGTAGAAAACGCTGAACTGCGGCATGCTTTTACCATTCTTATCCAACTTGTATCTCAATTCTCGATCTCGGATCGGAAATTGGCCCGCAGATTCCAGACGTCGGTTGATTTCGTCAAGATAGCCGCCGCCCTCGCCTTGATAACCAAAGAACGCTTTCTGCAGTTTTAGATAGAGCTCCATCGCGCCGTTCACAGCCGCTTGATCAGCAGGCAGCGCAACATTGCCATAAACTCCCGCTTCGATGGTGCGAGCCAGGCCTTCGATAAACTCGGGCGACACGTCACCCAGAATTGTCGTGCCGGTGATTTTCTCCAAAAGCAGCGGCGGGATAGTCCCGAGCTTGTTAAGCACCAGCTGGGCCGTCGGGGAGAAGCCGGGCTG
>CAYJSE010000025.1:17254-21879 GCA_964372765.1 uncultured Planctomycetia bacterium | reverse complement strand
CCATGTTTAAACCAGAGGAGAGAAGAAAGGAGACGGGACGTCATGGTGCGCTGTCCGAATTGCGGGAAGAAATTGGGAGAGAAGATGGCAGAGGAAGGAAGCTGCCCGTATTGCGGCCACGAGTTTGATCCGGTCGCGGTGGAAGAAGCCGAGCCCGACGAGAAAAAGGACGAGGGAGCGGAGGATGAGGAGGTAGAGGAGCCTCATCTGTGCGACGAATGCGCAGAAGAGTTTGAAGAGGAGCAGTTGAAAGAGGGTTTATGCGCGCAGTGCCGCAAGGAATTGACAGGCGAGTAAACGGTTAGTTAATAATAACAAAAATATATATAGTAGTGATTATCAGGAAATACAATCCCAGGCAATCCCAGATACTTGACAAATCCACATGTTAATGTTACACTTTGGATAACCTTAGGAAATAGTAATAAGGGAAGTTAAAACCAGTTTCCGAGGGGGAGAGATTAAGAAGTAAATGCACTTCTACATCGATAAAGTTCTCTCCTGGAAGGAAACACCAAAAAGGAGGAGTCCCCATGAAGGCTCTATGGAAAAATAGCAAGGGCTTTACGCTCGTTGAAATCATGATCGTAGTCGCGATCATCGGTCTTTTGGCCGCGATAGCTGTGCCGAACTTCGCACAGGCACGTACCACGGCTAAAAAGAACGCGTGCGTTAACAACCTGCGTCTCATTGCAGGCGCCAAGGACCAGTTGGCACTCGAGGATAACCTGGCTGAAAGTGATGAGCCGGCTAATGCCGATGTGGACGCGTACCTGAAGGAAGCTCCCGAGTGTCCGACAAATGGCACGTATACTTACGGCGCGATCTCAGACAACCCGGTCTGCGACCAAGCTGGCCACGAGCTGTAATCGTTTGCTTGAAATAAATAAGAATCCCCGCAATTTTGTTGCGGGGATTCTTATTTTGTTATATATTAGTCAAAAATGTAGAGGAAAGGTTCGTTGAAGCCCAAAATCATTTCCACGGTCGGTTTGGATATCGGCAGTTACTCCATTAAGTGTGTTAAGATGGCGCAAAAGCAGGACGGGGTGTATCTCGAGGCGATCTGGCTTCTAAATCTCGCGTCCTCGGATCCTGCCGGGATTTCCAAAACGCTTCAGGCCATTTTACAAATGATGCCCGAGCCGCCCAAACGGGCGCGTATTTCTGTTTCGGGACCGAATGTTTTGATCCGTCAGGTGAAGCTCCCACAAATGACGCCCGCGGAGTTGAAAGGCGCCATTCGTTTCGAGGCGGAGCGGCACATTCCGTTTTCCATCGACGACTGCATGCTGGACTATCAGAAACTCGGCGACTCCACCGACAAAAAAACCATGAACATCCTGATCGTGGTCGCCAGGCGCGATCTCATCAACGAGCGCGTCAAGGTTTTGAGCGACTTAGGGGTAGATCCCGATCTAATCGACGTGGACGCGTTCTGCGCGATCAATGCCTATCAGCTGTTGGGTGAAACCCAAGAACAGGCGAAGTCCTCGTACAGCATCTTGAATATCGGCCACACTCTAAGTTCATTTGCGATCATTCATGACGGCCTGCCTCATTTTGTGCGCGAGATGGCGTACGGCGGCAAGGCGGTGACGCAGGCGCTGATGCAGATGAAAAGCATCGGCGAGGACGAGGCGGACATCTATAAAATGGAACCGGAGGGTAAAGACCCGGCCGAGTTGACCGACGCCACACGCCGGGGTTTTGAGTCCATGATCGGGGAGCTCAAGCACTCGATTGATTACTATGAAAATGAGGTCGGTGAAGAGTTTTCGACGATTTTTATGAGCGGCGGAGGCGCTAAATCGTTTGGTTTGCCGGCCGTGATCGCCGAAGAGGTCGGTAAAGAGGTGCTGGCTTGGGACAACTGCAAGCGGCTTTCGCAGGATAAAAATTTGGACACCCAATTTCTCCAGGCGCACGCGTCCGAGTTAAACGTCGCGTACGGGCTATCCTTGCGCGGTTTAAACGCGGGGCTTATTTCTAAATAATGATTGAGATTAACCTTCTACCGGAAGACCTGCGTAAAAAAGAAGTGCCCAAGCTGGCTCTGCCCGTCGTGCCCATTTTAAAAACAGTGTCCGTGATTGTGGCCGTCTTTTTGCTGGCGCAGCTCGTTTTGATGGTGTTTGTGGTGTACAAAAATATCGAAATGGTGGCGCTGGAGAAGCGCGCGGCTCATTTAAGGACTGAAACGACCGCCATTGCCAAAATGAAGTCCGAAACGGCTTCGGTGAGCGGACGCTTAAATGAGGTGGACGGGCTGATCGAAAGGAAGTTTTTGTGGACGCAGATATTGAACGCGTTTTCCGACTCGGCGACGAAGGGGATCTGGCTTCGAAGTTTATCTGTGGCCCATGGGCCTCTGCCCATGGCGGGCGCCGCCCAAGGGGCTGCCCCCAAAAAAGGCAAAGAAAAGAGCAAAGACAAGGAGAAAGAAAAAGATAACGACAAGGAGAAGGACAAGGATAAGGATAAAGGAAAAGACAAAGAAAAAGATAAGGAAAAAGGGTCTGAAAAAGAAACGCCGCAGGAAACCTTTTTTATCAGCATCGATGGCAGTGTGATGGCTCCGGGCGAAGAGACGGCCCACGTGGGAAAATTTATCAAGGAGCTTAAAAACAACGCTGTTTTGTCGAGCACCTTTGACCGCATCGAGCTTGTGAATATGAAGGACCGCAAGATTAAGGAATACGACGTGTACGATTTTTCGATCGTGTGTGTGTTTAAAAAAGATAGGGCGCCAAAACCATGAACAGGATTCTGGAAAAGCTCCCCATTCATCCGGTGATCAATTTCTTGAACAGCCGGAATCCACGCGAAAAGCAGATGATACTCGTGATGGGCCTCTGCGGTATTCTGGCGGTGGATTATCTTATTCTGATCCGGCCGATCACTTCGTTTTTCTCACAAGGGATGTCCAAGTCCAGTATGATCGCGCAAGAAGTGAAAGATCTCGAAACCGATCAGAAAAACAAGGCGCTGATCACCAAGGCGCTTCAAGACGCGAAAGAACGGCTCGCCAAAACGGAGTCGCGCTTCGTGACGTCGGGAGAACTGCCGGTTCTCCTGGAGAATCTCTCGAAACTGGCGTCGGAAAGCGGCGTGCGCATCAGCTCTCTTCAACCCATGGAAGCCGCCCCGGAGGAATCGGCCAAGCGCTACGCGCTTGTACCTATCCGCGTCCAGGCGCTGGCGGGCACGCATGAGCTGGGCGGCTTTCTTTCGCGCCTCGAAAGTGACGCAATTTTTTTTCATGTCGCCAATCTGAAAATTTCTGAAAATCCGGCGCATAACCGCAAGCACCTCGTGGAACTGCAAATCGCGGTGTACCGGAAAGGGGCTGCATAATGAAAAGGGTGTGGATTCTGTGCACCGCTTTTGGTATCATGAGTTCACTCGTTTTTGCCGAGACGCAGGAAACACCAGGCGGTGTCGTGTACGACGCGCACGGAAAACGAGATCCGTTTGTCGCGCTGGTCTCAGAAACCAGCGTGGTTTCAGAAGGACTCGCGACGGTAGAGAGTCCTTCGGACGTCAAAATTGAGGGCATCATTTACGACGCCGTGAACGGTTCGCTGGTCGTGATAAACGGCACCGTGCTTCGTCAAGGCGAGGAGTTGAACGGCGTGAAGTTGATCGAGATTAAACCCGATGGGGTGCTCGTGTCCGTCAATGGGCAGGAAATGTTTAAGGAGATGCATGAAGAAGAGCAGCAAGCGTAGTCTCTTACTGGCCGTTTGTGTTTGGACACTGGGACTCGCGACGGCTCTATGGGCCGAAGATATCCCACAGCCGGTGTCTGCCGCGCCCGTGGCAGCTCCGATAACCCCCGAAGCGGTGACCGCGCCGGGTCATGTGACGCTGGACTTTAAAGACGCGGATATTCAAAATGTTTTGCGCATCCTGTCGCTCAAAAGCGGCGTCAACATCGTGGCCGGCAAAGATGTGACCGGTGTTGTGACGATCCGTCTCGTGGACGTGCCGTGGGAGAAGGCGCTGGACGTGGTTCTTAAAACCTACGGCTACGCGTATGACCGCGACGGCAATATCATCCGTGTGGCGACGCTTGAAAACTTGAAATTGGAAGAGCTGTCCACGCAGGTGTTTGTCCTGAATTACGCGTCAGCCGCTGAAATGGAAAAGGCCGTCGCGAATGTTTTAAGCGAGCGCGGCAAAGTCAAAGCCGACCCGCGTTCCAACACGCTGGTCATCACGGACTCGCCCAACGTGCTCTCGCAAGTCCGCGAGGTCATTGAGCGTCTGGACAAACCGACGCCTCAAGTCTCGATTGAGGCGAAGGTGATAGAGATTCTGCTGGGGGACTCGGATAAGATGGGGATTAAGTGGAATATGACGGCCGGTCTGACGGGCGCCGCGGTTCCGACGACGTTTCCGTTTGATTCGATTCGAAAGGGCATCCTGCCGTCTCCGTACAACCGGTTTTTAGCTCACGGGCGGGCCGCGGTGACGACGGTGACAACCGGTAGCGGCACTTCGGGAAGCAGCACCGCCGCGGACTTTCCTGTCGGATTCGATCAGCCGACGTTTCCGGTCATCGATAAAGAGGAATTTAAGTTTGGCACACTCGACTTTAGCCAGTTTCAGGCGGTGCTCGA
>CAYJSE010000025.1:0-17154 GCA_964372765.1 uncultured Planctomycetia bacterium | reverse complement strand
CGAAAGTACAGGTGCCGCTTTTGGGTAACATGCCGCTCATCGGCCGTTTCTTTACCCATCGTGACGACAAGATTGAAAAAACGGATTTGCTATTTTTCATTACAGTGCATATCGTAAAAGAAGAACCGCTGATTCCGGCGGGTCACAAACTGTAATTTAGTTCGTTTTTATAGACACAATCAGCTTCGTCGTCTGCCGCAAGCGGACCTACAAAGGGGTTGTGTCTTTTGTTTTTAATGCCATAAAAAGAGGTGTTTATGAAAAAAGAGATACTGGTCAGTATCGAGTTTCACGAGAGGAAAGTCGCGGTGGTCGAGGATGGCCACTTGGAAGAATACTATGTCGAGCGCGAGGGCGACCGGCAGCTCGTGGGGTCTATCTTTAAAGGTAAGGTGAGCTCCATCGTGCCGGGGATCGGCGCCGCGTTTGTGGACATAGGCCTCGAGAAAAACGGATTTTTGTATGTGACGGATGTGGTGGGCGGCGGCGGCTTGGAGGAAAGCGAGGAAGCCGAAGACATCGACGCCGAGCCGGGCGCGAATCACGGTCACAACCAGGGTCACGGGCATCACCGCCGCGGAGGCCGCGACCGGGAACCCGTGCCGCATATTCAGGATATTTTAAAGAAGGACCAGGAGGTGCTGGTGCAGGTGGTGAAAGAGCCTTTCGGCACCAAGGGTGCGCGTCTGACCTGCCAGATTTCGCTGGCGGGCCGCTATGTGGTATTTACGCCCAAACAGCCGCACGTGGGGATCTCTAAGCGCATCGATGATCGGCGCGAACGCGACCGCATCCGGCAGATCATTAAACAAATAGCGCTTCCGAAAGACAGCGGTCTCATCGTCCGCACGGCCGCCTGGGGCGCGGACGCCAAGGCGTTGGAGCGGGATATCAAATTTCTGGTGCATCAGTGGCGCGTGGTTGGGCGTCGCGCCGCGGTGCGCAAGGCGCCAAACGTGGTGCACGAGGAGTACGGCTTGGTCCTGCGCATCGTGCGCGACGTCTTGACCGAAAACTTTGACCGCATCCTCGTCAATCACCGGGACGAGTTTCGCCATGCCGCGCGGTTTATGCGCGCGGCGGTGCCCAATCTTTTTCCAAAACTCCAGCTGTACCACGGAGACATCCCGCTTTTTGCCGCGCACAATGTCCAAAAAGAGATCGATAAGATCTACGAAACGCGCGCGTACTTGAAAAGCGGCGGTCATGTCGTGATCGAGCAAACTGAGGCGCTGGTCGCGATCGACGTGAATACCGGCAAGTTCACGGGCCGCCGAAATCTGGAAGACACGGCGTTCCGCACCAACTGCGAAGCCGCGCGTGAGATCTCGAAGCAGGTGCGCTTGCGGGATCTCGGGGGCATCATCATCATTGACTTTATCGACATGGAAAGCCACGATCACCAGAGAAAAGTGATCCGCATCCTTGAGGATGCCTTGAAGCGCGATCGCGCGAAGACGAGCGTCCTCAATCTATCGCAGTTGGGTTTGGTCGAGATGACGCGTCAGCGCATGCGTAAAAGCCTAGAGAGCGCCTCGACGCAGAACTGTCCCTACTGCAACGGCAAGGGGATCGTGAAGTCCAAGGACACGGTGGCCGCGGAGGCGCTGCACAAGGTGTCGGATTTTGTGAAGAACCTGAAAGACGAACAAATCGAGATCACCGCGGTGCCGGACGTGATTGAAGCTCTGAACCGCCAGGACGCGCGGATGATCCATGAGATCGAGGCGAAAAATCATTGCCGGATCGGCCTCGCGGCTGACCCCGGTTTGCACGTGGAAGAGGTGCGAATCAAGAGAATTCTTGACAAGCGCCGGAGGCTATGGTAACTTTCCCACCTTATGTTCGCAGTGATTGAAACGGGTGGAAAACAGTATAAAGTAAAGGTGGGAGACGAGCTCTCGGTCGAGAAGCTTGAGACCGGCAAGTCCCATACCGTGAGACTTGACCGCGTGCTTTTGGTCTCCAAACAGGGCGCTATTCAGGTGGGCGCGCCTTACGTGAAAGGCGCCTACTGCGAGGCCGAGGTGCTGAAGCAGGAGAAGCTGCCCCGCGTGATCTCTTTTAAATATATCCGCCGCGAGAAGTCGGCCACCAAGCGCGGCCACCGGCAGATGATCTCGAAGATCAAGATCAAAGCGCTGCACCACGAAGGCTAGCCATGGCGCATAAAAAAGGTTTAGGCAGTTCCAAAAACGGTCGCGATTCCAACTCCAAACGGCGTGGCGTCAAGCGCTTTGCCGGGGAGTGGGTGTCGGCCGGAAGCATATTGATCCGCCAGAAAGGCAGTCGCTTTTTTCCCGGCCGTTTCGTCGGTCAAGGACGCGACTTTACGCTGTTCGCGCTTCGTGACGGCGTGGTTCGTTTTCAGCCCTCCTATAAAGTGCACGTTGTTCCGCAGGAACAATAACTCTTTCCTTGTCTGTCACTAAGATTTTCGTCGATGAGGCGATGATCCTTTGTGTCGCCGGACGCGGCGGCAAAGGGTGCCATAGCTTTGACCGAAATCATATTTATAAACACCCGCGTCCCAACGGGGGCGACGGCGGACACGGCGGCTCCATCCTCCTGCGCGCGGATGTGCAAATCCAGACGCTTTTAGACTTTCAGTTTAACCGCCAGTTCGTTGGTGAAAACGGCGGCAATGGCTCAAGCAACGACAAACGCGGGCGCAATGGCCAGACCCGCGTGGTGCGTGTGCCGGTGGGCACGGAGGTGTACGATCACAAAAACGAAGAGCTTCTGAAAGATCTGAACGTCGTGGGCGCCGAGGTCGTGGTTTGTCGGGGGGGCCGGGGGGGCCACGGCAATCACAAGCGCCAGGACGCGACCGAGGGCGAAGCCGGCGAAGAAAAAGAAATCTCCCTGAAACTGAAGCTCATCGCGGATATCGGCATCATCGGTTTCCCCAACGCCGGAAAATCGACGCTGATCTCGCGGCTCACGCACGCCCGCTCGCGCATCGCCGACTTTCCGTTTACGACTAAAAATCCGATTTTGGGTGTGGTAAAATTTGAGGACGGCCAGACGCAGGTGCTCGCGGATATCCCCGGCATCATCGAGGGCGCGCATGAAGGGCGGGGGTTGGGTCTTGAGTTTTTAAAGCATGTGGAGCGCACACGGGTGCTGCTTCACATGGTGGATATGGCGGCCGTGGACGGCCGAGATCCGGTTTCGGATTATAAGGTCATCAACCACGAACTCAAGTCCTATTCGCCGGTGCTGGGTGAAAAAGACCAAATCCTCGTGGCCAATAAGATGGATGTCACCGAGGCGCGGGAGAACTTGAAGCTTTTTCGCCGTCGTGTGCGAAAACAGGTTTTCCCGATATCCGCGGTGACGGGCGACGGCCTGGAACAACTTTTAAATAAAATGAGGGAGTACTCGAAACCTTGAGAAAGTTTTACGTGAAGGACATACGCCGCATGGTGATCAAGGTGGGCACGTCGGTGCTAACCCGTCCCTCGAGCAAGAGCTTTGATCGAACCGTGGTGGATCAGCTTGCCGCTGAAGTGGCGCGCTTTCTAAAAAAAGGTATTCAGGTTTCCATCGTCAGCTCAGGGGCCATCGGTGCCGGCATGGTGATTTTAAAGCAAAAAAAGCGTCCCCGCGAAATCCAAAAGCTTCAAGCGTGCGCGGCCGTGGGCCAGCGCTATCTCATGCAGTGTTACGAAGAGGCGTTCGCGCGGCATGGTTTTTCCACGGCTCAGGTGCTTTTGACCTGGGATGATCTCGCGAAAAAGAACCGATTTTTGAACGCCAAGCGCACGCTGACCCAGATTCAAAAGTGGAGGCTTGTGCCGATCATCAACGAAAACGATACCGTCGCCACCGAGGAAATCCGCTTTGGCGACAATGACCGGCTCTCGAGTCTCTTGGCTATTTTGCTGGAAGCGGACGTGCAGGTGATTTTATCCGACACCGACGGTTTTTACGCCGGGGGTTTGAGACAGCAGGTCGTGCGTAAAATCGACCGGCAGATTTTTTCTCACGTGTCGGACAAAAGAAATTCGTTCACTGTCGGCGGCATGGTCTTGAAACTGCGCGCGATTTCTACGAGCGTTAGCGCCGGCGTGCCGGTTTTCTTGGCCGACGGGCGCGCCCGCAAAGTACTGACGCGCATCTTCGAAGGCGAGGACGTCGGGACGCTTTTTTTACCCGATCTAAAAAAGTCCAGGGAAGGTCACTCATGGATCACGCATCTTTTACGGCACTTAAAAAACTAGCCACGGACGCCAAGCGCGCAAGCGCCGATTTGGCGACATTGCCTACAGCGACGAAAAATAGAGCGCTGCTCGCGATGGCGCGTGCCTTACGCGTCAAGAAAGCGTCTATTTTGGCTGAGAACAAAAAAGACGTCTGGGCAGCCCAAAAGCAGGGCCTGCCGATGCCGATCGTGAAGCGGCTTGAGTTGGACAGCAAAAAAATGGGTGAGATCGCCGACGCGGTGGCGCGAGTTTCAAAACTGCCGGATCCGGTGGGCCGGGTTCTCATGGAGCGCCGGCGTCCCAACGGACTTAAGATCCGAAAGATCAGCGTGCCGCTGGGCGTCATTTTGATCATCTACGAATCACGGCCCAACGTCACGGCGGACTGCATGGCGCTGTGTCTAAAATCGGGCAACGCGGTGATCCTAAAAAGCGGCCGTGAAGCGATGCGGTCGGCGCGCGCCATTTTTAGCGTGATGCGCGCCGCGGCCGAAAAGTGCGGCGTGCCGAAAGGCAGCTTCGAGCTCGTCACCACCCCAGGCCGTTCGGCCGTGGAAAAACTTTTAACGATGAAAGACGAGATCGGCCTTGTGATCCCACGGGGCGGCGAGGGCCTGATCCGCCGCGTGGCCGAGATATCCAAGATTCCTGTGATCAAGCACTATAAGGGTGTGTGCCATGTGTATGTGGACCGGCGCGCGGATTTTGACAAGTCGCTGGCTGTGATCGTGAACGCGAAGACACAAAAACCGGAAGTGTGCAACGCGGCCGAGACGCTTTTGGTGCATCAAGACGCGGCGAAAAAGTTTCTGCCTCGCGCCGCGGAGACGCTTAAAACAAAAGGCGTCGAATTGCGCGGCTGTGAACGCACGCGCGCGGTGGTGCCGTGGATGAAAAAGGCGACCGAGGAGGATTGGTACGCGGAGTATCTCGATCTCATCTTGGCCGTGCGCGTGGTGAAAAGCTTGGATGACGCTGTTCGGCATATCCGCAAGTACGGTTCAGCGCACTCGGACGCGATCCTAACTGAGGACAAGAAAGCTGCGCAAAGTTTCTGTGGCCAGGTCGACAGCTCGGCGGTGTTTGTGAACGCCTCCACGCGCTTTAACGACGGCGGCGAGTTTGGCATGGGCGCCGAGATGGGGATTTCGACGGACAAGCTGCATGTGCGAGGGCCGATGGGTCTCGAGGAACTGACGTCCTACAAGTACGTGGTGCTGGGGGACGGTCAGGTGAGGGAGCATTAGTATTTTGAGGATCGGGATTTTTGGGGGCAGTTTTAATCCGGTGCACGAGGGCCATCTGCGTTTGGCGCTGGAAGCCGTGTCGGAATTGAATCTCAAGAAGGTCATCTTTGTTCCCGCCCGTCAGCAGCCGCTTAAAAAATCCGAGGTTCTTTCGTCCGGTCGGCGGTTAGTTTCTCTAAAAAAGGCAATCGCGCGGTTTCCCTTTTTCGAAATTTCTACTTGCGAGCTTCGCCGCGGCGGAATTTCCTACACGGTGGACACACTGCGCTTTTTTAAGAAAAAGTTTGGGCCCCAAACACAGCTTTATTTTTTGGCGGGAGGTGATGCCTTAAAAACGCTGTCACGCTGGAAATCACTTCGGAAAATCTTGGGGTTGTGCCGGTTTGCTGTTTTTTCACGGCCCGGTTTCGGGCGGACGGCACCCTCACAAAATATTTTGTACGTGCCCATGGAGGCGGCGGACATTTCGTCCACCGAGATCCGCCATCGAGTTTGACGGCAAGCTGGAATCGGTGCTGCGTTCGGCGTACGATAAAAAGGCCGATCACATCGTGGTGATGGACATGCGCAAGCAGCCGACGCTTTGCGACTACTTTGTCGTGTGCAGCGCGCCGTCGCTTGTGCGCGTGAAGACGATCGTGGACGTGATCGAGGAGACGGTTGAGGACGAGGGATTTCGTGTGCTGCACAAGGAAGGTTACAAGGAGGCTCTGTGGGTGCTGATGGACTACGGCGACGTGGTGGTGCATGTATTTTATGAGGAAACGCGGCGATTTTATGATCTCGAGAATCTCTGGGGCGATGCGCCCAAGAAACCGTACCTTCATCCCTAAATGCAAACATTCAAAGAAAAGTTGAGCCAACTGATTCATCGGGCGTTCGTAGAGACGGCCGGTAGCGGCGTTTCGCTAAGCGACGTGTGGTCCAGCTTCGAAGTGCCTCGGGAGGAACGCTTTGGCGATCTTTCGACACACCTCGTGTTGAAGCTGGCTAAGGAAAAGAAAACCGCGCCGCGGCCGCTGGCAGATCGCGTGGTGGCGTTTCTTGACGCGAACCTGGAGGCGAGCGGCCTTGGTCCCGAGATCTCCAAAATCACGGCCGAGGGGCCGGGGTTTATCAATTTTTATTATTCCCAAAAGGCGCTCACCGATGTTTTGTGCAAGATCCGGAGTGAAAAGGAAGCGTTTGGCCGGCCAACACCCGCGAAGCTCAAAAATATCTGCCTCGAGTTTGTGAGCGCCAATCCCACGGGTCCTCTCACGGTGGCGCACGGTCGGCAGGCGGCGCTGGGCGACAGCTTGGCGCGGATATTAAAGTTTTGCGGCCACCGCGTGCACCGCGAGTATTACAACAACGACGAAGGTGTGCAGATGACGATGCTCGGGCGCTCGATTCGCTCGCGGTGCCTGACGCTGTTGGGAATTGAGAATCCGTTTCCGGAAGATGGGTACAAGGGTGAATACATCGTGGATCTCGCCAAAGAGCTTGTGCAAAAAGAGGGCCGGGTATTGGCGGAAAAAGACGAAAGTTTTTTTATCCGGTACGGGGGCGACACCATTCTCGATGGGATTAAAAAAGATCTGGCTGATTTCGGCGTGAGCTTTGACAGCTACTTTAGCCAGGCCGCGCTGCAGCGTTCTGGCCGTGTCGAGCGCGTGCTGGGGGGACTCAAGAAAAAAGAATGTGTCTATGAAAGTGAAGGCGCCGTGTGGTTTCGATCGACGCGCTGGGGGGACGATAAGGACCGCGTGCTTGTCAAAAGCGATCACAGCTACACGTACCTGCTGCCGGACATCGCCTATCACGAGGACAAGCTTGAGCGGAAGTTTGATTTTTTGATCAACATCTTGGGCCCCGATCATCATGGGTATATCCCGAGGATACAGGCGGCCGTGCAGGCGTTGGGGTACCCGGCGGGCACCTTGGAGATCTTGATCGCGCAGCTTGTGACGCTGTTTCAAGGCGACAAGACGATGCGCATGTCGACGCGCGCGGGGGAGTTTATTACTTTACGCGAAGTGACCGACGAGGTGGGCCGCGACGCGGGGAGATTTTTCTTTCTCATGCGTAAATTTGACACGCATCTTGATTTTGATCTGGCGCTTGCCAAAAGCCAGACGCCGGATAACCCCGTTTTCTATATCCAGTACGCGCACGCGCGAATCCAGAGCATCAAAAAGAATTTTGCCGAGAGCGGCGGAAAATGGAATCCCGAAATCGTGAAGGGCCTCTCCGGACTGAAAGAGCCGGAGGAACAAAAGATTTTACGGCTACTGTGGCAGTTTGAGGAGATCGTCGCGGCGGCCGAGCGGACGCTGGAACCGTATCGGCTCGTGCCGTACTTAAGCGAGCTGGCGGGAGCGTTTCACTCATTTTATCAAAAATGCCGCGTGGTGGCTGACGATGCAAAACTCACGGCGGCACGGTTACTGCTCGTCGATTCAATCCAGCAGGTGATTCGCACCGGCCTCGGACTTTTGGGTGTATCCGCGCCTACAAAGATGTGAATTTTGAGATTCTAGAGTTCTACGCAGGAAAGGCCGTAAGTTTCGGGGCGATCGCGAAGCGATTGACGCAGTTTGGGTATGCGCGTCAGGCCCAGGTCAGCGCCCCGGGTGAGTTTGCCATTCGCGGTTCGATCGTCGATATTTTTCCTTTATATTTTTCCTTTCCCGTCCGGCTTGAGCTCGCCGATGAAACGGTGGAGTCCATTTTCAATTTTGATCCCGCCACCGGCCACAAGATGCAGGAACACAGCATGGTGATGATCGTGCCGATCAAGGAGGGTCAGCGGCCCAAAGGTCTGCGCACGATCTGGGATCCGGAAGCGGCGCCGATGGATCCGTTTGTGGATATCGAAGCGGGCGACACGATGGTGCACGCGATTCACGGCATTGCGCGTTACAAGGGCGTGCAGGCGGTCAAAAATCATCATGGCGTGTTGGCCGACCATTTTGTGCTCGAGTTCGCCGGGAGAACGCTTCTCTATGTTCCCACAAAAGACATGCACCTTTTGCAGCGCTATGTGGCGTTTGGCAAACTAAAGCCCAAACTTTCCAAGCTGGGCTCCAAGCAGTGGGAAAAACTAAAAAGCAAAACTAAAAAAGGCGTCATCTCCTTCGCGGCGGAGCTCGCCTGGCTTCAGGCCCAACGCCGGGCGCTCATGGGCCATACCTACCAGCCCGACACACCGTGGCAAAAAAAGCTGGAAGAGGAGTTTCCCTATGAGGAGACGCCGGACCAGGAGCGCGCCTGGAACGACGTGCGCGCCGATATGGAGTCCGCCACGCCGATGGATCGGCTTTTGTGCGGCGATGTCGGATACGGAAAAACGGAAGTCGCCTTGCGCGCGGCGTTTAAAGCGGTGATGGACGGTAAACAGGTCGCGATCCTGGTGCCCACCACGCTTTTGGCCGAACAGCACACCGAAACTTTTACGGAGCGCATGAAGAGCTTTCCGGTGCGTATCGGCATGCTTTCCCGATTTCAGAACGAAAGCCAACAGCGCGCGTGTGTCGCCGGACTACGAGACGGTAGCTGCGACATCGTGATCGGCACGCACCGTCTGCTTTCAAAGGACGTAAGTTTTAAGGATTTGGGGCTCGTGGTCATCGATGAGGAACAGCGCTTTGGCGTGCGCCACAAGGAACATCTGAAGCGCTTGCGGCTTTTGGTGGATGTATTGACGTTGACCGCGACGCCGATCCCGCGGACGCTGTATCTATCCATCGTCGGCGCGCGCGACATGTCCGTCATCAACACACCGCCGCGGAACCGGCGGCCGATCACCACGCGCGTCGTGGAGAAGGACGATGCGGTGATGCGTCAGGCGATTTTGAAGGAGCGGGCGCGCCAGGGCCAGACCTTTTTCATCTACAATCGCGTGAAGGGCATCGAAAACATGGCTAAAAAAGTAGCGGCTCTCGTGCCGGAAGCGCGTCTGGCTGTGGCGCACGGCCAGATGCCGGCCAAGCCGCTCGAGGCGATCATGAAAAAGTTTATCCACGGCGAGATCGACGTTTTGATTTCCACCAATATCGTGGAGTCGGGGATCGACATTCCCAACGCCAACACGCTGATCGTGTACCGCGCGGATCTTTTTGGGCTGTCCGAGCTTTACCAGCTTCGGGGCCGCGTGGGGCGGTTTGACCGCGACGCGTACGCCTACTTTTTAATCCCAAAAGGGGCCGTTTTGACCGAGGAGACACAGCGAAAACTTTCGGCGCTGGAGCGATTTACGTATCTTGGGGCCGGATTCGGTATCGCGATGGAGGATCTTGAAATCCGCGGCGCGGGGAATATCCTGGGCACCCAGCAGCACGGGTTCATCGCCAGCGTTGGTTTTGATCTTTACTGCCGCATCTTAAGGGACGCAGTTGCGGCTCTAAGGAAAAATATGGTATAGTTGCCGCTATGGTCAGAAGCGGTCTATTTTTTATTTTAACGGTTGTCGTTTGCTTGGTTGGTTGCGGTTTCCAAGACTCAAGTCCGGTTTTAGCGCGCGTCAACGGTGAGACGATCACCAAAAACCAGTTTATCGAACGCGTTTCGGTGCTTCCGGGGGCTTTGCGCCGCGTGGTGATGCGGCGTCGTAAGGACTTTGTCGAGGAGATCATTGAGGAGCGTTTTCTATTAAAGGAAGCGGAGCGTCGCGGCTTAGGCAAGGAACCCGATGTGGAAAGGCTTTTGGAAGCTGCGCGCCAGAAGATACTCGCGGCGAAACTGGTCGAGATCGAAATCGATAGCAAGATCAAAATCAGCGAAGAAGACTTGAAGCACTATTACGACGTGCACGCCGAGGAATTTATGACGCCTCTCAAGCTACGCGCGTCGCATATTCTCGTCAAAATCGAGGACGAGGCGATCGATCTCAAAGCGCTGCTCGACACGGGCTCTGATTTCGCGGAGCTGGCCCGGAAACACTCGATCGACAAAACCGCCACGCGCGGCGGTGATGTGGGCTACTTTCAAAAAGGCCAGGTTATCCCCGAGTTTGAGGCCCAGGCGATGTCTATGAAAGTCGGAGAGCTCGCCGGCCCTCTCAAGAGTTCCTTTGGGTATCACTTGATTTTGCTGACGGATCGTCAAGAGCCGAAGGCCCGGGACTACGACACGGTGAAGACGCTGGTGCGTCAGAGGTCTTTGGCGGAGAAAAAATCCAAGGCGATGAATAAGCTTGTCGAGCGCCTGAAACAGGGCGCCAAGATCGAGATTGACGAAAAAGCGCTCGCGGCTATCGTTGAAGAAGATTTTAAAAGTGAGGAATCCAGCAATGATTAAGCGGGCGGTTTTTTTAGCGTGGATAGGAATGGCGGCGGCGCAAGGCGCGTCGTGGGCGGGCGAGGTGCTAGAGAGGATTTTGGCGGTGGTGAATGACGAGATCGTTACGGAGCAGGATCTACAGGTGGCGATGGCGCCGGTTCTGGCGCAGTATCGCACGACCTACGCCGGTGAGGAATACGAAACGCGCGTGCGCGAAGCACAGGAAGAGTTTTTAGATAAAATCATCGAGGAAAAGCTGATCTTAAGCGAGGCGAAGCGCAAGCTCGTGATCGTCAAAGACGAGGAAGTGGACGCGATAATGTCGGACGTGCGCAACAAGTTTCCATCGCGCGAGATTTTTTTGCAGTCCCTGGAAGAGCAGGGGATGACGGAGAAGAAGCTCTGGAACCGGTTCCGGGACCAGATCATGTCGCAGAAGCTGGTCGGTTACGAGATCCGGTCGCGCGTATCTGTTTCGCCGGGAGAGGTGAACGAGTTTTACAAGGAACACACGGTTGAATTTATCCAGGGTGATCGTGTCGGGCTTCGGCAGATTCTCGTGCGAATCGGTTCCCGCGCCGAAGACGAGGCGAAGATTTTTGCCGAGTCGCTCGTGGCCCAGATCCGTGGAGGGAAGCCGTTTCAGGAGCTGGCCAAGGAATATTCGGAAGGATCCGAGGCCAAAGAGGGCGGCGAGATGGGCTGGGTGGAGCGGGGACAGCTCTTGGGCGAGATCGACGAAAAGATTTTTTCTCTGAAGGTCGGGGAAGTCACGGACCCCTTCAAGAGCTCGCTTGGGTTTCATATCTTTCAGGTGACTCAAAAGGAAACTTCCGCTGTGAAACCGTTGCCGGAGGTGCGCGAGGATATCCAGGACCGCTTGTTTAAGGAAAAACTGCGTGTGCGCCTCGACAACTGGATCACGGACCTTAAGAAGAATGCCTATATCTCGATCCGCAAGTAGCGCGCGGATCGCGATCACACTCGGCGACCCGGCCGGCATCGGGCCCGAGATCGCGCTCAAGGCTCTCGCGCGATGCAAGATCTCTCCCGACCGCTTTCTGCTTTTAGGACCCGATTCCCTGTACCGGGATCTCGCGAAAAAACTTCGTTTACCGTTACGGGTTCCTTGTCATTTTCCGTTTGATTTTCCAAAAAAAATTGTTCGGGGCCGCTCAAGCTCCGCGCTTACGGTTGCCGCGGTACGTTCGATCGAGTGGGCGGTGAAGTTGGCGATGACCGGTCAGGTGCGAGCGATCGTGACACCCCCGATCCATAAAGCTGCTTTAAAAGAAGCGGGCTTTCATATCCCCGGTCACACGGAGTATCTGGCTCGGCTTTCCAAAACAAAAAAATTTGAAATGATGCTCGTGGGAGGGCCGCTTCGCGTGGTGCTGGTGACGCGGCATATCCCTTTAAAAGAAGTATCGAGAAATTTATCCAAAAAACGCATTGTCGAGGCGATCGATACGACGGTTCGTGAGCTGCGCCGCTCGTTTGGGATTCGGCGGCCGAGACTCGGCGTGTGCAGTTTGAACCCCCATGCGGGGGAGCAGGGTATTTTAGGAAAAGAGGAGATTCGTACGATTGAGCCCGCGGTGCGTGAAGCGCAGAAAAAATGCGCTGCCGAAATCACAGGACCTCTATCGCCGGATGTGCTCTTTCGCTACGCGTACGAGGGCCGTTACGACGCGGAAATTTGCATGTACCACGACCAAGGACAGATTCCTCTCAAGATGATCTCACGCGGAACCGGTATCAACATTACGCTCGGCCTTCCTTTTGTGCGCACGTCGCCGGATCATGGCACGGGCTACGATATCGCGAATCGTTTTGTGGCTGACCCAGGATCTATGGTGGAGGCGATCCAGCTGGCTCATGAGCTTGCAACACGAAGCCGATAAGATCCTGCGGTCTCTGGGTGTCCGGCCCTTGAAGCGCCTGGGCCAGAATTTCATGGTGGATGATACCGCGCTTCGGGCGATCGTGGATGCGCTGGACTTGAGCGCGGATGAGCCGACCGTCGAAATAGGGGCGGGCTTAGGATTTTTAACCCGTCACCTTTTATCCAAGACCCGAAATTTACTGCTGGTAGAGTTGGACCGAGCGTATGCCCGCTATTTAGGGGCAACCTACGCAAACGATACTGTCAAGGTTCTGGAACAGGATATTTTAAAAGTCCGGCTCGACAAACATCAAAAAGTCGTCGGCAATATTCCGTATAATATCACAAGCCCTATCATCGAATGGTTGATCGCGCAGCGGCCTTTTATCCGAACCGCGGTGTTGACCGTGCAATGGGAGGTGGCGCAAAGGCTTATCGCGAAGCCCGGCTCTAAAATTTGGGGGCCGCTTTCTATTTTCACGCAGTTTTATTCAAACCCAGAGCTTGTGCGAAAAATTTCCAAGGACAAATTTTACCCCAGCCCCAAATTTGATTCAAGCGTCGTGCGTTTTGTGTTTTTAGACGAGACGCCACTTGAGGGTGATCTCGAGAAGAAGTTTTTTGTTTTGGTGAGAAAATCATTCCAGAAGCGTCGCAAGACGATTTTAAATTCTCTAACGGGGGATATCCTTAAAGGGGATGTGCGTGGGATTTTTGACAAAAGTGGCATTGATTCTTCAAGACGGCCGGAGACGCTGTCCATCGAGGAATGGGTCAGGTTATGCGAATCCTGGCCCTCGTAATCTTAATCGTTATTACGGCTTTTTCGTTTTGGCCATCGCTTTGGAACGGCTTTACCAATTGGGACGACTACATGCTGGTTGTCCAAAATCCGGGTATTCAGAAAATTGGATTCAGCAACGCGGATCCCGATCTTTTTATCCCGCTCGTTTTTTTCTCGTACTCTCTCGAATATCATTTCTTTGGCTTAAACCCGTTTGTTTATCATCTAACAAATCTCATTTTGCATCTTTTAAACGCGGCGCTGGTTTTCTGGTTTTTTTATCTTTTGAGTGGTCGAAAGATTTTTGTCGCGTTTTGGACGGCGCTTTTTTTCGCGGTACACCCGCTTCGGGTCGAGTCGGTGGCGTGGGTGAGCGAGCGTAAAGACGTGCTTTTCGCGTTTTTTTATCTAGCGGCGATGACGAGCTACCTTTATTATCTGGCCAAGCAAAAAACGAAATTTTTGATTTACACAACTTTTTTCTTTTTGCTGTCATTTTTATCGAAACCCATGGCTGCTTCATTCCCGTGCGTGGCGCTGCTTCTAGACTGGCGTGCGGGGAGAAAATGGAGCCGGCGGCTTTTTTTGGAAAAGATCCCACTTTTTGCGATTTTGGGATTGATGACGCTCGTGCATATTTTTCTTTTCTATCAATCGACGCTCGATCCCAATCCGCTTAAAGTTACGGGTTCTTTATTGTCGGAGCCCTGGCGGTCGCTTGGCGGCGCTTTTTTATTTTATGTCGTGAAGCTTGTGGCGCCGGTTTCATTGTCGGCTGTGTATTCGGAGCCGGTTTATAGGGACTATACGGTTTGCGCGTATCTTTTGATGGCGGTTTTTGTCGGTGGGCTTTGGTATTTCCGGCGGCGTACACGGACGCTGACGTTCGGGTTTGTGTTTTTTGCTCTGACACTTTCGCCGGTCGTGGCTAGGGGGTTGTGGGATTTCATGATCACGGCGGATCACTACTCGTATCTACCGTCGCTGGGGCTTGTGTATCCGCTGGTGGAAGGGGCCCGGTGGTTGTTGGACAAAAAAAAATTGCGATGGGTTATCACTGGGTTTTTCGTACTGGCAGCGGTGGCTCTTGGGTATCTGACGTGGCATAGAAACCTGGTGTGGAAAGATAGTCTCACGATCATGACCGACGCTTTGAAGTACCCCTCCAAGATGGCGCACTTTATTTACAATAATCGCGGCAATGCGTGGCTGGAAAAGGGAAAAGTGCCGGAGGCGATCATGGACTATACGCGCGCGATCGGCAGTCGCCCTGATTTTGCTGAAAGCTACTACAACCGTGGCAGCGCTTATGGCGATATGAGGGCTTTTGACGAAGCCGCGCGGGACTACACGCGCGCATTGGCGTTGAAGCCGCGGTATGCCGAGGCGTACTACAACCGGGGTCTCGCGTATCTTGGAGTTGGGGATTGGGACGGGGCCATTACCGATTTCCTGAAAGCGCTTTCGTTCAAACCCCGGTCGGCCGCTGCTTACAGCAACCTCGGAATTGCCTACCAAGCTAAGGGTTTAAACGATGATGCCCGCCGCGCCTGGCAAAAGGCGCTGGATCTCCAACCGGGTAATACCACCGCCCGCCACAACCTCCGCGAGCTTGCCAGGGACAGTCCCGGGACTGTCCCTGTCGATTAACAAGAATATTTTTTTCGGGCAAGTTTAAGTACGCTAGGACTTTGTAAAAGGTTATTAAATTATTATAAGGGGGGTACTATTGCTTTTTTTAAGATGGTCGTGTATCCTTTGGTATCTTTACTAAATAACTTATGGAAAACTCGAGTTAACAAACAATCGCAATGAAATCAGCTCGTAGAAAAATTGAATAAAACCCCCACCACCAAGGAGAAAAATAATGCGTAAGGTCCGAGTTTTGAGAACACTTTCCACGCTACTAGTCGGAGCGCTGTGCTTCGAGCAGGTGGCTATGGCCAATCCGGATTTAAAGCCGGTATCGTGGGATCTCAAAGCAAAACCGACGATGGATATTCGCTTGGCGCAGTCCGTGGCACTTTTGGAAGATTCTTACAAAGACCACAGACAACAGACTGCAGACAGCAGACTGATTTATTTGATCCAGGACGCCCACACGAACACCTCGGGGCAGATCAATCTTTCCAAAACGATTGACCAAATTCTCCGGCAAAAAAAAGAGATTCGCCACGTTTTCATCGAGGCGGGTTTCGGGGACAACTCACTTTCGTTCTTCCATAAATATGGCACGCCGGAGATTCGGGCGAGCGTCGCGCTTCCATTTTTAAAGAAAGCCGAGCTTCAGGGTGAAGAGTATCTAAACATTGTCTCCGACCGGGACTTTGTGCTGTGGGGTGTGGAGGACTTGGAGCTCTACAAGAAGTCACTTGAGAGCTACCGCCAGGTGGCCAAAAGCCGTGAGCGCTTTGAACGCTATCTCTTGCGCATCGATGTCACGATCGACACACTGAAGCCCAAGATTTTAAACCCCGCCCTTTTAAAATTCCTTGAATCCTACGAAAAGTACCAAAGCGAAAAAATGTCCCTGACGGATTATTTTGACATCCTGGCCCGGCAGGCGCAAATTCATGAATTGCCCCTGCAGGATTATCCGCAGTTAAAAAATCTACAAAAATTAAAAGAGATCGAATCCCGGATCAATTTCACGCTGGCCAACGAAGAACAGGCCAAGGCGATTCAGGGGCTGTCTATAAAGGATAAGGCTGAGCTTCAGGAGCTGGCGCTGGACCGGACGCAGCGCTCGCCGTTTAAGATCTCCGGCGGGGATGAAAAGGAAGAGAAGGCGTTTTATACGCTGTTGGAAGAAAAGCTAACAACCGTCATTGCGAGGAGTCCGCAGGACGACGAGGCAATCTCTGCGACGGATGGATTGCTTCGGCGCTATGCGCCTCGCAATGACGTGTATCCGGAATTATCCAAATATTTTCAGTATCTCAAACTCGCGAAGACCATCGAAGCTAAGGGGATTTTGGATGAGATGAAATCCCTCGAGGAAGCGGTGCTAAATCGCCTGATGTTTTCAGACGATGAGAAGACGCTGGTGCGCTCGGCAAAAATGCTGGGGCTTTTAAAGAAATTATTTCTTTTGACCCTGACGCCGGAGGAATACAAGGAGTACAAAGCCCTCACAGGACGTCATCCTGAGGTGCCGCAGGCACCGAAGGATCTAGATTCTTCGCGTGCTTTGCACGCTCAGAACGACGGGGTGTTTGATATCACAGCGATGACCGGATTTCTCAATAAAAAGATCATGGATTTTCGCACCTACTACGAGCGGGCGATATTCCTGGAATCCGGCTACGACGACATCGTCAAAAAATCCGAAGAATTTTATGAGCTGACCTACCAGCGTGATCAAGCATTTGTAAAGAACATGCTTGAGAAAATGGATGAGAGGAATCCCGCCACTAAATCGTCGGCGGGCTCGTCCTTCGGCGAGCAGTCCGAAGCCATCCTCATCACCGGCGGCTACCACACGCCCAATCTAAAGAGCCTATTAAAGGAAAAGGGTGTGTCATTTTACTCGATCACCCCGCAGGTGCTGGCCGAGACGAATATGAAGCGTTATGAAGAAATTCTTTTGAATCAAAATCTCGTAGGGGCGCAATTTATTGCGCCCAATCCGTCAACGGGCGCGATAAATCGCGCCCCTACGGCGGTTTTGCGTTCCGGAAAAATGGATGCGTTCAATATTTTGATCGATGCGGCGCGCGGCAACCGTGTGTTTCCAGGAATTGTCGCTGGCTTAGCTGAGGCGGCAAA
>CAYJSE010000024.1:9621-22945 GCA_964372765.1 uncultured Planctomycetia bacterium | reverse complement strand
CGATTTGATCCCGTGAACTTTATGCCGGTCTGGATGGAGCTGATCGGTTGGGACAATCAAACGACGGGGATTTACGAGTACAACGATTTGAAGCTCAATGTGGGCGCTGAGGATTTAGAACTAAAAAAAGTCGCGAACAAACATCTTCTAAAGGTTTATCTTTCCAAACCACAGCCGTCAAAACCGTTTACCGGTAATATTGTCCCTTCCAAACAGACGGCCGGTTCCAAATAATCCGTACGACACATTTCAATAAAATCCATACCATCACCAGCGACCCGACCGGATGAAGAAACGCAAACCACGGGTTGGTTTTGACGGAGAGATTTCCCACAAAACGCACGGCAACGATAAGACCGGCCACCAGCATGCTTAGAAAAAACATATCTTGGGAAAAGCGGATCGAGCGCGATAGATACAGCGCGGTTTCTTGGGTTAAAACGACAAACGGCCAGATTGAAAATAGAGAAAAAAGAAATATTTTGTGCGCGATACGCAACACATTTTTCTCGAAGAGATAGGTGAGTATGCGTGTCCAACCGGTGATGATTTCTTTTAAACAAGTGTACATGCGCGTCGAGTATAGCGGCGTGCCGTTTAGAAACTGAACGAGGCATCCAACCGAGCGCGCTTTGCGCGCGAGCGCCACGTCTTCCACGACCTCAGTTTTAATCGATTCGTTTCCTCCGATATCTTCGTAGGCCTTTTTTTGGATGAGGATAAATTGGCCGTTGGCGAGAACCAGTTCACTGTCGGGGTCGTTCACTTTTTTTGGCGGAAACCAGAGCGCCAGGCTTCCGACCGCGAGCGGCTGAACCGTTTTTTCCCAGAAGCTTTTGGATTCGGTCTCCGGGCTTAAGGTTAAGAAATCAATACCCCGTTCTCGAGCTGTTTGAAGCGCGGTGACGAGGCTGAAGGGCTTGTGGGTAGTATCCGCATCCGTAAAAAGAAACCACTCACCACTCGCGGCTTTGGAGCCGGTGAACAGCGCATAGTTTTTTCCCGTCCACCCGTCTGGAAGCTTCTGGATCTGCACAAGCTTTATGGGGGTACGTTTATCTTTTTGAAACTCCCGCACGATTTCGGACGTGCGGTCGCTTGAGCGGTCATCCACGACGATGATTTCGTAGTTTGTATAGGTTTGCGCAGCGAGGTATTTTAAACAATTTCCGATATTTTTTTCTTCGTTGCGGGCAGGCACGATGACGGAAATCTTCGGGGGGTTTTGAAGGGTATGGTGAACGGGTCCTAGCGGCGGATTTTTTTTCCGGAGACGGAGCACCCACAGCGCGCGTTTGGTCCAGATAAGCGCGATGAAAATTAAGAGCGTCGCGTCAGGAGTCAAGAGAGCGAATAGCCGCCATCGGCGATGAGGGTCTGGCCGTAGATCCAGTCGGCGGCGGGTGAAACCAGAAAGTCGACGACTTTCGCGATGTCTTGGGGCGTACCGACGCGGCCGCCGGGCGTGCGGGCCAGGAATTCTTTTTTCACTTTTTCTAAGTCGGGAAAACTTTTTAAAGAATCCGTTTCGACGAGCCCGCCGGACACGGCGTTGACGTGGATTTTGTAGGGAGAAAGCTCGACGGCCAAATAACGGACGAGATTTTCAAGTGCTGACTTTGAAATCCCGATCGCGCCGTAATTGGGCGTGTAGCGCTGTGAACCGAGACTGGAAATCGTAAGAATTTTCCCGCCGTGGGTTTTCATGAGAGGCAGGGCGGCTTGTGTCAAAAGAAGAAACGCTTTGGCGTTCACGTCGAGCGAGATATTCCAGTCTTTTTCGCGCAGTTGGTGCACGGGCTTGAACACGCCGAGCGCCGCGTTGTGAACGAGAACGTCCAGTTTTTTGGTGATTTTGGAAATAGCGTTGAAGAGATTCTGGATTGTCTCAGGATCCCCGACATTTCCGGGTAAGAGATGCACCTCCGCGCCTTTTTTGTCGGCTTCTTTTTTAGTCTGTTCGGCAGACTCCTCATCGCGCAGAAAATTGATGAAAAGAACCGTTCCGGGCGCGCTTTGTGAAAGCGCGATTGCTTTTCCGATGCCCCGCGTGCCGCCGCTGATAAAGAGATATTTTTTCATAGGGGTTAATGTACCACCATTGATGATGACCCGCAAGCTTTTAGGGACGGTTCCGGAACCGTCCATCCTTAACCCAATCTATATCAATAAGTTACAGAGGGACAGTCCCGGGACTGTCCCTGTTCTATTAACACAAAAGATTTTTGAAAGGATTTTAGGGGGGTCGGCGTCTAGTAAGGTAGGGACGAGGTCTCCTCGCCTGAGAGAAAAAAAGTTTGTATATACAAATGTATTGATATATACTTAGGGAGAAACGTTGAGCGATTTTAAATGGAATGATTTAAAAAGTCAGAGACTCCAGAAAGTACGAGGAGCATCGTTTCAGGACATTCTGCAGTCTAAATTTGTTGGAATTTTGAAACACCCAAGCCGATCGGAACAAAGGTTGATGTTGTTTGAGTATAAAAATTACATTTGGGTAATGCCGTGTGTCAAATTAGAAGATGAAATTTTTCTAAAAACACTTTATCGCAGTAGAAAGTTTACAAAACTTTATCGTGGAGGAAAATTGATATGAGAAAAATAAAATTGACGAGGCAGGAAAAAGAAATCGAAAACGCGCTCTTACGAGGGGAATATGTCCGTGTAGGTAAGGAAGAATATGATGAAATTGTGAAGGCTCTTGAGGCGCATCGAAAAGATGCTGTTTTAAATCTTCGGATCAATAGCGAGGATCTGAAACATTTGAAAGAAAAGGCAAAAAAGCTGGGAGTGAAGTATCAGAGCTTCATTGCGGAAATTCTTCACCGAGTGGCTCACAGCTAGATCACGTCCGCAAAGCATGATAGAATCCGAAACTATGGTGCAGGATAAAACCAAACAACGAGAATTTGAGCGGATCCGGCTTCATGCGTGGATCTACTTTTTGCATCTTTTGTCGATCGCGGTTTTGGGTCTCGGTCTATTTCCAATGGTTTATTTTTTACACAGTGTTTGGAAATGGATGGCCGCGTATCCTGCCTGGGCGCGGTGTCTGGGGTTTTCATCGTCGATCGCGCTAGGGTATTTTATCTTTGGCACGACGTTGATTTTTTTGTGTATCGCGGTACGAAAAGTTTTTGGGTTTCGCGTAAAACCGGGTCTCTACGGCATCCACGCCAAAGAAGCGCTTTCCTGGATGAGCTACAACTCTTTAATCCTAATCGCCAATGCTACATTTTTGGATGTCTTACGGTTGTCGCCATTTCAGACGCTTTTTTATCGGGCGATGGGCGCCAAAATCGGCCGGGAGGTGCACATCAATACAGCGGGCCTGGCGGATCTGGAGCTTCTCGAGATCGGAGACAATGTGATGATTGGTGGCGGGGTGGCCCTGATCTGTCACGCGTCTGAGAGGGGTTTCATCCGGCTCGCCCCAACCAAGATTGGAAACAACGTCTCGATCGGGATCGGTTCCGTGATCATGCCCGACTGCCAGATCGGTGACTGGGCGGTGGTGGCTCCGATGAGTTTTGTGTCTAAAGGCACCCGGATCCCGGTAAAGGGTTACTGGGGAGGCAATCCGGCGAGGGATTTGAGGTCTCCTAACACCTAACTATGGTTGGCTTTTCCACCTGTTCGTGATATATTACTCATTTTATAATGAGCTGTTTTTGTTTCATCGACAGAGTGGCCGAGCTTAGGCCCGGCCAGTCCGTTACGGCTTTTTTTAAGCTGAAGGGCGAGGAAGAGTTTTTACGGGACCACTTTCCGGGATTTCCGGTGATGCCCGGGGTTTTGCTCCTTGAAACGTTGAAACAAGCCGCGGCCGCGATGCTTCCCCAAGCGCCCGGCTATCGGCTTCGACAAGTCGAGAGTGTGAAGTTTGGGCAGTTTGTGAAGCCGGGAGCCGAGCTTGAGGTTCGGGTCAGATTTTTGAAAAAAGAACAGGATGCTTTTTGGTGCCGGGGCGAGATTGATGTCGGCGGCAAAAGGGCTCTTGTGGCGGAGATAGCCCTTGTCGCTTAAAGCTAAGGTGGCGATTGTCACGGGCGGCTCGCGGGGGATCGGCGAAGCGATCGCGAGACGGTTGAGCAAGGAAGGCGCGAAGGTTTACTTTACCTATTGTTCCTCCAGTCCGCAGTCGCCGAACGGTTCCGGCGTGGCTGTTCTATGCGACGTCCGTAAAAGTGAAGACGTCAAAAAAACGGTTGAGAGCGTGGTTGAGAAAGAAGGACGGCTCGACATCCTCGTGAATAACGCCGGGATTATTCGAGACGGGCTTTTTTTATCGCTTTCGGACGAAGACTGGGACGAGGTTCTGGAAACCAATTTTAAGGGCGCGCTTTACTTTTGCCGGGCCGCGGCGCGCGTGATGATAACGCAAGGTGAAGGCCGCATCATCAACGTATCCTCGATCTCGGGAGAACTCGGGAGCTTCGGACAGGCCAACTACGCGGCCTCGAAGGGCGCGCTGAACGCGCTCACGAAAACGCTGGCGGCCGAGCTTGCCTCAAAAGGCATCACGGTGAACGCGGTGGCGCCGGGGCTCGTGAATACCCGGATGACCGAAAATGTTCGCGGTCTCTTGGGCGACAAAATAAAAGAAAAAATTCCGCTTGGGAGTTTTGCCGAGCCCGAGGAAGTGGCGGGTCTCGTGGCGTATCTCGCCGGCGCCGAATCGCGCTATATCACGGGCCAGGTGATCGCGATAGACGGGGGTTTGAGTCTTTTGGGTCGTCGATAGGGGTTGGAGGAATGTATTGTGCAGAATGAGAAGAACGAAATCATAAAAAGCGTAAAGGCCGTATTATCCGGGGCCTTAAAGGTGGACGAGTCGCAGATCTCTCTCGAGTCGTCGCTGATCCGTGACCTGGGCGCCGAGTCGATTGATTTTCTGGACATCGTGTTTCGCCTGGAAAAAACGTTTAAGATCAAGATTCCCAAAGGAGAGCTTTTTCCGGATAAACTGCTGACTGACCCGCGCTTTGTAAAGGACGGCAAAGTCACCGCGGCCGGTGTCGAGGAACTGAGAAAAAGAATCCCCAACGCCAACTGGACGGAATTTTCAAAAAATCCCGCGATCGTGAATCTTGGCATGATGTTCACGGTGGGCATGATCGTCGGCTATCTCTCCGAGAAGCTTGCGGCGGCGCGCCCTTAAACTTTTATGAAACCCGCCTGTCTGGGTGTCGACATGATCGAAACCAAAAAGGCTAAGGCGCTTTTTAAAAACTATCGCGATTCGCTGTCCGATTTTCTCACGCCCAATGAAATCTCTCATTTAGAAAAGTCTCCTAAACCCGAAACGCTTTTCGCGGTGATGCTGGCAGCCAAGGAAGCGGTATTCAAGGCGCGGCGCCGGTCCTGGATGGGACTATCCGGTTTTCAGGAGATCGAAACCTACTTTCCTTCCGTGGACAAAGGACAAGTCCGGCTAAGCGGGGAGTCCAAAAACGCGTTCGAATTTTACTACTTGCAGGATAGACGCTACACCGTCGTCTGGTCGATGTCTTAGTACCCATGCGTTGGGACTTAATCGAAAAGTTTACCGTCTTAAGAAAAGGCCGTTTTTCGCGCGCATTTAAGAGCTTCGAAAATCGTGAGGATTTTCAGGCCGTGCCCGAGACGCTCCTAGTCGAGATGATCGCTCAATGCGGCGGCGTGCTTTTCGGACTCGGGCTTGATTTCAAAAAAGAGGTGATCTTGGCCAAAATTCCACGCGCTATTTTTCCGAAGCTAGCGGTGCTGCCGTGCTGTCTGGATGTCGAGGCGCGAATCGAACAGGAAAGTGAGATGGGCGCGCGCGTAAGCGGCGTGGTCCGAAACGGCCGCGACGTCGTGGCCGAGGCGGAGATCTTTCTCGTCACGATGGAGTATCTGGTGCCGGATAAAAATGAATCCGTGGTGTTTGGGAAAAACTTTTTCAAGCATTACGATATAGAGGGTGTGGTGAAAAAAAGCGAGGCGTTGGTGTGAAAAGACGTGTCGTGATCACGGGCCTGGGGGCGCTAACCGCGCATGGCGAGGGGCCGGAGCCCTTGTGGCAGGCCGCGCTCGAGGGCCGTTCATCCACGCACGTCACGGATTTCGATCCGGAGAAATATATCACTCAAGCCAAGGCGATCAAGGTGATGGCGCGCGATATCCAGATGGCCGTCGCGGGAGCCAGCCTAGCTTTGAAAGATGCGGCGCTTTCGGATCTATCAAACGTGGACCGCACGCGCATCGGCGTGATCGTGGGGTCTGGAATTTTAAATCATGAGTTGGATGAGCTGGCCTGCAGTATCACGGCGTCGCTGGGTTCCGACAACAAAATCGACATGCAGAAATTTGGAGAGTCGGGCATATTTTCTCTATTTCCTCTCTGGCTTTTGAAGTACCTGCCCAATATGCCGGCGTGCCAGATTTCAATACTGTTTGACCTGGAAGGGCCCAATAATTCGCTCACCACCGGGGCTTCTTCGGGGCTTGCGGCTGTGGCCGAGGCATTTCGTATCCTGGAGCGCGGCGCCGCGGATTTGATGCTGGCCGGCGGCTCGGAGTCTAAACTGAATCCTGTCGGGCTGTCTCACTATTCAATTCTAGGGGTGCTCTCCGACGTTTACCGGCCGCTGGACGCGAGAGCCTCGGGTTTTGTGGTGGGGGAAGGGTCGGGGTTTTTACTGTTGGAAGAGCTGGAGCACGCCAAGCGCCGCGGCGCGCGCGTCTACGCGGAGATTGCGGGTTTTGGTTCCTCTAGCCAGACAGGTCTCCCGGTGGCGATGCGCTCAGCGCTGGCAGAGTCCGGAATTTCAGCCGAAAAAATCGGTCTCATTATCGCTTCTGGGATAGGACTGCCGCAGGAGGATTTAAAAGAGCTCGCGGCCATCGAAACGGTATTTCCAGACCACTCGGCGTTGTCCATCACGGCCCAAAAGCCTCTCACCGGATTCACCGGATTTTCCTCCGGCGCGCTCGATTTGATCCTGGCCGTGCTTAGCCTAAAAAATGGCTTTGTGCCGGCAACGCAGAACTTTGGACGCTCGAAGAACGGTTTGTCCGCGCAGATCGTGAAGTCCAAACCACTCAAAAAGAAAATAGACTACGCGATGACAAACGCGTCGGGTCTCGGCGCGCCCAGCGTGTCCACGGTGGTGGGGCGATACGATGGCTGACACGAGACGGCGTGTGGTGGTGACAGGAATCGGCGCCGTGACGCCGCTAGGGCATAGCGCCGCGGAAACCTGGCGAGCTTTACAAGAAGGACGCTCCGGTGTGGGTCCTATCACGATCTTTGACGCGCGGAGCTTTCCCACGCGTATCGCCGGCGAGGTGAAACATTTTGATTTCACGCGGTGGGAGAAGACAAACGGCGCTTCGCCGATGGGCCGCAACAGTTTCTTTGCGATCGCCGCGTGTGACGAGGCGATGAAAGACGCCGGTTTGAAACCCGGGTCCGTGAATCCGGAACGCCTCGGCGTGTACTTCGGCGCCGGGGACAGCGGGTTTAATTTTGAAGAGTACGCTTCGGTGATCGCAAACTCCGTCCAAGACGAGCCGCTGGGCGTGGACACGAAAAAATATTTTGAAAATAGCGCGCTGAAGGTAAAACCACAGCTGATCCTGGAGCAGGAGCCGGTGCAGGTGGTCAATCACCTGGCCAAGATCCACAACGCGCAAGGGATCGTTTCCAACTGTCTCACGGCCTGCGCGGCGTCGAGTCAGGCGATCGGCGAAGGCACCGAGATCATCCGGCGTGGACAGGCGGAGGTGATGATCACCGGCGGCACGCACTCGATGATCCATCCACTCGGTGTGGCGGGGTTTATTCTTTTAACGACGCTTTCGACGCGCAATGACGATCCGGAAGCCGCGTCCAGGCCCTTTGATAAGAGCCGTGATGGTTTCGTGCTGTCAGAAGGATCCGGGGTTTTAATTTTAGAGGAGCTGGAGCACGCCAAGCGCCGCGGCGCGCGCGTCTACGCGGAGATTGCGGGCTATGGGGTCAATGCCGACGCGTATCGCCTGACCGACCCGCATCCGGAAGGACGCGGCGCCATCGCCGCGATGCATCTGGCTCTTCAAGACGCGCGCGCCCTTCCGCAGGCGGTTAGCTATATCAACGCGCATGGCACGTCCACAAAGCTCAATGACCAGATCGAGACGCGCGCCGTGAAAGAAGTGTTTGGCGACCACGCGCGGAAGCTTCCGGTAACCTCCAACAAATCGATGCTGGGACACCTGATCGCGGCGGCCGGAGCGGTGGAGCTCATCGCGAGCATTTTGAGCATTCGCGACGGCGTGATTCCTCCCACGATCAACTACCAAACACCGGACGAAACGTGCGATCTGGACTATGTGCCCAATCGGGCACGTTCCCAAAAGGTGGATGTGGTTTTAAGCAATTCATTCGGGTTTGGCGGGCAAAACAGCGTGCTCGTGGTGAGGCGTTACAATGGCTCTTAGATTTTTCATCGATTTTGACGGCACAATCACGAAAAAAGACGTGGTGGATTCGCTGCTCGAAAATTTTGCCGCGCATGACTGGAAAAAGATCGAAAACGAGTGGGCCGCGGGCTTGATCGGTTCCCGGGAGTGTTTGAATCGTCAGATACGGCTTGTGACTCTGTCGGAGACGGATTTTACTCGCTTTCTTTCTTCCATCGAGATCGATCCCGCTTTCCCGAAGTTTTTGGAAACAGCCGCGCGCAAAAATGTGCCGGTGGCGGTGGTGAGCGACGGGTTTGACGCGATGATCCAGTCGGCGTTTCAAAGCGCGTTTCAAAACGACGGTGTGTACCTGAAAAACGTAAAAGTTTTTTCCAATCAGCTTCGCTGGACACCTGAGAGTCTGGAACCGGAATTTCCGGCGCCGCCGTGCGAACATGGATGCGCCAACTGCAAGGTGCGGGTTTTAAAATCCGAGAGAGCCCCCGGAGACTACGCGGTGTTCATCGGGGACGGGCTGTCGGATCGTTTCGCGGCGCGCGAAGCGGATTTTGTCTTCGCTAAGGGGAAGCTTTTGGATTTTTGTGAAAAAGAACGGATTGCGTATCAAGCGTACTTGAACTTTGGAGAAATCGAAAATTGGCTAAAGAACTTTTAGATAAAGAGAAAAAATACTGTTCGTGGGGCGACACGGTGCACTACTCCGACCCGCCGAAGGTTTTTGAGTCTTGCGAGGGCAGCTTTCTCTATGACGAGGATAAAACGCCGTTTTTGGATCTGCAGATGTGGTACTCGGCGGCTAGCTTCGGCTACAAAAATGAGCGCTTAAATAACGCCTTGAAACGCCAGATCGACACACTGCCGCAGTTGGCGTGCCAGTATCTGCACCGCGAAAAAGTGGAGCTCGCCGAAAAGATCGCGAAATCCACCGAGCGGCTTTTTGGCCAAAAGGGGCGTGTGCATTTCAATGTCGGCGGCGCGCAGGCCGTCGAGGACTCCTTGAAGCTCGTGCGCAACCATACGCATAAAAATCTCGTATTCGCGTTTATGGGCGGCTATCACGGCCGCACACTGGGGGCGTCGGCGATTACCTCGAGCTACCGCTACCGCCGGCGCTACGGGCACTTTTCGGACCGCGCGCTTTTTGTGCCGTACCCCTACTGCTACCGGTGTCCCTATGATAAAAAGTATCCCGATTGCGGTCTATACTGCGTGAAGCAGTTTGAAAAGCTCTTTGAGACGGAGTACAACGGGGTGCTCGACACCAAGGTCAACGAGTCGGAGTACGGCGCGTTTTATGTCGAGTCGCTGCAGGGCACCGGCGGCTATGTGATTCCGCCCAAGGAATATTTTCCGTACTTGCAGAAAATCTTAAAGCGTCACAATATCCTTTTGGTCGACGATGAAATCCAGATGGGTTTTTACCGAACCGGAAAACTGTGGGCGCTGAAACATTTTAACGTCACGCCGGACGTGATCGTGTTTGGCAAGGCGCTGACGAACGGTCTGAATCCCTTGTCGGGTATCTGGGCGCGCGAGGGGCTGATCAACCCCAAAGTGTTTCCGGTGGGTTCGACGCACTCGACATTTTCCTCCAACACGCTTGGCACCGCGGTCGGTCTCGAGCTCATGAAGATGACCGAGGAAACCAACTACGAAAAAATTGTGATGGCCAAAGGTAAGCAGTTTTTGTCACGCTTTAAGGCGCTGCAGAAGCGGCACCGGAAAGTGATCGGGGACGTGGATGGTCTTGGGATGGCGATGCGCATGGAGATCTGCAAGTCCGACGGCTACACGCCGGACCGTGAGATGACAAACCGTCTTTTTAACGAGGGCTTGAAAGGCGATATCCACACGCGCCAAGGACGCATGGGGCTGGTGCTCGACGTCGGCGGTTACTACAAAAATGTTTTCACGATCGCGCCATCTTTTGGCATCACCGAGGAAGAAATGGATCTCGCGATCGAGCTTTTTGAAAACCTGATCCGTCGCTGTTCGAGAAAAGGATGACCGTCATTGCGAGGCCCGCCCGCCAAAGGCGGGTCCGCCTCCGGCGGAAAGGGCCGAAGCAATCTATGCGCATAGATTGCTTCGCTCACTGCGTTCGCTCGCAATGACAATAGCCTCTCTTCTTCAAATTTTCCCCTTTGGAAACCCCGCGCAAAAAGGCTATTTTCTTTACAGAAAAGTCCCGCCCGCGGTTCTAAAAAATCTTGAACTGGCTAATTTCCGGAAGACACTGCAATTCGTGGCGGGACATTCCCCGTTTTATCGTAAGAAGTTTGAAGCCTTGAGAATCAATCCTTACAAGGTAAAATTTCCAAGTGATCTCGGGGATTTTTTCACCACCGCGGAAGATATCCGAGAAAGCCCGGAAGATTTTGTCTGTTTAGCGCCGGATACGGCGTTTGAGACCACAGGCACCACGTCCAAGCGCACGAAGCGCGTTTATTTTTCAAGAACCGAAGTCGCCGAGGCCGGTTGGGCCGGAGCCGTCGGCCTGTGGGGTGTCGGTGTGCGGCCGCAAGACCGGGTCGCGAGCGCTTTTGACTACTCGTTTTGGGTATCAGGACCGGTGCTGCAAGCGGCCTGTCAGGCGCTCGGGTGCTTTCACGTCGAGGCGGGTAGAATCGATCCCCGGGAATTTTATGAACGCCTGCGTGACTACGGGCTTACGGTGCTCGTGGGAGATCCGTCGTGGCTTTTGAGACTGTCTGAAATCGTCAAAGAAAAGGGCCCATGGCCGAAACCGGTGCGGCTGATTCTGGGCGGCGGCGAAAATATGACGGAAAATGCGCGGCGTTTTATCGAAAACGCCTGGGGCGCCACCTGTTTACTCGAGTACGGTCAGACCGAGGCGTTTGGCGCGATCGGCATGGAGTCGCTTGCTAAAGATGGCTATCACCTGAATGAATTTCACAACTATTTCGAAATCGTGGATAGAGACAGCCAAGGGTATGGCGAGCTTGTTTACACCAATCTTAACCGACGCGTGATGCCGCTCGTGCGTTACCGCTCGGGCGATATCACGCGCTTCTTAGCAGGGACCACGAAAGGCGGACTACCTGGGAAACGCATCGAAAAACTTCGGGGACGCGTGGATGAATGGACAGCCACCGCGATGGGAAATCTAGCGCCCTGGATGTTTGAGGACGTGCTGGGCTCCGTGGCCGGAATCAGCACGGACTGGCAGATCGTGGTGGATAAAGAAAATATTAAAGATCATATTTATTTTTGTGTGGAGAGCCAAAACGGCCGCAGTCCGTCGGAGATAGAAAAGGACATTTTTTCCGGTGTCCAGCGGTCGCTCCCCGACGCGTGGAGAAGCTTTGAGCAGGGGATGTTCAAAATGGACGTTCAGATAGTCCCTCAGGGCGCTCTAAGGCAGGGGCGGAAATTTAAGCGGCTGGTGGATAAGAGAATCTTTTTATGAACGCTTGCCGGGAAATTTAGGCCGGTCTTCCATCAGCGCCCAGACTAAAAGTCCGCACCCCAACCAGATCATCTCTCTTAGACGGCGGACCACAGCAAACGTGACACTGGCTTCCTTAACAAACCCAAGCTGAGAGAAAATCAGGACGATCCCGCCTTCCTGCGCGCCGATCGAGGATGGGATAAAAAAGGTCACGATTCGTAAAACCTGCACCAGCGCTTCCAAAAGCCACGCCTCGCCGAAGCTCACCGAAATCCCAAGAATATTGGCGATCATATAGGTTTCAAACACGCCCGCGAACCAGCCCAGGAAGTTAAAAAAAGTCGACAGGAAAAAACGGTAGCGGTTTGTCGTGTAAAATTTTTTGATATCTTCGTCCAGCTTCACGAAGCGAAGTAACTTTTCTTTGGAATCCGGTCCCCACCACTTGAACGCCTCGCCGAACTTGTGCACTTTCTGAAAAATTCCCCAGTGCAGTCCGATCACGAGAGTTAGCGCCACAAACGCGAGCCCCACCAAGAAAATCATGACACTTTGTTGTAAAACAGGCGGCAGTGGGTGTGTTTTTACCGCGGCCAAGATGCCGCCGATCACGAAAATATTTAAGGAAACCCAAAACGTCGTGTGGACGATCAGCACCGACGCGTAGGCGTCGGCCCGTGCCACATCGTGTCTGGACTTGAGCAGCTCCACTTTGATCGGTTCGCCGCCCAGGGACGCCGCCCAGGGGATGATGTTGTTGAACGTTTCCCCGATCACGCGGATACAGTAAAGATCCCAATAAGGTACGCGTTTTAAATCTTTCGTGAATGAATACCCCCAGCCCAGCGTGTCAAAGCCAAACACGACCGGATACACCCAGAGCATCGGCAGAAGCTGCCATTTGATCGCGTTGATGTTGTGCGCGATAGTTTCCAGACCGGCGGCTTTGACGGTGGCGTACAAAAGATAAAATCCGAGCACCAGAAAAATCCACTTGAAGATTTTCATGACGCGGGCCGCCTTTGCACAAGCCACTTTAGGTTTAAAACGAGCGCGCTGATCCAGAGTATCTGCATGTAGATGGCTCCGAACCAAAGAAGGTAGGGGATCGCGTTGAAAACCGCGAAAAGCACGATGACGAGCGATACGTCGCCTTCGCTAAGCGCGTTGAACAGCGTGAAAATGGGATTTTTGCGGTTTGAACCTTCCGGATTGGGCCGGTTAAACTCGGCGGGGCCGAAACCCTTTAATTTTTCAAAAACGACGATGACAAAATGCATGAAGAGTCCGCTTAAAGATAAAACATAGGCCCACAGGATGGGTCCCTGCGTTTCGCGGCGCAGCATTCCGATGGCCAGCCCCGTGAATAAAAGAATATCTGTCAGCGCATCAGCGCCGATGTCCAACCAGGCGCCGAAAGGACTTTTCATATTTTTTGCGCGCGCGATCTCGCCGTCGCAATTGTCGAGCACCATCGCG
>CAYJSE010000024.1:0-9521 GCA_964372765.1 uncultured Planctomycetia bacterium | reverse complement strand
TTTTTTTTCAGCGTGTCGTGAAGCGTCTTGTAGGATAAACCCTTGGGCAGCCAAAAGGCATTCAAGACATGGGATTGACAGGCGGGATCTATAATTGATTTTACGCCGAGCGCGCGCAAACTACGCTGAATCAGGGCGCTTCGGAGGGCGTAGTTTTTTCGCCGACGGTGGAGGCCCTCATTTTCAAGCTCTTTCAACGCTTCACAGAAAGCGTAAAAGATCTGTACGGCCGGCGTAAAGGAAGTTTCATTGTTTTTTTGAGAATGCCAGGCTTCGCAGAGATTCAGCGAAAAAGTTTTGGGTTTCTGGTTTTCAAAAGAAATAAGAGTTTTTTTTGAGACGATCGCAAACGACACGCCCGGGAAACCGTGCAGGCATTTGCCGGAAGTGCCGGCCAGAAAGTCGACCACCGAAAAGTCAATCGCCTCGGCCCCGAGAGAGCTGATCGCGTCGACGATAAACGTTTTACGGTATTTTTTGGCGAGTTTTCCGACAGCTCTTAAAGGATTTAACATACCGCTCGAGGTTTCATGGTGGACCATGGCGACGGCGCCGATTTTTGGAAATTTTTTAAGAACCGCTTCGATGTCTGAAAGATTAGGAAACTTGCCGATGGGCCGGGCGAGCGTCAGTGTCGGCGCGCCGTGGATTTTTAGGATTTTCTCCACGCGTTCGCCATAGACGCCGTTGGAGAGCACGAGCGCCGTCCGGCCCGTCGCGGCGTACGACGAGAGTATCGCCTCGAGCGCCGAAGTACCGGAGCCGGAAAAAAATATAGCGGTGTGACTTTTGGAAATACCGAAGATTTTCAAAAGACGCTCGCGGGTGTCTTTGAGTAGAGAGTAAAACTCTTCTTCGCGGTGGCAGATGTCGGGCCCTAAAAGCGCCCGGCGTACCCGCTCGGTGACGTTCACGGGGCCGGGATTTAAGAGTGTCTGCTTCATCGAAGGGCGTGGATTAGGTTTTCCGTGATTTTTTCAGGGCTGTCAGTGATACGCGGCGCGGCTGGACCGGAATTATTGTTTACTTTCACGAGCAAAAAGGCGGGACCCTGGTTTTTGAAAACCGACCAAAGCGCGCTTTTTAGGGCGGATTCATTTTTCACAGTTTTTGTCACCCGGTAGCCGGAGCTTTTCGCGATTTTTTCTAGGTTTACTACTTGCGATAAGCTTTTCTGGCCGCCCGTGGATTCGTAGGAGCCGTTGTCCAAGACGATGTGGATGAAGTTTTTAGGTTTCAGGGCACCGACCATGGGCAGTGTGCCGAGATTCATAAGCACCGCGCCATCGCCGTCTAAGCCGATCACCCGTGTCTTGGGTTTCGAAAGGGCGATCCCCAGCGCGATCGAGGACACCATACCCATCGAGCCAATCACGTAGAAATTTTCAGGTCGGTGACAGACATTCTGCGCTGTGCGAGAGATGAACCCAGTGGCCAATACAGCCGGATAGTTTTTAAGAAACGGTGTGATGAGTCGCAGAGCTTCTTTACTGGTCATTAGTTCCCAAAAATTCCCCGTTTAATCAAAATCGCGGCAGGCTGTTTTTCCTTTTCCATCGCGGCCGTCGCCTCGCTGAGCGCAGATTCGAGACTTTCTTTTTCGGGCACGAAACTGCGCATTCCGATTTCTTCCAAAAGCGCCTGGCAAGACTTTCCCATCACGCTGTGTTCCGGCGCGTCGGGCCCGAGACCTCGGTAAGTGATGAGGCACAGTACGGGGATTTTGTAAATGAGGTTGAGGGAGGTCAGCACATTCATCGAGTAGCCGAATCCGGAGTTTTGCATCAACACCACCGGTTTTTTGCCGGCCAAGTATGCGCCACTGGCGACACCGATCGCGGAATCCTCGCGGATAGCGGGCACGTAACCTAGTTTTTTGTCGTTTTCCAGCTTTTCAATCAAAGCACCGAGCAGCGAGCAGGGCACGCCGGTAAAGAAATTGAACCCATTTTTTTGCAGGACCCGCAAAAATTTTGAAGCGTTTTTTTGATGTTCCGGAAGCCACATAGATGCCGATTATAACACGGATTGACAAACCCTCGAAAGCCCTGCTAAAATGGCGCCAAAATTCGGGGTTTCATGACCGGGAACAAGGACGCTTTTTACTCGCAAGTTAAGCAGCTCGGTGTCCTCACAACGATTCCCATCATACTCCTGGTCGGACCGCTGGTCGGTTTTGGCATCGGCGGTTGGTTCGATCGTAAGTTCCAGATTTATCCGTGGGTTACAATTATTTTTGTATCCTTGGGTTTTGTGGCGTCGGGGCGGGAAGTGGCGCGCCTTTTGATGCAGATTTCAAAAGATAACAGCCGGAAGTAAGAATTCATGCCGACGAACTTTTTTAGAACAGTGGCCAGTATCGGTTGGGTGATCGCGGCGTGCGCGTCCGCGGTGTATATTTTCGCCGGCTCGTGGAGAGGATCGGCGGGCGTCATCGTCGGCGCGCTGTGGATGTTTTTCAACTTCTGGATGATCACGCGTTTAACCCGGAGCGTGGCGGTTCCGGGCGCCAAGGTGACGCCCAAAACAGGCCTGTTTTTGGTGCTCAAATTCCCCGTGCTCTATGTCGCGGGGTTTTTTATTTTGAAAGCCCAGTTTTTCCCGGTGGGGAGTTTGCTGATCGGTCTCGGCGTATTTGTGTTTGCGATGACGGTGGCTTGGATAGGACAGGTGAAACATGGAATCGCATGAAGTCTCGGGCAGCGGCCCGTCGCTTCACATCTTAAATTTTGTTCGTTTGATCGAAAACTATGCCGGGCCCGATTCGGCACTCGGGTCTTTTTTACAAAAATATGAAAATATTATTTTCGGCGTGATCGTGATTTCGGTGTTAAGCCTCGTTTTCTACTTTGCGTCGCGGCGAGCGGCGCTGGTGCCGGGCCGGCTTCAGGCGGCCTGCGAGGCGATCGTCGAGGGTTTGAATAATTTTGTGTGCGGGATCCTGGGCCCTCGAGGCGCCAAGTACACGCCGTTTCTAGGGACGATCTTCCTTTATATTTGGACGATGAATCTGATCGGCCTCGTGCCGCTCATGAAAGCGCCGACGGCAAACTCGATGATTTTGTCGCTGGGGCCGATCACGATTCCGATCCCGACGACCACGGCGGCACTGGCGATTTTGGTATTTTTCTACGTGCAGTCCGTCGGCATCAAAGAACAGGGGATACGGGGTTATCTCGACCACATGGCCGGAAGCCCTCGCGATGCGTTTGGGTATGCGCTGATGCCGCTTATGTTTGCGATCCACGTGATCGGCGAGTTTGCGAAGCCCCTAAGTCTCGCGTTTCGTCTCTACGGAAATATTTGGGGGGAGGATGTGCTTCTGGCGGTGTTTATCGGTTTAGGGATAGCGATGGGTGCGGCACTGCCGGTGCCGGCCGGAGCGCCGCTTCATTTTCCGTTTTTATTGCTCGCGGTAGTCACAGGGACTATCCAGGCGTTTGTGTTTACGTTACTGAGTACGGTTTACATCGCGATGATGCTTCCGCATGAACACAAGGAAGAACATCACGAAGTAGCTCATGTTTAGCGGTCATTGCGAGCGGCGCCCGCCAAAGGCGGGTCCGCCTCAGGCGGAAAGCAATCTTTGCGCATAGATTGCTTCGGGCACTGCGTGCCCTCGCAATGACAATTTAAAATAAAGGAGGTAGTTTGTATGGAAGGGATGACTTATCAAACGGCGCTCGCGATCACACTGCCGCTGGGATTGGGTATCGCGGCGCTTGGTTCGGCGCTTGGATTAGGTAAGGCCGTGGCCGGGGCGATGGAAGCGACGGCCCGTCAGCCGGAAGCGTCGGGGAAAATCCTCGTCAACATGATGGCCGGTTGCGCGCTGATCGAGGCTCTGACGATCTACGTGCTGGTCGTGGTGTTTGTGTTGTCGGGGAAAATCGCGTAAGTGGATAATCGCCAGATCTTAAGCGAGATCGTCGTCCAGATACTGGGTTTCGGGGTAGTCTTTTTTATCCTGAAGCAGTTGGCCTGGAAGAAACTGCTCGGGGCGATTGATCATCGGCGCGAGACGATCGAGCAGCGCTTCGCGGAGATTGACAAGCAAAAGGCGCGGCTCGTGGATTTGGAAAAAAACTACCAGAAGAAGCTGGCGGACATCGAGGAGACAGCCCGCGCGAAAATCCAAGAGGCGTCGAAAGTCGGCATCGAGCTGGCGCGCGACATCCAGGAAAAAGCCAGGCTCGACGCGCAAAAGCTTCTGGACCGCGCGAAAGCGGAGCTCGAGCAGGATTTAGCCTCGGCGCGCATCACGATGCGCAACGAGGTCGTCGAGATCTCGGGGCTCATGGCCGAGAAGGTGATCGCGTCCAAGCTCGATCCCAAAGAACACGAGAGACTTGTCGATCGTTTTTTGAAAGAACTACAGGGGATGAACTAGTTGCAGACACGGGACCTTTTGGCGGCGACGCGCTACGCCGAGGCGCTTTTCCAGATCGCGCGCCTCACACATCAGGACGAAGTGATCGAGGCGGAGCTTGAAAATTTTTCCAAGTCTCTTAAAACGAACCCCGAGCTTGAGCGCTTTTTAAAAAATCCATATTTTAGGCTTGAGCAAAAGCGCGCGTTTTTGGCGCGTCTCTACCAGGAGCGCCGCGAGGAGATCTACGAACAGCTTTTAAATTTTTTCACGATTCTCCTAGAAAAAAATCGTTTTCATCTGGTCCACGAGATCGCGGTGGAGTTTAAGCGTATCGCCGACGAGGCACAGGGCCAGGGCGTGGCGGAAATTCACACGGCGGTGCCGCTCGGATCCGAGGCCGAGGCGTCGATCGTCGCGAATCTCGAGCGGATCGCGGGCTACACAATTACGGTCGAGAAACACGTCGATCCGTCGCTGGTGGGCGGCGTGCGCGTGCGCGTGAAAAACAAGATTATCGACGGGTCCATCCAGCACCGGATCCAGGCAATGAAGAAGGAGCTCTATCATGGCGTTAAGACCTGAGGAAATCACGAGTATTTTGAAACAAGAGATCAAGGACTACGAGGCGGGCGTGAAGCTCGAGTCGACGGGGATCATTTTGTCGCTGGGGGACGGCATCGCGCGCGTGTACGGTCTCGATGACTGCATGGCGGGTGAGCTTTTGGAATTCTCAGCCGGCGAGCTTGGCATCGCGCTGAATTTAGAGGAGTCCAATGTCGGCGTGGTGCTCTGCGGCGAGGGCCACGGCATAAAAGAAGGCGACATGGTCAAGCGCACACAGCGTATCGCGAGCGTTCCTGTGGGCAAGGGGCTCTTGGGGCGCATCGTCGACGCGCTAGGGCGGCCGCTGGATAACAAGGGGCCGATCGTCGCCACCGAGACGCGGCCGATCGAGTTTAAAGCGCCCGGTGTTTTGCCGCGCCAGTCGGTGAAAGAGCCGCTCGAGACGGGTTTAAAAGCGATCGACGGCATGATCCCGATCGGCCGCGGCCAAAGAGAGCTTATCATCGGCGACCGCCAAACCGGTAAAACGGCTGTGGCGATCGACACGATTTTAAATCAGAAGGGCAAAGACGTTTACTGTGTCTATGTCGCCGTGGGCCAAAAGGCCTCGAGTGTTTTGTCGGTAGTAAAAACTTTAGAAGAGTCCAGGGCCATGGAGTACACGACGATTGTGAACGCTTCCGCCAATATGGCCGCGACTTTGCAGTATCTGGCGCCGTACACGGGCGCGGCGATCGGGGAATATTATCTCTATAACGGCATGCATGCGCTGGTGATCTACGATGATTTGACAAAACACGCGGCTGCGTACCGGGAGCTGTCGCTTCTCCTGCGTCGTCCGCCGGGGCGCGAGGCGTTTCCGGGCGATGTTTTTTATCTGCACTCGCGGCTTTTGGAGCGCGCCGCGAAAATGCGCAGCGACTTGGGTGGCGGTAGTCTCACGGCTTTGCCGATCATCGAAACACAGGCCGGCGACGTGTCGGGCTACATTCCGACGAACGTGATTTCGATCACCGACGGTCAAATTTATTTAGAGACGGATCTCTTTTATCAGGGAGTGCGTCCGGCTATCAACGTGGGGTTGTCGGTGTCGCGCGTCGGTGGCAATGCGCAAACCAAAGCGATGAAAAAGGTCGCGGGCAAGCTGCGATTGGAGCTTGCCCAGTACCGGGAGCTCGCGGCGTTTATGCAGTTTGGCTCAGACATGGACAAATCCACGCGCGATCAGTTGAATCGCGGCGCGCGGTTGGTCGAAGTTTTAAAACAGGGGCAGTACCAGCCCGCGTCGCTCTGGCAAGAGGTGAGCATTCTCTACGTGGCCACCAAAGGGATCCTGGACGATGTGCCGTTAGAGAAGATCCAAAGCTACGAAAAGGGTTTCTATAAATTCTTGATCGAGAAATATCCCGACGTCGTGAACGACATTGAAAAAGAAAAAGACCTGACAGACTCTATTGCCCAGCGGCTGGACAGGGCAGGTATGGAATTTAAAAACCAGTTTTTAAGAAAGTAACGTCATTGCGAGCGGCGCCCGCCAAAGGCGGGTCCGCCTCAGGCGGAAAGCAATCTCTGCGTATAGATTGCTTCGCCCCGTCATACGACGGGGCTCGCAATGACATGTGAGGACTTATGCCGTCACTTAGGCAAATCCGCCGGCGCATGAAAAGCGTCGAAAATATCCACGAGATCACCAAGGCCATGGAAATGATCGCGGCGTTTCGCTTCAAGCGCGCCGAGACGCGCTTTTCCAGGGCCAGGGCCTACGGCGCCGAAGCCGAAAAGCTCGTTGCCAATCTCTCGAGCTCGGTGACGGACCTTTCTAGTCCGCTGTTTGAAAAAAGGCCGGTGCTAAAAAAAACTCTCGTCGTGATGACCGGCGACAAGGGGCTATGCGGCGCTTATAACTCCAATATTTTGAAGCTCGCGTCAGCGTGGCTTCGGGACAACGCGGGTTTCGAGACCCAGGTGGTGCCGATCGGGAAAGTCGGCCTGGAATTTATGCGCAAGCGCCATATTCCGATGCTGGCTTCCTACGGGGACCGGGGCATGGTGGACACGGCGTACGCGAAAAAAGTGACGGATGATTTGAAAAGCGCATTTTTGGAGAAAAAATCGGACAGCGTAGAGGTGCTCTACACGGCATTTCGTGTGGGCGGCATGGGCCAGATAAAAGTGGTCCCGTTTTTGGGCTTGAGCTACCTTTTGGAGTCCGCCGGTCGGAAGTCGGCGCCGGTGGAGTATCTTTATGAGCCGGATTTTAACCATGTGTTTTGGATGCTGGTTGAGCGCTTTGTCGAAGGCAAGATGTACCTTTTTTTACTGGAATCGCTCACGTCGGAATACAGCGCGCGTAGGGTCGCGATGAAACAGGCCACGGAAAACGGCGAAGAAGTTTTGGACTCGCTCAAACTTTTAAGAAATAAAACGCGCCAGGCCACGATCACGCGCGAACTATCCGAGATCGTCAGTGGGGCTAGTGTTTTGGTGTAACCAAAATCCGCCGAAGTTTTAGTGGCGGATGCTATAGGAAATCAGGTAATATGCAAACAGGCATTCAGGAAAAAAAGACTCCGCAAACGATGAAAGAACACGCGAGCATCAAAAAACCCGAAGTGGGTCACATAATCCAGGTGATCGGTCCGACCGTGGACGTGCGCTTTGAGGCGACGCATCTGCCGAATGTATTGGACGCGATCGTGATCCGCGGCGAGAAAAATGAAGAGCTCGTCATCGAAGTAGCCCAGCATCTGGGCAATAACGTCGTGCGCTGTATCGCGCTCTCCAGCACCGATGGTCTCGTGCGCGGCATGGAGGCCGTGAATACCGGCAGGCCGATCCAGGTGCCGGTAGGGCGCGAGACGCTGGGGCGCATGTTTAACGTGCTCGGGCATCCCATCGACGAGAAGCCGGAACCGCCCGCGAAAAAGTTTCGCTCGATCCATCAAGCGGCTCCCAATTTTGATGAAAGAGAGCCCGCGACCACGATTTTCGAGACGGGTATCAAAGCCGTCGATCTTTTGGCGCCGTACCCGAAGGGCGGCAAAGTCGGTTTATTCGGCGGCGCGGGTGTGGGAAAAACTGTCGTGATCATGGAGCTGATCCGCAACATCGCGGCCCAGCACGGCGGCTTTTCGGTATTTGCCGGTGTCGGCGAGCGCACGCGCGAGGGCAATGATCTCTACCACGAAATGAAGGACTCCGGAGTGCTCGACAAAACCTGTCTTGTGTTTGGGCAGATGAACGAGCCGCCGGGAACGCGGCTGCGCGTGGGACTCACAGCGCTTACGATGGCCGAGTATTTCCGCGATGATGAAAAGCAGGATGTGCTTTTATTTATCGATAATATTTTCCGTTTTGTGCAGGCGGGGTCGGAAGTGTCGGCGCTTTTAGGCCGCATGCCGTCCGCGGTGGGTTATCAGCCTAATCTCGCCACCGAGATGGGCGAACTCCAGGAGCGCATCTGCTCGACGAAAAAGGGCTCGATCACGTCGGTACAGGCGATCTATGTGCCGGCCGACGACTTGACGGACCCGGCACCGGCGACGACGTTTACGCATTTAGACGCGACGACGGTGCTCTCGCGCCAAATCGCGGAGCTTGGAATTTATCCGGCGATTGATCCTCTCGACTCAACCTCGCGCATCATGAACACGAGGACGCTCGGTGAGGAGCACTATGGCGTCGCGCGCAGTGTGCAGAAAATCCTCCAGCGCTACAAGGATCTGCAGGATATTATCGCGATCCTGGGGATGGACGAGCTCTCGGATGAAGACAAGCTGACGGTCTCGCGCGCGCGCAAGATCCAGAAGTTTTTATCCCAGCCCTTTTTCGTCGCCGAAAACTTTACCGGCATCAAGGGCAAATACGTCGCTTTGAAGGACACCGTTGCTGGTTTTAAGAAAATCGTTGACGGCCAGATGGACGAGTATCCCGAGCAGGCCTTTTACATGGCCGGCGGGATCGAAGAAGTCGTCGAAAAGGCCGCCAAGATGAAAGCCGGATCGTAAATTGACAGAGCCCGCCTTTAAGCTTAAAGTGGTCACCCCTGAGGAAGTGTTTTTGGAGACGGACGCCGTGTCCGTCGTGGCGCCCGGGACGATTGGCTATTTCGGGGTCCTGAAAAACCACACGCCGTTTGTGACTACCGCCAGCGACGGCAATTTGACATACCGTTCACCGAGCGGTGAAACAAAAAGTTTTAAAATTAAAAACGGATTTATTGAAGTCCTGAATAATAGAGTTTTGGTTTTGACGGATAAGATTGGTGCGTAAATCTAATTACACAGTTTATGTTCTTTTAAGTAGAAAAAATGGTAAGAAATACACGGGTTTTACTGAAAAATCCCCCAAGCAGAGGCTTAAAGAACACAATCAGGGAAGTAATTCATGGACCAGAACCAATGGTCCATTTGCACTTTTGCATAGTGAAGCGTTTTCTTCCAGGAAAGAAGCTCTACAGAAAGAGCGGTACCTAAAATCCGCAGCTGGAAGATTATATTTAAAGAAAGTTTTAGGGGTCATAGCTTAGCTGGCTTAAAGCGCCTGCCTGTCACGCAGGAGATCGAGGGTTCGAATCCCTTTGACC
>CAYJSE010000023.1:0-25348 GCA_964372765.1 uncultured Planctomycetia bacterium | reverse complement strand
CGAGCAGATTTTAAATTTTCTGAAGCGCAACGGGTTTTTAAGAAGCGTGCGCGGACCCCAAGGCGGGTATGTGCTGGCTAAAAAACCCTCCGAGATTACGTTGGCCCGACTTTTTCACACACTCGTGGGGGAAAATATTTTTCCAACCGGAAAAATAGATTTTTCCACGACTGAAGAGCTGGAACTTTCGAACTTTATATTTTGGAAACGACTGGAGCAATCGTTTGAGAAAACTCTTACCGGAATGACTATCCAAGATCTGCTCACCGAAGCCCGCCGTGCCAAAAAATCCAAAGTCTCATCGGGCTACCCATTTCATATATAAAAAGTTTGCCGAACAGATCTTGCTGATTTTGACGAGGGGTGGCCGAGGCGGATGCTTCGCCCGCAGTCTGCCATAGCGCTCGGCTGACGAGGACGAAGCATCCGCTGAAGGACAGGACCCCGAGTCAAAATCACCTATAACTGCGGCTGAAGCCTATTGACAGCACTGCAGAAGCCAGGTATACTCCCGGTAGACTTTTAAATGGGTCCAGAGAGACCCAAAAAGGATCCAATGAAAACTGCCCAAAAGATAGAGAACCCGTGCATGCCTGTGCATGGGATTTTTTTTCGTGTCTAAGCTCGTCCTCGATGCCGAGTCGATTGAGCGATCCACGACCCGCATCGCGCATGAGATCCTGGAAAAAAATAAAGGCACTCAAGGCCTGTGTCTAGTCGGTATTCAGACTCGCGGAGTGATTCTCGCCCAGCGGCTTTCCGGAAGTATCGAAGCCATTTCTAAAATCAAGGTTCCGATTGGTATCCTAGATATCAACCTCTACCGCGATGATTTATCCAAAGCGGCCGAGCAGCCTATCATTCATAAAACCGAGATCGATTTTAATCTGGACGACAAGGTGGTGGTGATGGTGGACGACGTACTGTACACGGGGCGCACGGTGCGCTCGGCGATGAACGCGATCATGGATTTCGGGCGACCCAAGCGTATCGAGCTGGCGGTGCTCATTGACCGCGGACACCGCGAACTTCCGATCCGCGCCGATTTCGTAGGGAAAAATATTCCGACAAGCGACGATGAGACTGTGCATGTTCATTTCAAGGAATCCGATGGTAAAGAAGAGGTCATGGTGACGCATGGCTGAAACCAAATGGACGCGGAAAGATCTTTTAGCCGTTGAAGATTTGTCTCGCGAAGAGATTGAGCTGATCTTAAATACAGCGGAGTCCTTTAAAGAAGTTTCGACCCGCGAGATCAAAAAAGTGCCGGCGCTGCGCGGAAAAACAGTGGCGAATCTCTTTTTCGAGTCCTCGACGCGTACGCGCACGAGTTTTGAAGTGGCGGCTAAGCGTCTGTCAGCCGATAGCGTGAACTTTTCTTCCATGGGCTCCAGCACCACGAAAGGCGAAAGCCTGCGAGACACCGCGCGCAATATAGAAGCGATGCAGGTGGATACGATTGTGATGCGCCATTCCTCGTCGGGCGCGGCCGAGTATCTATCGCGGCATGTGCGGGCGAGTGTGGTGAACGCCGGCGACGGCATCCATGAACATCCAACGCAGGGACTTCTCGACATTTTCACGATTCGCGAGAGAAAAAAAGATTTAAAAGGTATCCGCGTGTGTCTAGTGGGAGATATCTTGCATTCGCGCGTGGCGCGTTCCAATATCTGGGGATTGACAAAGTTGGGCGCGAAAGTGACGGTTTGCGGACCGCCGACGTTGATTCCTAAGGAAATTGAATCGCTGGGCGTGAGCGTCAGCTACGACATCGATGAAGTTTTACCGGATCAGGATGTCTTGAATATACTGCGTATTCAGCTCGAGCGCCAGCGCGGGGCTTTCTTTCCGTCAATCCGGGAATACGCGCAGTCGTTTGGCATTTCCAATCAGAGGATACGCCATGCTAAAAAGGACATGCTCATCATGCATCCGGGGCCGATCAACCGCGGCGTGGAGTTGGCGGCTGAGGTGGCGGATGGCGAACACTCGGTGATCTTAGATCAGGTGACCAACGGCGTGGCGGTGCGCATGGCTGTTTTATTCTTAACGACGCTGGTGGAGCGATGAAACTTTTAATCAAAAATGGACATGTCATTGATCCTAAAAATAAGCTGGATGAGGTTTTGGATCTTTTGATCGAAAATGGCCGCGTCAAAAGCGTTTCCAAAAAATCTACGGTCAAAGTTGATCAGGAGCTCGACGCCAGAGGTAAGATCGTCTGCCCGGGGCTGATCGATATTCACGTGCATTTTCGCCAACCCGGTTTTGAATACAAAGAAACGATTGAGACGGGTCTGCGCGCCGCCGCGAAGGGCGGGTTTACCGGTGTCTCGCCGATGGCCAATACGCACCCTGTTTCCGACAGCCGCTCGGACATGGAGTTTCAGGTCCGCGAGGCCAAGAGACTCGGACTTGGGAATCTCTGGCCGGTTGGCGCGGTAACCCTAAAACTGGAGGGCAAAGAGCTCACCGAATTTGGCGAACTGCAAAAAGGAGGCGCCGTGGCGCTCTCTGACGATGGACGGCCCATCACGGACTCCAATATTTTGCGCCGGGCGCTCGAATATTCCAAAAAGTTTAATCTGCCGATTTTGGCGCACTGCCAGGACGAGGGGCTTTTTGGATGCGGCTGTATCCATGAGGGGGCCGTTTCGACCCGGCTTGGTTTGATCGGGATTCCGGTGGAGTGCGAGAGCTCGGAAGTCGCGCGCGATATTCAGCTGGCTGATCTGACGGGCGGTAAGCTTCATTTTTGTCACATTTCTAGCAAAAAATCTCTTGATCTTATCCGTCATGCAAAATCCGCAGGCTCCAAAATCACGGCAGAAACCTGTCCGCACTATTTTCATCTGACGGATGAAGCCGTTTTACATTACAATACCAACGCCAAGATGAATCCGCCGCTACGCGCGCGCGAGGATCAGGCGGCGGTGCGAAAAGCCTTGAAAGACGGCACGATTGACGTGATTTCCACCGATCACGCGCCGCACGCGGAGTATGAAAAAGACGTCGAGTTTGACCAAGCACCTTTTGGAATTACGGGACTTGAGACGAGTCTTGCGTTGAGCTACAAGTTGGTTGAAGAAAAAGTTTTGACGCTGTCGCAGCTCGTTGAAAAGATGTCCACCAATCCCGCAAAAGTGATCGGTGTGGATCGCGGCCACTTGTCGGAGGGCGCCGTGGCCGATGTGACGATTTTCGATCCGAATCAGGAATGGGTTGTGGATAAAAACGAATTTGAGTCCAAATCCAAAAATTCACCTTTTATAGGGTGGAAGCTAAAAGGTCGGGCAACGGACGTGATTGTGGATGGGAAAATTTTAAAACTGTGAAAAAACAAGCGATTCTTGCCCTAGAGGATGGGCGGATTTTTCATGGGTACTCTTTCGGAGCCGAGGGAGAAGCTTACGGCGAAGTCGTTTTCAATACCAGCCTCACGGGGTATCAGGAAATTTTGACGGACCCTTCCTACAAAGGCCAGATGGTCTGTATGACGTATCCTTTGATTGGCAACTACGGCGTGAATTTGGAAGACGTCGAGTCCACTCAGCCGTACTTGGAGGGGTTTATCGTGAAGGAGGCGAGTCGTATCTACTCCAACTGGCGCGCCAAGGGGGATCTTCACTCTTACTTAAAGAAAAATAATATCGTTGGTATCGAGGGCGTCGACACACGCGCGCTCACGAAACACCTGCGTGAAGAGGGTGCCAAAAAAGGTTTTATTTCCACGACGGACTTGGACGAAACAAGTGTGGTGAAAAAAGCGAAAGATTCGCCGGGGCTTGTCGGGCGCGACTTGATCAAAGAAGTCACGTGCAAAAAGTCTTATGACTGGAATAAGGATGGGCGGTTTAAAGTCGTCGCCGTGGACTCCGGGATCAAGCACAATATCTTGAGAAATCTCGCCTCACACGGCTGTCAGGTGCGCGTGGTTCCAGCCACGGCCACGACGCAAGAAATTTTATCTTATCATCCGGATGGGCTTTTTTTATCCAACGGTCCCGGAGATCCGGAGGCCCTTCCTTACATCGTGGATACGGTCAGGTCACTTTTGGACAAAATGCCGATTTTTGGTATCTGTCTCGGACATCAGATCTTGGGAATGGCTTTTGGAGGTAAAACGTATAAGCTTAAATTTGGCCATCACGGTGGCAATCAACCCGTGATGGATCTTCGAAACGGCAAAGTGGACATCACAGCCCAAAATCACAGCTTTGCCGTCGATGTGGACTCTATCCCTGATAAAAATGTGGAACTAACACACATTAACCTGAATGACCGTACTGTCGAAGGTATGGAACACAAGAAGCTCCCAATTTTTTCAGTGCAGTATCACCCCGAAGCGGCGCCCGGCCCGCACGATGCGAATCATTTATTTGATAAGTTTATTAAAATGATGGAGAAGTTTAAAAAATAATGCCCAAGCGCACGGATATTAAAAAAATTCTAATCATCGGGTCAGGTCCGATTGTGATCGGTCAAGCGTGCGAGTTTGATTACTCAGGCACGCAAGCTTGCAAGGCACTCCGCGAAGAAGGTTTTCAGGTTATTTTATTAAACTCGAACCCGGCGACGATCATGACAGACCCCGAGACCGCGGATCGCACGTACATTGAGCCTATCACGGTAGATTCCCTTGAGAAAATTATTAAGCTCGAGAGGCCCGATGCCGTGCTTCCGACCTTGGGCGGTCAAACCGGTTTAAATACGGCGGTGCGTGCCGCGCGCTCAGGGATTTTTGATAAATACGGCGTCAAAATGATCGGCGCAGATTTGCAGGCGATCGAAAAGGCCGAAAATCGCGATCTCTTTAAGAAGGCGATGCAAAAAATAGGACTCGATCTCCCCGAGTCAGATTTGGCGCACACGATGGACGAAGCGCGATCGGCTTTAAAAAAGGTCGGTCTGCCTGCCGTGATCCGCCCGAGTTTCACGCTCGGTGGTTCCGGCGGCGGTATCGCGACGACTCAAGACGAGTTCGAAAAAATCGTCGCGTTTGGGCTGCAACTTTCCTTAAATAGCGAGGTGCTGGTTGAGGAATCGATCGTCGGTTGGAAAGAGTTTGAGTTGGAGGTGATGCGCGACTGTAAGGACAATGTCGTGATTATTTGTTCCATCGAAAATTTTGATCCGATGGGTGTGCATACCGGCGACTCGATCACGGTGGCTCCGGCGCAAACATTGACGGATCGCGAATATCAGAAAATGCGCGACGCCGCTATCGCCGTGATTCGTGAGATCGGGGTTGAAACGGGCGGCTCCAATATCCAGTTTGCTTTAAATCCCAAAGACGGACGCATGGTGGTGATCGAGATGAATCCGCGCGTGTCGCGCTCATCGGCTTTGGCGTCCAAGGCGACGGGTTTTCCGATCGCCAAGATCGCCGCGAAACTCGCCGTGGGTTATACGCTGGATGAGATTCCAAATGATATCACAAAGAAAACTCCCGCGAGCTTTGAACCCACGATCGACTACTGTGTGGTGAAGATTCCGCGTTTTGCGTTTGAGAAATTCCCCGAAGCGGATCCGACGCTCACGACGCAGATGAAATCGGTGGGTGAAGTGATGGCGATCGGTCGTACGTTTAAAGAAGCGCTGCAAAAAGGTTTACGCGGTCTTGAGATCAAGGCTAATGGTTTCGAGTCCAAAAAAGCAACAGGAGATCTTTTGGACCATCTAAGACGTCCCAACGCCGAACGGATTTTTTATCTCAAGCGCGCGATTGAAGAGGGAATGAGTTTAGAAAAAATTCACGAGGTCACAAAAATTGATCTATGGTTTTTGGATAATTTGGCGGAGATTGTGGAGTTTGAAAAGGAATTAATAAACGACCTTAAATCTGTTAATAGAACAGGGACAGTCCCGGGACTGTCCCTCCTGCGTAGGGCGAAAGAGCTTGGGTTCTCGGATGTTCAACTGGCTGAGATAGTTAAGACTAGTGAACTTGAAATTCGTAAAACGAGGAAAAATTTAGGAGTGCTGCCAACCTACAAGCTCGTCGATACCTGCGCGGCAGAATTTGAGGCATTCACACCCTACTACTATTCAACCTATGAAGTCGAAGATGAGGTAAGGCCATCAAACAAAAAGAAAATCATGATTTTAGGTGGTGGGCCTAATCGTATCGGACAGGGGATTGAATTTGACTACTGTTGCTGTCACGCGTCATTTGCTTTAAAAGATGCGGGTTTCGAAACCATCATGGTGAATTGTAATCCTGAAACAGTATCGACGGACTACGATACTTCCGACCGCTTGTATTTTGAACCACTTACATTCGAAGACGTGATGAATATTGTGGATAAGGAAAAACCCCAAGGGGTGATCGTGCAATTTGGTGGCCAGACTCCGCTGAATCTTGTCGTGGCACTTAAAAAAGCGGGGGTTCCGATTATTGGAACCTCTTCGGAAGCGATTGACCGTGCTGAGGACCGCAAGCAGTTCAAGGAGCTTTTAGAAAAGCTAAAACTAAAGCAACCCGCTAACGGCATCGCGGTGACGCTGGAAGAGGCGGTACGGGAAGCGCGGCGCATTGGGTATCCGGTGCTGGTGCGACCCTCCTATGTGTTGGGCGGCCGCGCGATGGAGATCGTCTACGATGAGGAGACGCTGACCTCCTATATGCGCGAGCGGACCGTGGATGTTTCGAGCGACCGGCCGATCTTGGTCGATAAGTTTTTAGAAGAAGCCAAAGAAGTCGACGTGGATCTTATTTCCGACGGTGAAACTTTTGTCGTGGGTGGCGTCATGGAGCATATCGAGGAAGCTGGGATTCATTCCGGCGACAGTGCTTGCTGTTTACCTCCGCATGCGCTGGGAGCGCCGGTGATCGATGAAATTAAACGCCAAACGATCGCGATGGCCAAGGAACTGGGTGTCGTAGGTCTCATGAACGTGCAGTTTGCCGTAAAAAATAATGAAGTCTATGTGCTGGAGGTAAATCCGCGCGCCTCACGCACAGTGCCGTTTGTATCCAAAGCGATTGGCGTGCCGCTCGCGAAACTCGCCGCGCTCGTCCAGGTGGGCAAAAAACTAAAAGACCTAGGATTTACTCAAGAAGTCGTGCCGCACTACAAGTCCGTCAAGGAAGTGGTGCTGCCTTTTGTGCGCTTCCGCGGCGTCGATATCATCTTGGGCCCCGAGATGAAATCGACGGGTGAAGTGATGGGGATTGATGAGGACTTCGGCAAGGCGTTTGCGAAAGCGCAGGACGCGGCGGGCTCTCCGCTACCTTCCAAGGGCAAGATATTTATCAGCGTCAAAAATGATGACAAACCCGCGATACGGGAGATTGGCAAAGAATTGGCGAGGCTTGGATTTGAAATTCTGGCTACGTCCGGCACGGCTAAAGTTTTTTCGGAGTCGAGCGTTAAAGTTCAGTCCTTAAAGAAAATCAGCGAAGGAAGCCCCAATGTTACCGACTTTATTCATAAAAATGAGATCGCGCTTGTGATCAATACACCCAGTGGAAAAAAACCACGCAAAGATGAGGTGGTGATCCGTTCGCTCGCTGTTTCCAAAGGGATTCCGTGCGTCACGACGATGGAAGGGGCGCTTGCGTCCGTGCGGGGCATCAGGGCATCCAAGGACAAGGAGCTCACCGTCCGCGCACTGCAAGATTATCACAAGTCATTGCGAGGAGGCCAAAGGCCGACGAAGCAATCCTCCGGGAGATTGCTTCGACCGCCTGCGGCGGCCTCGCAATGACGGATAATCTAATGTTTAGAGAAAAATGCCTCGTTAAGGAAAACGTCAAGGTCGCCCCCGGCCATTTTGTTTTAAAATTTTTTTCGCCCAAGATTTCTAAGAACGCACGGCCCGGGCAATTTATCCAGATTACCTGCGTGGATTCTTACGAACCGCTTTTGCCGCGGCCGTTTAGTTTTCTGACCGCAACGGCACGGGATTTTTCGGTGCTGTATCACGTGGTGGGTAAGGGGACTGAGATTTTGTCGAAAGCGAAAAAAGGCGACGCGCTTTGGGTGCTTGGGCCGCTTGGAAATGGGTGGTCATTGCGAGGAGGCCCGCAGGGCCGGCGAAGCAATCCATCCGCAAAGATTGCTTCGGGCACTGCGTGCCCTCGCAATGACGTTGTGCTCGTAGGTGGCGGCGTTGGTATCCCACCTCTGTACCACTTGGCTCAGAAGTTACCGAAAGCTAGTACGCATGTGCTGCTCGGTGCGCGCAACAAGTCGCTGCTTCTTTGTGAAAATGACTTCAAAAAACTAAAAGTCGATTTGCGTGTGGCGACAGACGATGGGTCGAAAGGGCATAAAGGATTTGTGACCGAACTATTGAATGAATTTCTGGTGCCAGGTGTTCAAATCTACACCTGCGGACCGACACTCATGCTGAAAGCTGTCTCGGCGCTGGCGCTCAAGTACGGCGTGTCGTGCGAAGTCTCGGTGGAGGTACCGATGGCATGCGGGTTTGGGGCGTGTTTGGGATGCGCTGTCAAATTAACTCTGAACTCTGAACTCCAAGCTCCGAACTATCGCTACGCCATCGCCTGCTGTGAAGGGCCGGTGTTTCAAGCGAAGGATTTGGTATGGGATTGAATCTGGAAACTAAAATCGGCGAGATTGTGTTGAAGAATCCGGTGCTTGTGGCGTCGGGGACGTTTGGATATGCCAAGGAATTTGAGAAGCTCATTGATCTAAAGAAGCTCGGTGGGATTGTCACGAAGACGATCACGATCAAGCCGAGATTGGGGAACCCGCCGGTGAGAATCGTTGAGACCCCGTCGGGAATGCTCAACGCGATCGGTTTGCAGAACGTCGGTGTTGAGAAATTTATTTCGGATAAGTTGCCCTATTTGAAAAAGCTCGGCATACCGATCATCACGAGCGTTATGGGATATAGTCTCGAAGAATTTGCGGGGGTTTTGGCCGCGTTGAAACACTGCGATGAGATCGCGGGTTTTGAGCTCAATCTGTCCTGCCCTAATGTTCCCTACGGCACGAAATCGCAGGACGGACTTAAAATGTTTGCGCATGACGCAGAGCTGATTAAAAAGGTTGTGGCTGTGGCACGGCAGACCACGTCCAAGACCCTCATCGTCAAACTCGGGCCCGATGTTTCGGACATCGCAGCCATGGCCAAAGCCGCCGAAGAAGGCGGCGCCGATGCCGTGTCGCTCATCAACACATTCATCGCGATGGCGATTGACGTGAATACCCGTAAACCCGTTTTGGCCAATAAAACGGGTGGGCTATCCGGTCCCTGTATTCGTCCCGTGGCCGTGCGTATGACTTACGATGCGGCCCAGGCCGTCCAAATCCCTGTGATCGGCATTGGTGGCATCATGACCGCGCACGACGCGCTCGAATTCTTGATCGCCGGCGCCTCTGCGGTACAAGTCGGCACGGCCACATTCACAAACCCATCGGCCCCCATTGAAGTGATTGACGGTCTTAAAGATTTTATGAAAAAAGAAAAAATTCAAAAATTGTCAGCACTTATCGGCTCGCTACATGTTTGAGGGACGGTTCCACGCATCCCATGATTATGCACTTAATGCATGTAATCTCCTCAGCGTGTCATTGCGAGGAGCGCCAGCGACGAAGCAATCTCGTTTTTAAGAGCGAGATTGCTTCGCTCCCTTCGGTCGCTCGCAATGACAGTGCGGCTAAACGGAACAGTACATGCATTAAGGGCATAGTCATGACGTAATTACAGATACAGTAAGGGGATGCATGGAACCGTCCCTATGAGTAGGAGATTGCGATGACGAATGAAAAATTGATTGTGGCGCTGGATGTGGCGAGTTTAAAAGAGGCGGAGGCGCTTGTGAAGCTGCTTTCGCCGACCGTGCAGGTGTTTAAAGTCGGAAAAGAGCTTTTTACAGCCGAGGGGCCGCGCGTCATCGAGATGATTCATGCCTACAAAGCCAAGGTTTTCCTGGATCTAAAGTTTCACGATATTCCCAACACGGTTGCCCAGGCCTGCCGGGCGGCCGTTGGCTTAAAAATATTTATGTTGAATATTCACGCGATTGGCGGTAAAACTATGATGTCTAAAGCGGCTGCGGCCGTTCATGAGGAAGCCAAAAAACAAAACCTGCCGTTACCGATGTTAATCGGCGTCACGGTTTTGACCAGTCTCGAGGGTAGCGACCTAAAAGAAGTCGGGATTTCAAATCCTGTTTCAAAGCAAGTGGAAATACTTAGTTTCTTGGCCAAGGAATCCGGTTTAAGTGGAGTGGTTGCTTCCCCGAAAGAAATTGAAATAGTCCGAAACGTCTGTGGAAAGGATTTCGTTATTGTCACCCCCGGCGTGCGGCCTCGGTGGGCGGCGGCGCAGGACCAAAAGCGTGTCCTAACGCCGCGTGAAGCGGTGGCAAAAGGCGCAAACTACATCGTGATTGGGCGGCCCATCACGGGTGCCCAAGACCCGCTGGATGCGGCCAAAAAAATTTTAAAAGAAATAGAAATGTAAATGGCCAGAGCCATTATTGAAAAAGAACTACATTTTGAAGTTAAAAACGAGACGGGTCTTCTCGGCGTTATTACGGCCACGTTGGCTCTGCAAGGCGTTTACATTATTTACATGTGCGCCTACACGGTAAATAAAAAAGGTTTTTTTCAGATTCTCACGCGGGACAACAAAAAGGCCAAAGAGGCCTTGAAACATATCGCGCCGGATATCGAAGAGCGGGATGTGTTGGTTGTCGAGTTTGAGAATAAAGTGGGGACATTGGCCCCGGTCGCGAAGCTTTTGGGTTCCAACGGCATCGAGATCCATTACGTGTACGGAACCAGCGGCGACGGTTTTAAGATCGTCGGCGTATTTTCAACCAACGACAACAAAAAGGCGGCCAAGATCATCAACGATGATTCTGGCGCTCTAGGAGGAAAAAGTGAGTGAACACGAACCAGGCAACAGTGCGGTCGGCGACCAATTGAAAAAAATCGCCGATCATCTCGGATACCTGGAAAAAAAGATTGACCAGATTTTGGCGCAGTCGCAGCCCCGAAGCGGTGGTTTCCAGCCGCGCAGACCCGGCGGTTTCGCGGGACGCCCGAATCGCGGCAACTACAATAGCGGTCCTGGCGGACATAGCGGTTCCCAAAACCATTCCTACGGCCGTGGCCACGGCCGCCCGACAGGATTTCATAAGAAAGCCAGCTTCTGAATCCGAAAGAACACCTCCTTTTTTTAAAAAAACTGATAGCACTTGAGGAAGATGAGGAAAACCAGGAACTCGAGACAGAGTTCCTGCAGCTTTCTCCAAGAGAGCGTGAAATAAAGGGCAAGGCGCTCCTAGCCATGCGCCTCGAGGAGAAGCGCTTTAGCCCCGCGGGACATACGTTGCTGTCGTTTTCGAGAAAAAGTTCCGAACCGCTTCCTCTATTTTCTCTGGAGGAGGGGGATACGGTGCTCGTGTCGCTGGCCGGTGGGGATTCCAAAGCCCATGTGACTGGCACAGTTTATGAAAAGACAAGCCACACGATCGCGGTAGCGCCTTTCCGGTACGTGCCGGACTGGCTGGAAGAAGGCGATACTTTCGAGATACACCGGTCGCTCAACCGAGTCACTTACAAGCGCATGTATGAGGCGCTGGACGAGGTGCTCGAGACGGAAAATACACGGCTTGCGCGTTTTCGCGACATATCGTTTGAGCTTTCTAAACCCACTCGAGAAGGTTTAAGCGAAAAGATCCAGTGGTTTGATCTGGGACTTAATACCTCTCAAAAACTGGCTGTCGAGCGTGGTCTCGAAGCTAACGATATCGCCCTCTTACACGGACCGCCCGGTACCGGGAAAACGACGGCGCTTGTCGAGATCATCCGGCAAAGCGCGGCACTGGGAAAATCAGTTTTTGTGACGGCGCCGAGCAACACGGCCTGTGACAATCTATTGGAACGTCTTGTCGTTTCGGGCGTCAACGCTCTGCGGCTAGGTCATCCCGCGCGCATCACACCCGCTTTACGCGAGCACACGCTCGACTTTAAGCTGGCACTTCATCCGCTGGCAAAGATCATTTCAGAAACTGAAGCGGAAGTTTATCGCCTTGAGAAACGAAGAGAGCGTTACGACCAGCGGCGTAGCCCCGGGATATCGAAGGAGTTTGAGGTAAAAGGTGAGATTTCTCATCTAAAACAAGAGATCCGCAAAATTCAAAAAGAGATTTTCGAACGCGTGATGGAAGATTCGCAGGTGATCATCGGCACGCCCGTCAGCATTGAGGACAAGGTGTTGCGTGAAGAGTTTTTTGATCTTTTGGTGATCGATGAGGCGACGCAGGCCACGGAACCCCTGGCATGGATCGTGATGGCGCGCGCTAAAAAGGTCATCATGGCAGGTGATCATTTCCAGCTTCCGCCTACGGTGCGTAGTCCGGAAGCCGAGTCTAAAGGGCTTGGGGTGACGCTCTTTGAGCGTTATTACAGGGTTCTCCCTGAAGATTTTCGCACACTTTTAGAGCGTCAGTATCGGATGAATGAAAAAATCATGGGGTTTTCCTCTAAAAAGTTTTATGAAAATAAACTCGTGGCTGACGAATCCGTGCGGCAGTGGACTTTGGCGGATATCGCGGGAGTCCGGCGCTGTCCCGAGACCGAAGAGACATTTTTATTTATCGACACGGCTGGCAAAGGTTTTGAGGAGCGATTGGAAGAGGGCAGCGAGAGCCGTTATAACCCGGAAGAAGCCGAAATCGTGCTGGACGTGCTCGGAAAAATGTTGTCGCTTGGGGTGCCTCCGTCCGAAATCGCCGTAATCGGCCCCTACAGCGCGCAGGTACGGCTACTAGCCAGCAAAAAACCACATTCAGACATCGAAGTCGATAGCGTGGATGGGTTTCAGGGGCGCGAAAAGGAGCTTGTAATTGTTTCCCTGGTGCGGTCCAATATGGAGGGCACGATGGGCTTTTTGGCCGATACCCGGCGCATGAACGTCGCGATGACCCGCGCGCGCAAGAAGCTCGTCGTGATCGGTGACAGCGCGACACTCTCCTCGATCAAGTTTTACAAGGATTTTATCAAGTACGCGCAAGAAGTGGGGGGTTATAAGACAGTCTGGGAGCTATGATATAATGATGGAATGCAAGAAAAGGACATTTTAGCGCTCTTTAAGAAGGAAAAAGCGCTTTTGTCGGGACATTTTCTTCTCTCAAGCGGTTTGCACAGCCCCCACTACATGCAGTGCGCGCTTGTGTTGCAAAAACCTTGGGTAGCTGAGAAGCTCTGCAAAGCGCTGGCTGGGAAACTCAAAAAATCTAAAATCGATGTGGTGATAGGTCCGGCCTTGGGGGGTGTCGTTGTTTCAACGGAGATAGGCCGCGCTCTTAAGAAACGCTCTATTTTTGCTGAGAGAGTGGACGGGGTTCTCGTGCTTCGCCGGGGGTTTGAGATACAAAAAAATGAAAAAGTTTTAGTCGTGGAGGATGTGGTGACGACGGGTAAATCGACGAAAGAAATGATCGCTATCGTGAGGCAAAGCAGTGCGCGCCTGGTCGGTATCGCTGCAATCGTGGACCGCACGGATGCGCCGGTCAATTTTGGAGCACCCTACTTTTCACTACTGAAAATGGATATTAAGACTTACAAACCGGAAGCATGTTTGTTGTGCCGCGAAGGAAAAATCCCTTTAACGAAACCTGGGAGTAGAACGGAAAGAAAGGATTTAAAATGAGGAATCAAGATCAGTTTGTGGCGACGGGTCCTGTTGATTTTTCCTCGGGGTCCTGTCCTTCGGCGGGCGCTTCGTCCTCGCCTGCGGACTGTGGGCGAAGCATCCCGCCTCGGCCACCCCTCGTCAAAATCAACAGAACCCTTTGGCCTATGTGCGTCGTTTTTATTTTGATCTTTTGTGTCCCGCAGGTGTTTGCTGACAATTCGGTGGATCGCGATCGCAGTGCCACGTATGATCAGGCGCGCGACGACTATCGGATTTTCTTACAGCAGTTGAAGGAACTCAACCGCCAGTACAAGGAAGTCTCCGGCGAGATGAGCAAGATTGTGCGTGAAGAAGGAACTCCCACTTGGGACATGGGGGATGCATCGATCGGGAGTACTCTAGGCGCGGAAACGCTGACCAATTTTGGGGACACCGATATCCAAGAGACGGATAAAGAGATTGTCGTAAAAATGGATCTCCCGGGCGTGCAAAAGGATAAGATCCGCGTCAGCGTGCGCGAAAATAAGATTTTAAAAATCGAAGGAGAAAGAGAAGAACGCAAGGAAGAAAAGAAGGAAGGCCAAGACTACAGATACTACAAATCCGAGCGTCAGCATGGCGAATTTGTCCGTGAAGTCGTACTTCCATCTTTAGTCCAGGAGAAAGGCACGGATGCCCAATACAAAGACGGTGTTTTGACGGTGAGGATTTTAAAAGAACCCAGCGCCCATAAGGAAATCATGATCCCGGTCAAATAATATGTGTGGCATCTTCGGTTATAGCGGCTCTAAGGAAGCAACCAAACTTGTGGTCGAGGGTTTAAAACACCTCGAGTATCGCGGCTATGACTCCTCAGGGGTTGCTCTTCAGAACGGTCTCAACCGTGTCTTGGTCGTGAAGGCCAAGGGCAAGATTAAAGAGCTGGAGTCGCTTTTGCGCACTGTTTCTCATCACGCGACCACCGCGATCGGCCACACGCGCTGGGCTACGCACGGGGTGCCGAGTCAGGCCAACGCGCACCCGCATCTCGATACCCAGGACAAAATCGCGGTAGTACACAACGGGATCATTGAAAATTATTTCGAGTTAAAAGATTCTCTTGAAAAAGAAGGTGTGCGATTTCGATCTGAGACGGACACTGAAGTGATCGTTCATCTCATCTCAAAATTTTATCAGGGCGATTTAGAAGCTGCGGTGCGTAAAGCGGCCAAGATTTTAAAGGGCAGTTACGCGATCGCGGCGATTGCTTCCGAGGAACCCGGCAGGATCGTTGCCGCGAAAAAAGACAGCCCGCTCGTGATGGGTCTCGGAAAAACGGAAAATTATCTCGCCAGCGATGTTTCGGCGATGTTAGGACACACGCGTCGCGTGATCTTTCTAGAGAACGAGGAAATGGCGGTTCTCACGTCCGGCGGCGTGAAGATCACGAACGCTTCCAACCGCCCCGTCAAAAGATACCCCGTTCAAATCAAATGGGACGCCGCGCAGGCCCGTAAAAACGGCTTTCCTCACTTTATGCTGAAGGAGATCTTTGAACAGCCTGGGATTGTGCGAAATATTTTGAGGACCCGCGTGCGCGGCGCGAAGATCCACTTCGGTGAGCTGAAAATAAAGCCCTCCCAGTTTCAAAAAATAAAAAATATCGTGATCATTGCCTGTGGTACCGCTTATCACGCGGGGCTTGTGGGCCGCTACGTTTTTGAGGAATGGACCGATGTTCCGGTGTGGGTGGAGACGTCTTCTGAATTTCGTTACCGAAATCCGAAAATCGGTAAAAGCACACTCGTGATCGCGATTTCTCAGAGCGGGGAGACCGCGGATACCTTGGCTGGACTACGCGTTGCTAAAGAAAAGGGAGCGTTGACTCTATCCGTCTGCAATGTGCTGGGGAGCTCGATCGCGCGTGAAACCGATGGAGTGGTTTACACGCACGCGGGTCCTGAAATCTCTGTCGCGTCGACCAAAGCCTACACGGCCCAGCTTACGATTCTCTATTTACTGGCACTTTACTTTGGGGGTCTGTTGAAGAGTCTAAAATCGTCCAAAACAGGCGCGACGCTCAATGAATTTTTAAAGCTTCCGGGTCTGATGCAGAAGTTTCTCGATCTCTATAAAAAAGAAGAGAAGCTCTGGGCCGAGAAAGCGCATGACTTTAACGTCACCTATCATGAACAGCTTGAAAAATATTTTCACACTCCTGAACATAAGCGCAAGCGCTCACCTGACGGGTTTTTCCTCTATCTCGGTAGAAACTTAAACTACCCGAGCGCGCTCGAGGGGGCGCTGAAGCTCAAAGAGATTTCCTATATTCCGGCCGAGGGGTATCCGGCCGGCGAAATGAAGCACGGGCCGATCGCGCTGATCGATGAAAACCCGTGGGTGATCTGCATCGCGCCCCAATCTAAAACTTACAACAAGATGATCTCCAATATACAGGAGATCCGGGCGCGCGGCGGCATCATCGTGCCGATCGTGACCGAAGGGGATAAAGAAATCCATAACCTCTCACCCCGTTATACGATCGAGATTCCTAAAGTGGCCGAGATTTTTTCGCCGCTGTTGGTGGCTTTGCCGCTTCAGCTGATCGCCTACTGTGTCGCGCGCGAATTTGGCGAAGACATCGACCAACCCCGCAACCTGGCAAAGTCTGTCACTGTTGAGTAACCTTTTGCGACGAACGGGTCTCCCTCGACTTCGCTCGGGATGGCGAGCTCGCGTCACCCGTTCGTCGCCAGTTTTCTAACGAATGTCTGGCGCATTGTATTTAGTAGCAACTCCTATCGGAAATCTGAAAGACATTACTTATCGGGCGGTGGAGGTTCTAAAATCCGTCGATTTTATCGCGTGTGAGGATACGCGGCATGCGAAAATTTTGTTAGATCACTACGGGATTCAAAAGCCGCTCGTAAGCTATTTCGATCACAGTGAATCTAAAAAAGCTCCAAAGATTATTCAAAAAATAAAAGAAGGCCAAAGTGTGGCGCTGGTTTCCGACGCGGGTACACCTGGGATTGCCGATCCAGGGTATCGTCTGGTTGCCGAGGCGATCAAAGAAGGTGTCCGGCTAGAGCCAATTCCGGGTCCCTGCGCAGCTCTGGCGGCACTTGGGGTTTCTGGGCTTTCGACTGACCGGTTTATCTTTGAAGGCTTCCTGCCCGTCAAAAGCGGCGCGCGTAAAAACCGTCTCAGAGCTCTAAAGGAAGAAAAACGCACAGTGATTTTCTATGAATCTCCGCACCGGATTCTAAAAACACTTTCGGCAATCCAGGAAACTTTTGGGGATATCCAGATTGTCGTCGCGCGTGAGCTGACCAAGAAATTTGAAGAAATTTTGCGCGGAAACGTCCGCGAAGTAACTGAAAAGTTCCAATCTAGGAAAATTCTAGGAGAATTTGTCATTCTTTTAAACTTACGTTTTCCTCTCGCCTCTTACCTTTCACCCCTTTCCTCCAGTTATGGACATTAAGTTTCGCGTGTGGCATAAAAAGGAAAAGAAAATGTACCCAGTCGCGTACCAAAAGTGGTTTTACGTGCTGCTATGCGATGAAGAAAATAAACCCGTCGTGCGCGCCGCTTACGCGGACTGTGTGTTTCAACAAAGTACGACACTCACGGATAAAAATTTTAAAGAAATCTTTGAGGGTGACCGTGTGCGTGTGCGTTTGGGCGCCCGAGTGATCGAGGACACCGTGGGCGACGTGCCGGATATGTTCCGATCCCGCCGACTGCACCCGCTGGACGGTTTTCTTAAAAAACATGGGCTCACGAAAGGCGACGCTGAACATTTTGAAATCGAAGTGATGGACGTTTATGTGGAGACGCATAGACGCTCACCTTAGCGCGCGCCGACGGTCTGGCGGACTATATCCAGCGCCGCTTGATAATTGGGCTCCTGGGTTACTTCCTTGACGATTTCCTGGTACTGGATTTTGCCGGATTTATCGATCACAATCACCGCGCGGGTTAGGAGACTGAGTTCTTTAATCCACAGGCCGTATTTCTGGCCGAAATCGCGGTCCTTGTAGTCCGACAGTACTTGCACGTTTTTGATATTGAGCGTGTTGCAGAAACGGTTTTGGGCGAACGGCAAGTCCACGCTGATTGTGAGGATTTTCGCGTTTAGGGAACCCGCTTCCTGATTAAACTTCTTGGTCTGGGTTTCGCAGACCGGAGTATCGAGGGACGGGACCGAACTAATGATCACGGTTTGTCCTTTGAAGTCCGACAATTTGACGGGCTTTAAGTCACGACTTGTGACTGTAAAATCGGGGGCGATGTCGCCGATTTTCAGCTCAGAACCAACCAGCGTCAATGGACCGCCTTTAAAAGTAATCACACCTTTTCTTTCCATGGTTTCCTCCTTATGGATCTAGGTTGATAGGATACCACATTTAAGGGACAGTCCCCTAAATCGTATTGAGTTTGGGGACTGTCCCTATAGGATTTGCGCTTCGTAAGAATCGGGGTATCTTTCTCGGATTTTCTCGAGGATCGGGGCGGCTCGATCGGGTTGTCCGAGCCTTTCTTGGAACAACGTCGCTTTGGCCATCAGCGCCAGGCTGGCCATCGAAGAATCCGGGTAGTCCGATGCGACTTTGTCAAAAAGGCGTAGAGCGTCGTCGTATTTTTCGATAAACGCGTAATAGGATCCCAGGAAAAGATACAAAGATACACGATCAAGATCGGAGTCTACATTAGCGATGGCTTCAATCTTGGACGCAATTTCGTAGTGCAGTTCTTTGTCCTTGGTGTCTGAGGCAAGATTGGCCGCCGCGGCAATTTGAGGTAAATACTCAGACAAAGGATGTGTGGATTCAATCCGCAGATAGAGAGCGCAAGGCTTGAGCAATTGCTGTACGCGGGTCGAGCTCATCGGGATCATGAGAATGACACGATTTTTTTTGCTGAATTGAAACTGGTCTTTTAAAGTCGACAGTGTATTCGGATTTGTGGTTCTAGACGCACTGTCAAATTTGTACCCGCCATGGACATCGATAGGGGCAGAAACATGGGCTGGGTTGACTCGCACCGTTCCCGTTAGCACGCTTACCGAGGATTCGGATACCGCAAATTGAGTGCCCATCGCCCGAGCCAGGAATCCCGGCGCGCGAACCTGTAGAGGATACTTGATATGTTGAGGCCCACCGATGTCGACTAAGACCTGGCCTTTTTGGAGAGTAAATTCTGTATGGCCCGGAAACCACTTGGATTTTAGCTTTTTGACCGTTATTTCAGAATCTGGAAGCAATTTGATCTGATAGCGGTCTGCCAGCTCAAGGACGGTCCATCCCGATGAGTCGGTTTTGATGGTGTCATTCTCGCGTAGGGGCACGGCATGCCGTGCCCCTACCGTATTTTGGGATACCACGGTATTTTGCTCGACAGTGATTTGTGGGTGATCCACCGGCGCCAACTGCAGGGCCAAAAATCCCGCCAGAGCGACTCCCACAACACACGCGGCGATAGCCGGCATGGGCAAGAAAGCGCCCGGCGTCGGCAAAAGATTGGTTTTGATCTCAAACTGCGTCCAGAAACGCTTGTCAAAGCCCTCCCGAGGCTCAATTTTCTTGAGCTTCCCAAGCAGCTTGCTTAATTTTGCTAGATCACGGTCGTTTGACATTTCAGTCCTCGAGCTTCAAAAGTTTTGCCAGGCGCTTGCGGGCCCGGTACAGCATGGTGGAGATTACATCTTCCGAATAGCCCAAAACCTCACCGGCCTCACGGTAAGACATTTCTTGTAAATCACAAAGTGTGATCAATTCCCGATCTGTTTCGCCGAGCATTAAAATCGTTTTTCTTAAAAGAGCTTCCTGCTCATTACTCAAAATCGTTTTTTCTGTATCCACATCGGACGCGATCAAATTGGCGATTGATGTAGCGCCTTCCTCAGACTCGATTTCTCGGTCTAGCGAAACGGCGCGGCGTACCTTATTTTTACGCATCAGATCGTAAGCCATGTTCTTCGCCATTTGGTACAGCCAGCTTGAAAAACGCGTCCCGGCTTTGTACTGCTTGGCCCTTTCAAAAAGGTGCACGAATACGTCCTGGATACAGTCCTCAGCGGCTTCATGATTTCCCAGAAGGTGGTACAAATAGCCGTAAAGCGCTCCCTTGTATTTCTCATAAATCGCTCGTAAGGACTCCATGGAACCATTTTTTAAGCCCTCAATCAGCACTTCATCGCCAGTTCTGTCAATAACCATACTTTCCAGTATTATAAACGTGTGAGCGTCAAAAAAGTGAACAGACTTAATGTAGGGCCAATGGGATGCTTGACGGGAGGGGGTGTTTTAAGAGATGTAAATCACGATCTCAGTGTAGCCGTCTTGGGAGCGGCTGACACTGCGCGCGCCGTCTAGGGCCAGCCAGTCGTAGAGGGCATCATTGAGGATATGAACATCCTTTTCGACAGTGGTTTCAAGGTCTGCGGTTAGTGGGTCAAAAAGGTGGGCTTCGAGACTCGCGATGGATTCTAGAAATGTGGAGAGTTTTTTCTCATTGGAGAACGGGTTGTCTTGGGCGGCAGAGGATGCAAGCGGTTCTTCAAGACCGCTCAATAAACTTTGAAACCGCTTTGGGCTGACTTTATTTTTGATTTGAATGTCAAACTTAGAGTTTTCTCTCTGGCGGCGCAGAGCCGAAGCGGCCTGTAGATTTTGATCGATTACAGTCGTTGGTTTGGGCAGCTGGTTTTTTAGATCGGCTAGTTCCACTGTCTGGCTCACGCGTACACTTCCATCGCGGTTGAGATAGCTCAGCGTTGCTGCTCCTATTAGCTGATCCGATGCGCTATCGCCAAAAGATTTTGAAAGATCTATCAGTTGAGCTTCCGTCATTTTTTCGTAGCTAATACTGAGTGTACTTCCATCAGAAAATTTGACTTCCTTTAGATAGCCATCGTCTCCATAAATCTTCTCAGTGATCGTTGTGTCGATCATGTCGGGTAGTATTTCAGTGGTGCTATCATCGGGAACGCTACTCTTGATAAGGCTGTTTTTCAACTCAATCAGTTCATAGGCGGTCTTTTCAGATTCCTGAAATTGCTCAACGGGGATACTGCTTGGCTTTTCGACACTATCATCAGTAGACAGATCCGCGGCATAGGAGCAGGGAGCGCTGAGTGCTAGTGATATCACGACAAGTAGTGAAGCTAGATTTTTCATCATTTTTACCAAGTGGTTACTCCTACCTATTCATAAGTATACCTAGCTAGCTAAACAAATTCAATAGTTTAAAAAAGATTCATAATAAGGTGTTCAGGATAGGCCCGGCCAGGCGTTTAGATAGTGAACTCCGGTGATCTGGCAGGATTGGAAAGGTGCAATCCGCTAGCAGGTTGAATCAGATGCTCTCAAAAAACGGGGTACTAAAAAACGGCAGTATCCTGGTCCAGGTCACTGGGGTTCCAAATTTAGGGAGGGTGCAGCGATGTATCAATCGATAAGGAAAGTAGCGGTTCTTGTAGCGATAGTTCTGGTGACGACACTGCGGGCGGAAGCGTGCCTTCTCCAAACCGCATCTATTTATTCATTTGAGCACAGCGCGGCAGGTACCGCGGACGGTGGTGCCGAGGGCTCGTTTGACTATAATTTTAATCAAATAAGAACTTATTTAAACCGGTCGACGATGGAACTTGAAGAGGATGCGCTGGCTACCTCTAAAGAAGAGCTTTTAGTAAAAATGGTTTCAGCCGATTTTTACAATCCACCGATAAGCGCTAGCGCAACGTATCCCAACGGTGTGATTATCGATCAGAACGCAAATTTTATCCAAATGGGTAATGTTATCTATGCAGTAGTTAATGGAAATAGGATCGAAATACCAAGTTCATTAGTAGGAAACAAACTTTTCCCATATACATTATCTCTTTGGCCAGGCCAACCGAGAACGATTCGGGATTTTCTGGCTGCTTATGAAGTTGAATATGATCCAGACTCTAGAGCCGCTATTTTCAGGAGACCGTTACAAGGACAACAGACCGACGAGTTTCGAGTGGAGTATAACGTCTCTGGTCGAGCTGAGAAAATCTATAGTATTTCAGCGGATGGCCAGCATCAGTTAACTTTAACGTCCGAGAGGATATACAGTGGAGCCGATCAAAATATTCTCTCTTCAATTAATTATTATTTACCGGACGGATCCATGTACATGAGAGAGGAATATAGCGCAGGACTATGGAATACGAATTTAGTTCGAAAGGTCCAGTATTTCAAGAAAGTGAATGGGCAGTCCTTTATGTATCAGGAGGATGACTGGGTTGATAAGGCTACTAAAACGATCTATGCCATGGACGAGAATGGTCAGGTTTATGTTGAGAGTGTTTATGATTTGGCAAAAAACCGCAAAGAACTCACTCAGCAAAAGTCTATCGAAGAGGATACTTTTGTCGAAGGTTTTTCGACCGAGTATCCGACTGACGGAGCGACTCACAATACATCGATCGCCTCTGTAAAAGGCAAAATAGAAAACTGGAACCCCAATGCTGGTCACACGCTTTTTGTGAATGGAAGACAAATTGAGGTAGCCGATGATGGTTCTTTTGTAGATAAATTTGTGGTTCTCAATGTTGAGGGTGCGAACGATATTCTCCTCGAAACTCGCGACTCAAGCGGCAATCCTGTCCACGATCGGACGATCACCGTTACCCGAGATACCAGCCCAACCGACAATCCTTATAAAGTAAAGGTCGTCTACTATCTTCCTCCGGGTATGCAAGTCCCTGACAATGCCCAAGCCAAACTCCAAGTCATCATGGAGCTTTTTAAGGAAATGATGGCCCGAGACACGGAAAAATTTGGCCATGGAAGAAAGACCTTTGATTATGAGATCGAATGGCTGAGAACGACAGATCTCAATCAAGGCCTGGTCGACACGTACGGCCGGCTTGAGAAGACCACTATATTTCTTATCAATGGCAATATTTCGCTTGGCTTGAATGGAGGCGGAAATTATCCAGGAGGACAGGATGCCTATAGTGGTTATAGTGCGGTAACGCCGCTTTTGGATTACTTCCCCTCTTCTCTAGATGAATTTGAGAGATCTATGACAGACCAGACTCTGGTCCCTGCATATGGTGGGATAACAGTTGCCCAGGTTGTGCAGTACCTGGGTGCTATGTATCATGAATTTGGGCATAGTTTTGGTTTAAACCACGAATCAAGTCTTGAGGAAGGCGGCATTATGTGGTTGGGATTTTACAGTGGTCTCGTAGGAGCTTTTTTAAACGACGATGAAGGCAATATCGGATACGGGAGAAATAATAGTGGGCAGCTTAGTCATTCGCGGTTCGTAAATCCGATTGGTAGTTATGATGAGAATGACCACTCAGGGCCCACGCTGATTTTAGATCCCGCTCATTCAGACCTTCTTTTGTATGCCAACAACGAAGCCAATGCTCTTTTTTTCGACGTTTCCGGCAAAGTGATTGATTTTGCCGGCGCGGTGCAGGTCACTGTTATCATGCAAGGCTATGTTGTAGCAGGCCAGGCGCTCTCTGGGGAAAACCAAAATTTCAAGATCCGAGTTCCGATTGAATACACCAAAGATGGTGCGCCTCATTTCTATGGCCCCATAGGATCCAAAGTGGACGTGAGTGTGATGGTCTGTGACAAAGACCAAAATTGCACCACAGCCATATACGGGATGTATATCTCAGACCGCAATGATAAGACGATTGTAGAAACAAACGAGATGGGCCAGGTAGTGAAAGAGCAAGAGTCTTTTGGCCATAAAATCACCACCTATGAGTATCATGCTAGCGGGAAACTTAAAGTCAAAACGATCACACGGAATGGATCTCAAGAGATGTTTCTAACTGTCGTGGAGCGTTTTGAATACGATACCCAAGATTTTGATGGAGATGGCATCGGAAGACTAAAATCACGATCTTACATAGGCAATAGCAATGGTTGGCAATATAAGTATTGGCAAGATACGAATATTATTTATACGTCTTGGTACGATTTATCCGACAAAATAAAAACATCAGAAACCTCCATCGATGGCGTGAAGACTCTGGAAAGCACCTACGACTTGCAGGGCCGCGTGGTTTATGAAAAGCTCTTTGACACAGCTGGAGCTGTCGTACAAGAAGTTTCCATAGTCTACTTTGGAAGCACCGAAAGAGTCTCAAGCCGCGTTACGATTGAAAACGGTCAAGTGACTACTCGTGAGTTTTACAATACAGAATCCAATCGGCTAAAGAGGGAGACTCTACCGGATGGAAGCATACTCGAGTATTACGATGAGAGCTTTAACCTTCTAGGAAAAGGCAGACTTAAAATAGAAGCCCTCCCTGACGGTCGATTTTTTATTTACGAAAAATACCACGCCGGAGTTAATGGCCGGCATGTCAAAGTAAAGCGCGAATACAGCCCGACTGGCGTGCTTCTTAGAATTCACACCTACAACCAGGATGGCAGTTTAAAAAATGTCCAAGAGGTCAATCCGAATCCGCCTCTTGAGCTCTTGGCGAAAAATTCTGTCCGAAACTGGCTCAATCCTCTCAGCCTTCAGCTTGTCGACCAGGGGACTGAGAACGGGAATTTTTGGGCTGAGTATTCCATAGGGGATTCTATTATCCGAGCCACTGTCGACGCTAATTTAAACGTGACCTTGGATCCGCCTCAGCTCAAAGATGCGATTCTCACTGCCAGACAGAGGGTTGGAGTGTCACTTTCTAAAGTTTATACTGAAAACATTGAAATTATTAACGGAGAAATCTTCAGTGCTCGTATCACGTTAGAATTTGAGAGGTTTCATATCACTTATTTTATGGAGGGAGCACAAGATGGATCTTTGAAGGCTACTATTGTCTCCCTAATCAATCCCTTAGGTGTAGACCTAGTTCCGGCCGCAAAACAGGTTGTTGTGGATGCCGCTAGCGGCGAGATCACGCCGGAAGCTTTAAGTTTAATTGATTTTTCTCTGAATTTGAATGGCGATGTCGAAATCATTTTAGAATATTTTAGCCAAGATATGCGGGTTCACGCAAAAGTCATTGTCGGTACCCATAGCCGATTGATCTCCGAGGAGACTTATACCGCAACTGGCCAGCTTGTCACCGAGAAAGATTATACTTATGACTCTGCAGGTATTCTTGTCGGGACAAAACTTAGTACTTACAGCACAGTGGGTCAACTGATCTCCGAAGAGACTCGAGACGGAAACAACAGGCTTCTCCAGAAAAAAGAATACTCTTATGACTCCACAGGCATTCTTGACGGATCAAAGCTCAGCACCTATAACACCGCGGGTCAGGTGACTCTTGAGCAGATTTACGATGTGACCGGTCAGCTGGTCTTCACAATAAACTTTACCTACAACACAGCCGGTCAGTTGATCTCTAACGAGATTTATAACGCAGCGGGGCAACTTCTCTTAACAAAGACATTTTCGTACGACGCTTCCGGCCTCTTGATTTCAGAAGAAACACGAAACGCAAGTAACAGGCTTCTCAATAAAAAAGACTTCTTCTATGACGTCACAGGCACTTTTGTCTCAACAAAGTTTAGCGCTTATAACGCCCTCGGCCAGGTGACCTTAGAGGAGACTTCTGATGGCGCAGGTCAGCTTATCTCAAGAAAGATCAACACCTACAACACAGCCGGTCAGCTAACTCTTGAAGAAACCTACACCCCAGCCGGTCAGATCGTCCAAAGAAAATACTACACCTACGATTCCGATTCTGGTCGACTGCTCTTCGAGTGGACTTACAACGCTGATG
>CAYJSE010000022.1:17872-25581 GCA_964372765.1 uncultured Planctomycetia bacterium | reverse complement strand
AAATACGAGGAATTGCTCCTTTCAGAATTAGGGGATGAAAATCCGCTGGCGAAAAAGGTGGTCACCGGTGTAGGGGCGGGGCTTGTCCCCGCCCGCAACCTGGCCGTGAAGTTGTGGTCCGATAGTCTAAGAGGCCCCGGGGTTGTCGGAGCCATCGCTGGGAAATTCGGTGCGAAGCCCGCCATTGTATCGGCCCTTCTTAAACGAATGGGTGTAGGGGCGCGATTTATGGCGCCCAATGCGACCGCAATCCAAACTGGCGCCATAAATGGCGCCCCTACGGCGGCCGAAGATCTCGCAACCCTCCAATCCGCCGCCGTTATTTCTTTAGAAAATCGATTTGGTGCAGTGGGACCTGGATTGCAAAATCGCGAAGAAATGTCACAGCCCATAGTAGCCGCCCGTCTGGCGGAAGATCTGTCGCGTTTAGGCGAAGAGTTTTCTGCTCGTGGATTGGATGGAGTTGGCACTGGGCGATGGGCCGAGCGTGACCGATACCTCGAAGCTTTGTTCTATTATCTCTACGGGGGGGAAGTATTTTCGGAAGATGAGCTGGCCGGACGATTGGGCGAAAAGAATGTTCAGGATCTTGACAGACTTAGGTTAGCGGACTCGATTTTTTCAGCCCTCGCTGAGGCAGTCTCTGAAGACACGACGATTAACATTCCGGATCTGAAAAAAAGATTGGCCAGTAAAATCCAATCAGCAGTGACCGATGACCACGAGATTTTGCTGGGCCGAGCATGGGTTATTTTAGAAGGTAAAGTTCCAAATTTTATACGATTTATGTCCAACATTCGCGAGGCTATTTCAAGCCAGTCTGTGATCTCTGAAAAATTAGTGCTGACCAACGGCCTAGCGATTGAAGTGAATACAAACAGCGGGAATATCACAGCTATCCGTGTCACACGCGCTGGGTCAATCCAGGAGATTTTAACTGTAGATCCCAAAAAGTACGGAATCCAATTCGCAGATTTTGTCGGGATTTTTGTTCAAAAAATGCGGACCGTGGATCCTAAAAGTATTCGAAATGTAAGTTTCTTGAATAGAACCCTGGAGGACGCCGTCTCAGACTATTTTGTGAACGAGTATCTTTTGGTTCTAAGGGGGCAGATAGGAAGCGATCCTAATGCATCGCCTGATTTGGATTTGATCAATCGTTTTAAACCTGCTCCAGGAAAACGTGTATTGGATGTCGAAGCTATGCCCACCGATCAGCTGGTCACAGCAAAGACTATCACCGGGGACTCATCGGTAAGTATCGAGGATCTTCGCCAGAAAGCCCGCGGACGGCTTTTGGGCGGCCATGTGGTCGTGCAGGGATTTTGGGCCGGGCCAGCCGCTGGATTGAATGAGGATTCCAAAGATCTGTATGGCGAAACCCAGGATATCCGTACCTACAATATCAATGTCTGGGAAGAATTGAAGAAACTTCAAGATCAAGGATTGGAAAGTCTCACCCAATTTTTCGGTGAGAAAAAAGCGCAAGAAATCATGTCTTATCCAATACCCGCCTACGCGCAGAATCTGCGAGTCGGCCAACGATTTATGTGGGCCCACCGACAACAAATCGAACGTTTGGTTCAGGAGCGTGACCACAATCTCGATAAATTAAAAGTTGTGCTGGACAAACAAAAATTTGTGCTTCATATCAGCGAAGAAATTAAAGATCAAGTGCTGAAGGATTTTCAGGACAATAATTTTTACGGATTTAATCCTGAAAATATTGTTTTCCTTGTCCAAAAGGCTCGCCGCGGGTATACGTTTGGCACCCAAGGTATTTTGATACCAGCCCCCGACAGCGATCCACTGCCCTTGGGTGATGCCGACGCGGCCCGGCAATTGACTCACGAGGGCGAGGCATTTTATCTGCTGGACGGTTCTCCGATTAACATAAGGAGGCCCTATCTGGATGATTTAATGGCCATAACCAATAATGACCCGGATCTTCTAATCGTCACCAGCCGTATCAACGATACGACAAAATGGAATCCCGAAGAAGCCGTCGGGATTGATCAGCTGGCCTTGAGTCTCTATGCGCTGGATACATTGGGGGCGAATGTCGCCATTGAAATTGTTGAGAGCCAACAGCAACAGGGCGGCGTTTATGTGCATTACGAAGGAGAACCAAACGGTTTTCTGATCGAATCTGTCAGGACTCGCGGCGATGCGCATCTTGAGGAAATTTTTAGTCAGGCATCTCAGCAAGGGGATTACAGCGCGTTTCGTTTTGTCATCAAGGCCGCGGCTTATCGTGATGCTCTGCTTCAAAATCTTCGTCCCAGCGTTCGTCGTGAGAAAGAGTATTTTTATCCCCATTTTCGGCTTTCTGACGCGACACAGTCGCCGGGTGTTGTTTCCCGAGGCGTACGAAAAGAAGGCGAATCTATTCGTGATTTCAAAAGTTTGAAGGATATCTTAGAAGCCGTCCTCGCCGCGGACGCGCTCGACAAGAGGGTGAGCGCCGCGCGGTTGGCGGAGATTGAGGCTGTTTTGGATTTTGCGCAATTGACTGACCAACAACGTCAAGCGGCCGAACTTTTAGTTCGCTTGGGGCAGACACATCTTTTCAGGCAATGGGCCGTGAAAGGAACCGATGAAGAATCGAAACGGCAATTCTTGAATCAAGTTTATCAATTGAACGAAACATATCCGGGAGGATTGGCGGTATATCTTGAAAATTCCCGGAGACTGATCACCAACGCGCAGCAAGGGAAAAATCCTCTGGAAGGCTTTACCCCGCGTCCTCCGGAGCGGAGCGAATCTTTGACTGAGATTGGGGAGGCCTATGAGCTTTTTGAAGACGCGGGTTTGAGAGGAGCCAATAAAATGGCCGTCGTCCTGGTCGCGGGTGGATTAGGCGAGCGTCTGGGGTATAAAGACGGCATTAAAGCGGCGATTCCCATCGACGTGGTGACAGAGACCTCGTATCTTGAAAGATACATCCTTTCAATTTTGGCGCTTCAGCAAAAATCAAACGCTATAAACCAGAAAGATAGAAAAATTCCGTTTGTGATCATGACCTCCGACGATACGCATGCCTTGACCGTAAAGATTTTGGAAGACAATCATTACTTTGGAATCCCTAAAGAACAGGTGACGCTGGTCAAGCAGGCCAATGTTCCGGCTATTGCGGCAGTGACGGACAGTAGTGATCCTGCCGCACCGCCCGTGCTAGGGTTTGTGTCGGACGAGAAAGATGCCTACAAGCTCCAAACAAAACCTCACGGCCATGGGGACGTGCATTTATTGCTGGCTCAGCAGGGTCTTGTGGAAAAATGGGGCCGAGAAGGGGTCACTCACACTGTATTTATCCAAGATACGAATGCCCAGGCTTTTAACGGGATTTTGCCGGCTCTGGGTGTTTCTATCGAGCAAGGACTTGATCTAAATTTTCTCACTGTTCCGAGAGAAGCGGGCGAAAAAACAGGCGCGATTGCGGATCTTGTTCGTGAGGATGGAACACTCGTGACGGCCAACGTTGAATACAATCAATTGGACCCTCTTCTAAAGGCCACGGGTAATCCCGCGGGTGATGTGGCGGAGGCGACGACCGGTCAGTCGCCTTTCCCGGCGAACCTCAATGTTTTTATTGTGAGTAATCGTGTCTACGCCGAAGTTCTTCGTGAAACGAATGGAATTATCAGCGAGTTTGTAAATCCCAAGTTTTTCAACTCAGAGAAAACCACGTTTCCTCCGACGCGTCTTGAGACGATGATGCAGGATTTGGCGTTGGTATTGGGAGACGGTCGCCAGGTGGGCGTGACGAATTTCAAAAAAAGAGATGTATTTTCACCGGCCAAGAATTCTCTGGAAGTCGGAGCCGCCAACCCATTCAAAGGACTGTACCCGGATACGGTATCTACCGCAGAAGCGGACTTTTATAGATTTGCTAGAAAATTACTGGCGCTGGCGGGTGTGAAAATCAATGTTGAAGGAACCCAAAGAATCTCACAGAGCGTCCCCTATCAGGAGGGGGCCAGGGTTATTTTGTCTCCGTCTTTTGCGTCGACGGTGCAGGAAGTTCAGTCCAAAATCCAGGGAGGGAGCATCTCTGATAAGTCTGTCTTAGTTGTTAATGGTCAAAATGTCCGTATTGAAAATCTGGATTTAGACGGGGCCCTGGAAATTTCCGTGGGACCCCAGACGACGCTGGCAGTTAGAAATTTAATAGTTCACAACGCGGGGTATACATTTAAGGATTTGACTCCGGAAGAACTAAGAAGCGCCAATCCTTATCTTAGGATTCGCGGGTATCAAGCTATTTTAGGTGAGCGTCTTGTGATCGATATCCAGACTCCAGGGCGATATGAAGTGGGTGAAGATGGAGTTGTGCGTCCATTGGTAGACGTGGTTACATTACAAATTCCCAATAATGGTTTTGTTCCGATTGGTCTGACGGTGAGAAAGCAAGCCGAGAGCCCGACGGAATTTGAGCTCACGTTTGGACGCCCCCTGCAGGCATTTATATCAGAACATACAAAGGAAATGTTTAAAAAGATAGCGGATCAAACAAAAAAATTTCTTGAAGCGTGGAGCGTTGAAATGCCGTTTCTTGGAGAAGATAAACAAGATATTGAGTGGGTTGCCAGGTCGGTATGGGGGCTTATTGAACGTTCTCCCGATAGTGAACGGGTCATCGGGGAGGTAAACAGCTTCCTGAGCGGCCTTTACGATCGGATTTTTGAAATAGCTCAGCCCCACATAACGAAGGAAGAGCTGGAAAGAGCCCCTCGGTGGCAAGATCTAAGTGGGTCGATTAGTGAGGATCGTGAACTTTTCATTGCTTTTATCCCATTTGCGGCATTAATCCATTTCGTAGAAGCAAACCATTCCGGAGCCCTCCTCAGCGCGGCGAATGAGGTAAGAGGTGAGAGGGGAGAGCGAAGAAGAACAGCCGCTGACGGCGCGCGGTTGGCGCAGGCGTTTGATCCGCAGGAGTGGAGGACGTTTATTGAACAAAATCCAAGGTTAGAGTTTGCGGTCGATGAATCTTATAGCCCTGAAAAAAGACAGGAAATGTATTCCACTGTTACTAAAAATGGATTGACCGTGCTGGTGAATATTAAAACCTCGGAAATCACTGTCTCTCAAGGAAATCTTGCGTCTCTTCTAAGATACAAGAATCGCGAGAATCAGTGGAAAAACTATCGTTTGAAGGATTATGGCATATACAGTCCTAATTTTTTTATCGATTTCTTGAATCAACTTTCTAAACTAAAACCCGAAACGGGCAGCAGCAATCGTTTTGAACCCGATGAAGTTGTTTTGACGTTTACGGAAGCTATTACGAATTACCGCACTGAAACCTATGCCAAGGTTATTTCGGAACTTATCAAGCCTCATCAGCAAGAGTTGGATCGACTACTGGGTATCTATGAAGGACTTCAAGAGCCGAATCGTAGAGCCCGTACCTTGGAACAGATCCAGGCGATCGTTGACAAAATAAATCTACCGAATCCTCCGGCGGGGAAAAATCTCGAGCAAATCGAGATCGTTCCGCTTGAGGAGCACGTTATCTCAGAAAATATTCCTGATTTTCAACCGTACATCGAAAAGGCCGAGTTGAGACTTTTGCTGGGCGAATATGTGATAGAGGGTTTTTTTGCAGGATCCGCGGCCGATCTGAACGAGGATTTGACTATCCTCTTACACCGGGTTCAGGATACTCGAATATACAGCGTCGATATATGGGACCTGGTACGACAAGCCCAGCAAGTGGATAGAGAAACTTTAATCCTAGCTCTATCACGAGGTATCGGTGGGGAGGACAAGGCCACGACACTTGCCGATCAGATACGCGCCATCGAGATTCCGGAATTTGCGCGGTCTTTGAATATCGGAGAAAGGCAGATGAAGGCCTATGTGAGGCAGCTTGAGAGGTTGGCAGAAAAGCACGGCAAAAAAACAGACGATGTTCTGCAACAGCAACGATTGGTTTTTCACGTGAGTGAAGAGGGTATTGAAAATGTGATCGCGGATTTTCAAAAGAACGGTTTTTACGGGTTTCACTCTTCCAATGTTATTTTTTTAATCCAACCTCGTTTGTCTGGCTTTAAACTGTCCGAAAAGGATGGGGTCATTCCTTCCGCCGATGATCGTATGAAGTTTCCGCTGGGGGGCCATGGGACGGCGGCCCGTCAACTCGCCAGGGCCGGTGAGGCGTTTTACCTGGAGGAGAAGGAGACTGGGGAATGGACTCGTACTTATCTCGACCGGTCATTTTTGCAGGATCTAAGGGCATACCCCGGCACAGGCGTGACTCCTTCGAACATTGTTGTCGGCACACACCGGATTAATGATCTGACAAGACTGGATATCGACCGTGGTTCCGTGAATGTCCACCGGCTTGCGCTCGGTCTGTATCTTTTTGAGAATAGTAAAAATATTTTGGTTGAGCTTGTGGCAAACCCCAGACAAAATCCAGGCGGCTATTATGTCCGCTATGCCGGATTGAGTTCGCCCTTTATTCTTCAAACGGACAGCACGCGGGGCGACGCTCATTTACAGATGCTTGCCCAAGAAGCCGCATCCAGTGGGGCACGTTACGATGCTTTTCGCTACCTTTTTCCAGCTGAGGAGTACGAGAAACTTCTTTTGGGCGAACCGACGCGCTATCATCTACGATTTCATCCCAGCGGATTTTTTTATGTCGAGCTTGTTACCGGAGATCTCACCGAACGAGACGACGCCCGTTCCGGCGCGATTCATGAGAAATTAGCGGAGATCGATGATCTCAGGAGACTCGAGGATCTCCCTAGGGCCGCCGAGTATGCTCGCCGACAGGATGAAATTTTATCCGGCGGTCGGCTGGCCGTGGTGGAAAAAAGAATTGCCGAAGATTCTACGATTATCGCGACTGTGACAAAAGAGTTTGAAGAGGGAGAAAGAGGAAGGGTAGAAACACGACTCTCGGTCAGGCGGGAGAAGACAAACTTTTCCCTGGCGACCGTGATACAGCGGCAGCGATCTGAAGCGCCGGACGATGTGTGGACTATTTTAGCCCGAGAACTGAATGAGCGCATCCAAACAAGACAAGTTGATTTAAATGATGATCAAAAGTTGGCTGATTTATTGTTGGAAGTTTCCAGAAGTGTGTTTGAAGCAGAAAACGCCAAGCTTTTTCTCCTAGCCCGTGTTCCGGATCGGCCTCTTGAGATCGAGTATCGCCGTAATGAAGGGATTGGTTTATCGGATACGAGATTGTTGAGCACGAACGGTTTGCGCCCCGGGCCCTGGATTCAAAGCGTTGCGTCTGCTGTGTCATTGGCCGAGGATATCCGATTCGTTCAAGACATCGCTAATCGGTTGAATAACGATCTCGAAAGCTCATCGAGGGTCAATCCAGAAACCCAAAAAGGTTTAAGTAGAGCTTCCGGTATTTTTAAAAATCTATTGTCGTCGGCCGCGCGGCTGGCAGACGTGGTGGAGGCGGGGCTGGACGGCGAGTTTACACCTAGCGGTCAACCAGTGGTTATTGTTTATGAAGATCGAAACCGCGATATTTTGCTGGATGAGTTATTACTGGGTGTTTATTTGACCGGCTACTACCAAGTTGTGTTGACTCACAGCTTGGAGCAGGCAATAGGTAGTATCCGGATCGCTCGAGCTCATGATCAGTTGGCGGTTGTGGTGAGCCGCGATCAATTAAAAAGTAAATTTTTCACGCCAGCCGATAAAACTCCTTTTATTTTGGTCAGTACGAATTC